>JANTGG010000045.1 GCA_024763035.1 Desulfocapsa sp. | reverse complement strand
GTGTCTGAATCTCAGGAAGAGTAAAGTTGATGCCTTCCAGAGTGACAGCATCCCATACCAACTCTGAAAGTTGCCGTTTTGCCAGCATCAAAGCTTTCTCTAGGTTTGAAGGACATCGGAAAGCCGTGTACGGGAAAACCGTACGCACGGTTTGATGAAGGGGCATTGATGATGAAAGGACTTTTGGAACACGTAGTAGCCGCGTGCGGCAAGGCGTCAATAAAGAGCCGGAAGAGACCTGTTGAATCAGTGCCCTACTCTACCCGGCATTCCCCCCGGCACTCCCTCAGCAAATTCTTTTGCCAAAAACAAGAAAAGAATGCACAAGGTACCAATAGTACTGGTAATCAGTTACAATATGCCTGTATACTGCAAAAGTAACAGTAAAAACGGATGATTTCACCGTCATCCAAACTGCCAACCCCTGGAAAAGGAGCTATCCATGCCTGAAGAAGCAGCTATAGGATGTGCCAGACCCACCGGAGGACCGGTTGGTGAAGAACCGGACAGCAAAACAGCAGACAAACAACAACCAGAAAAAAAGGAGCTTTCCATGATTAAAGTCAGTCAAAAAGCCCCGGACTTCACTGCCCCGGGTTTTCATAAGGGAGAATTTATCAACACCAAACTTTCCGATTACCTGGGGAAATGGGTTTTACTCTGTTTTTATCCGGGTGATTTCACCTTTGTCTGAGCAACTGAAATTTCAGCGGTCGCTGAAAAATACCCTGAGCTCCAGAAATTAGGTGTAGAAGTTCTCTCCATGTCCATTGACTCCATGTTTACCCACAAGATGTGGGATGAAGATGAACTGAGTAAAATGGTGGACGGTGGCGTCCCTTTTCCAATGCTTTCCGATGCAGGCGGCAAAGTAGGCACCGTCTATGGCGTTTATGATGAAGATGCAGGTGTCGAGGCACGCGGTCGCTTTATCATTGATCCTGACGGGGTAGTCCAGGGCTATGAGGTACTCACGCCACCAGTTGGCCGCAATGTCAACGAAACCTTTCGTCAGCTACAGGCATTCCAGCTGGTACGGGAAACGAAGGGCGGAGAAGCCACACCTTCCGGATGGCGGCCAGGAAAAGCGACCCTCAAACCGGGGATTGATCTTGTAGGAAAGGTATGGAAAGAATGGAAGACGGAGCAGGCCTTTGACTGATTCTGGAAAATACCATGAATCACCAGGCTCCTTACCCTTTACAGATTTCCTGTTTTAGAGTAAACAGGCACAAATACTTTTTCAGGTGCTGCCGGGTGGCAGTGAAAAGGGAATACGGTGCAAAACCGTAACGTTGGGCCAACGCTGTAAGCGGGGACGAAGATCAAAGGGACGCCACTGGAGATTTCTCTGAAATTTCCGGGAAGGCATGATCGGAGGATGAACCGCAGAGTCAGAAGACCTGCCTGTGAAAGATGGATTCATTTGTCCGCACAAGTCCGTACTGTATCTTTTGATGCAGTACGGACTTTTTTTATGCCCTGCGGTTTTTTGTTACTATCTATGTAAGGAAGTGGAGTGGAATATGGAAACACAGTTGGAGCTTGCCCGGAAGGGAGTCATTACAGAGGCAATGAAAACGGTAGCGGTACAGGAAGGTCTTGAGGATATCTGGATTCGCGACCGTGTGGCAGAGGGACGAATCGTGATTCCTGTGCATCCCGGACGAAAAAATCAGAAGATTACGGGGATTGGTTTCGGGCTGCGGACAAAGGTGAATGCCTCCATAGGAACGTCCTCAGATATCAAAAATCTGGATCTTGAAAAAGAAAAGGCGAGAACAGCTGAAGAAGAACAGGCGGACACCCTGATGGAACTATCCACAGGCGGTAATCTTGATGCTGTGCGCAGGGAGATCTTGGACTGCTGTTCCCTGCCGATTGGTAATGTGCCGCTCTATCAGGCATTTTCGGAGGCGGGCAGGGAATATAAAAATCCCAATAAACTGGACAGTGAATATCTTTTTGAACTGATAGAGCGACAGCTCGATGACGGTATCTCCTTTATGGCGATTCACTGCGGGATCAATCGTTTTTCCATCGAACGGCTGCGTAAGCAGGGATATCGTTACGGCGGGCTGGTTTCAAAAGGCGGCACATTTATGGTCTCATGGATGGAGTATAACAATTGTGAGAACCCGCTGTATGAACAGTTTGACAGGGTATGTGCATTGATGAAAAAATATGATGCCGTGCTCTCCTTAGGGAACGGTATCCGTGCGGGCGCAATTCACGATAGTCATGATCGTGCCCAGATGGCAGAGATGGTGATTAACTGTGAGCTTGCTGAAATCGGTCGAGATATGGGCTGCCAGATGATGGTTGAAGGGCCCGGACATGTTCCCCTGGATGAAATTGAGGGAAATATCATGCTTGAAAAACGGATGAGCGGCGGTGCACCTTATTATGTCCTTGGACCGCTGCCCCTGGATTCCGGTGCAGGCTACGATCATATAACATCTGCAATCGGGGCTGCAAGTTCAGCGAGATACGGAGCTGATCTTATCTGTTACATTACCCCCGCGGAGCATCTTGCCCTTCCCAACGTGGATGATGTGCGGGAAGGGGTGCGGGCAACGCGACTGGCTGCAAGAATAGGTGATATCGCCAAGTATCCGGAACGCAGGGAACATGAAAAAAAGGTGGCTCTCAGCCGCCGTGATACCAATTGGGAGGAGCATTTTGATCTGCTTATGTTTCCGGAAAAAGCACGGGCAGTGAGGAAATCACGGACACCGGAAAATAGTGCCACCTGCACGATGTGCGGAGATTTTTGTGCGATGGAGCGGGGGATTTCGCTTTTTGCTGATGATATTAAAGGGGATAAGAAAAGCGTCTGAGGCTCAATGGGCTTTCAGGGCGGCATCAAAGAGACGTTTGGTATAACTGTGCCGGGGGCTTTTGAAAAGTTTGTCTGCAGGACCGGATTCGACGATGCAGCCGTTCTGCATGACGGCAACCTGGTCGGCGATGGCACGGATAGTCCGCAGGTCGTGGGAGATAAAGAGATAGGTGATGTTATACTTGTGCTGCAGGGCTTTTAACAGATCAATCACCTGTTTTTGAATGGTCATGTCGAGGGCGGATGTGGGCTCATCCAGGATGAGAAAATCCGGGCGCAGGACAATGGAGCGGGCGATGGCTATACGCTGCCGCTGCCCCCCTGAGAATTCATGGGGGTAGCGCTGTATGGCATCGGCTTCAAGGCCCACTTCTGTAAGGGTCTCGGCAACCAGCTGCCGCCGGTCACTTTTGTTGCTGCCGATACCGTGCACCCGCATGCCTTCCTCCACGATCTGGCCGATGGTGAGTCGGGGGGAAAGGGAGGAGAACGGGTCCTGGAAGACAACCTGCAGATTCCTGCGCAGAGGGCGCATCTCTTTGGTGGAAAGGGGCTGCAGGTCTTGTCCCCTGTAGCTGATCTGTCCGCTGCTTTTTACAAGCTTCAGGACTGCCATGCCTAGGGTTGATTTACCGGAGCCGGATTCCCCAACCAGGCCGCAGGTTGAGCCTTTGGCGATGGACAGGGTCACATTATCAACGGCTCGTATGGTTTTGATCCGGGGACGCATGAATCCTTTCCATCCCTGTTTAAGCTGAAAGTGACAGTTCAGATCTTTCAGCTGCAGCAGGGGAGGGGCTGCCGGTCGTACGGCATGGATTGCCTTCGGTACGGATTCCATCAGGTGAATGGTGTATGGGTCTTTTGGGGCAGTAAAAATAGATTCTGTTGTACCGTGTTCAACAATCCTTCCATTCTGCATTATATGTACATGGTCGGCAATTTTCCTCACCATGGCAAGATCGTGGGTGATAAGAAGCAGTGCCATGCCGAATTCTTTCTGCAGATCCTTAATAAGCTCAAGGATCTGTGCCTGAATGGTGACGTCAAGGGCTGTTGTCGGTTCGTCGGCGATCAGCAGCGACGGTCTGCAGGCAAGTGCCATGGCGATCATCACCCGCTGCCTCTGTCCGCCTGAGAGCTGATGGGGAAAGACATTGATCCTGTCTGCCGGATCTTTTATCCCTGTTTTATCGAGGAGGGCAATCGCCTCTTTTTTTGCCTCTGTCCTGCTCATGCTGCGATGTAGAAGAAGGGGTTCCATCAGCTGATTTCCCACCGTGTAAACAGGGTTCAGCGAGGTCATGGGTTCCTGGAAGATCATGGCGACCTGATTGCCGCGAATGGTGCGCAGTTCTTTTTTGTCCAGGGCGAAGATCTCCCTGCCCTTGAAGCGGATGGCGCCGCTGCAGTGAATCCGGCTTGATTCTTCAAGAAGCCGTAAGACCGAGAGGGCTGTTACAGACTTTCCGGAACCTGATTCTCCGACGAGTGCCACTGTCTGATTATTGTCGACGGCAAGGGAAACGTCAAAGAGGACCTGTTTTTCCACAGGCTGTGCCTGACCGGTGTCGATCTCGAAGCTGAGGTTCAGTTTGTTGATGTCAAGAAGCATTGTCTTTATGAAAGCCTTTGAATGGTTGTGGGAAGAGACTCTGCATACTATACTGGAAATATTTTTGCGAGCCAAGGAGAATAGCCTGCTCTCTGCTGATCGCCGATGAACGGCAGAACTTGACAAGCAGGTCTGCTGGTGTATTTTTATGCCACTGATTCCGTAACCATTCAACGTAAGTGTAGAAAAGGTTAATAAAGCACGGAACGTGACTGTTCAGTTACCTGATTCCTTCATATTCATAATGAGCCCACGGGAAATACATCCATGTATCCAGACTATCCGTTTCAATCACATTTTCACACCATAGGATCACACAGGCTGCATTATATTGATGAGGGGAGCGGTCCTGTGATTGTCATGGTGCATGGGAATCCCACCTGGTCTTTTTACTATCGCCGTCTGATAGCTCTTCTTGCATCCACACACCGGGTGATTGTGCCCGATCATCTCGGTTGCGGGCTCTCGGATAAGCCGCAGGACTATAACTATTGTCTGCAAAATCATATTGATAATCTGGATTCTCTCTTGCAGCACCTGGATATTACTCACTATTCCCTTGTGGTACACGATTGGGGGGGAGCCATCGGATTTGGTGCTGCCGGCAGGAATCCCGATGGTCTGGACCGGGCACTTGTGTTGAATACCGCAGCCTTTCGTTCCCTGCGTATTCCCTTTCGCATCCGTATCTGTGGCTGGCCGTTTGTGGGTCCTCTTATTGTGCGGGGACTGAACGGGTTTGCCGCACCGGCGATTAGCATGGCTGTGACCAGGAAGATGGAAGCGGATGTGGCAAGGAGTTATACTGCCCCCTACGATTCCTGGAAAAATCGTGTGGCAGTTGCCGCCTTTGTCCGGGATATTCCCCTTTCCAGGTCCCACCCTTCCTATGCGACCCTTGTACAGGTGGAAGAGGGACTGGAAGTATTTGCAGAGCGCTCGTTACCCATGATGATCTGCTGGGGAGGAAAGGATTTCTGTTTTAATGATCATTTCTACAAAGAGTGGTGTCAGCGTTTTCCCCATGCCCAACAGCATTATCTTGCTGACAGCGGACATTATGTTCTGGAAGATTCCTTTGATACCATTGCTCCGCTTGCAGACTCCTTTTTTGCTCCTTCCAAATAGATGCGAGGTGACAGGTGAGTGTTAATATCGCAGAGACCCTTGCCCAAAGGGCCCTTGAGCTTGGGAGTAAGCCGGGGCTGATAGAAGCGGCGACCGGGAAGACCCTCAGCTTTGCCGAGCTTAATCAGCGTGCCGACGCTGTTGCCCATATCCTCAGTCGGAAGGGAGTAAAACCGGGAGAGCGGGTCATGCTGATGGTTCGTCCTTCTGCTGATTTTATCTGCATCACCTTTGCTCTTTTCAAGATTGGAGCACCTGTCATCCTGATTGATCCCGGAATGGGATACAGGAATCTGCTTCGCTGCATAGAAGGTGTGCGTCCCGAGGTCTTTATCGGAATTCCTGCCGCCCATCTCTTTCGCTGGATTTTCCCAAAACCTTTTAAAAGTGTGAAAAAGTGTTTTTGCTGCGGTTTCTCACCGGGACTGTTTGGTAAAGATCTCTGCCGGCAAGGCACAGGGGAGTTTGGGGCTTTTCCTGCCTTTGCAGCAGACCGGGATGATCTTGCCGCTATTATTTTCACCACAGGTTCCACCGGTCCGCCCAAGGGAGTGCGTTACGAACATGGAATCTTCCATGCCCAGCTTCGCCTTATTCGTGATTATTACGGGATAGGACCCGGTCAGACAGATCAGCCGGCGTTTCCCTTGTTTGCTCTTTTTTCCACTGCCCTTGGGGCAAAGGCGGTGATTCCGGATATGGATCCCACCCGTCCTGCCCAGGTTGATCCTGCTAAATTTGTTGACTCCCTTGTACAATATGATGTCAGCTATTCCTTTGGTTCACCTGCCATCTGGAATGTGATCGCCTCCTACTGTTCTGCAAACTCCATAAAACTTGATAAACTGAAAAAAGTGTTGATGGCCGGTGCTCCGGTTTCAGGCGAGCTGATCTCCAGGATGCAGTCCGCTCTTTGCAGTGATGCAAAAATACATACCCCTTACGGTGCCACTGAGAGTCTGCCCATTGTCTCCATTGAGGGGAGGGAGATTGTTGAAAAAACCTGGCCGCTTAGCCGCATCGGTAAAGGAACATGTGTGGGCAGGGCGCTGCCGGGAATTACAATCGCAATCCTGCCTGTCAGTGACCGGGTTATTGAAACATTTGACAGTTCTGCCTGTCTGCCGGTTAATGAAATTGGTGAGATTATAGTCAAGGGCGATGTGGTCACAAAGGGCTATGAGAACAATGCCGAAGAAAACAAAATGGCAAAGATTGCCGACGGCAGCACGTTCTGGCACAGGATGGGAGATGTGGGCTACCTTGATGATGACGGACGACTCTGGTTTTGCGGACGCCGGGCACACAGGGTCGTTGCAAAAGAGAAAACGTATTACACCATCCCCTGCGAGGCCATAGTAAATGTGCATAAAGATGTTTTTCGTTCTGCCCTTGTGGCTGTGCCGGCGGTGGAAGGGCAGTACTCTGTCCCTGTGCTGATTGTTGAACCGGAAAAGGAATCTGCAGCGGACCGAGAGACTCTGCTGGCTCAGGTGAAGATGCTTGCCGCCGAAAGTGAGCTGACTCGTGATATCGACCACTTTCTAATCCATCCGGATTTTCCTGTTGATATCCGGCATAACGCTAAAATATTTCGCGAAAAGTTAAGTGTCTGGGCTGTTTCCGAGCTGGAGGGCAGGCTGTGAGGCGTGTCCTTGTCACAGGTGGCGGCGGCTTTGTGGGCAGCCATATTGTCAGGCAACTGCTGGCACAGGATATTCAGTGTCTGGTTCTTGGTCGTAATCGATATCCTGAAATGGAGGCTCTGGGGGCGAAAACCTGTCAGGGGGATATCTGTGATGCTGCCTTCCTTCATAAATGCTGTAAAGATGTTGACACAGTGTTTCATGTGGCGGCTCTTGCCGGGATATGGGGAGATTGGGATGACTATTATCGTGTGAATATCCTGGGGACAGAAAATGTGCTTGCCGCCTGCCGGGAAAACAGAGTTCCCCGTCTTGTTTACACCTCTACTCCGTCGGTGGTATTTAATGGAGAGGATATAGAAAACGGTGATGAAACACTGCCCTATGCAGATCATTTCCTCTGTCATTATGCAAAAAGCAAGGTGATTGCCGAGAAGCTGATCCTTGAAGCATCGTGCAAAGAGCTGCTTACCTGTGCCATTCGTCCCCATCTGGTCTGGGGACCCGGAGATCCGCATCTGATTCCCCGTCTCCTGGAGCGTGGCAGAAAAAAACAGTTGAAACAGGTTGGGGATGGAACAAATCTTGTGGACATCAGTTATGTTGAAAATGTTGCAGAGGCACATCTGCTTGCAGCACTCAATCTTGAAACAAGCGGTACAGCAGCAGGGAATGCCTACTTTATCAGTCAGGGAGAACCGGTGAACCTGTGGCAGTGGATTAATGAGTTGTTTGCGGCGATGGATGTACCGAAGGTGGAATCCCGTGTGTCGTTCAGACTTGCCTACTTTGCAGGGACAGTGCTGGAAGGGCTGTACCGGCTGGCACGAAAACAGCAGGAGCCGAAGATGACCCGTTTTCTCGCCGAGCAGCTTGCGAAATCCCATTATTTTTCAAATGACAAGGCAAAAACAGATTTTGGCTATAGTCCGCGTGTGGATACTTCCGGGGGAATGAAAAGAATGCTGCATGTTTTAAAGCAGGAGCAATAAGACGTCACCATGCTGAAAACTGTCAATAAGGTTTTTGCTGTTTTTCTCACTGCAGTTATGCTCTTTACGAGCACCGGCGTTCAGAAGAGCTTTGCCCTCACCGTGGGTGAAGAAAGAGAGCTGGGTGAGAAAATCCTTTTTCAGGTGCGTCTTACATTTCCCCTTCTGGATGATCCTGATATATCGCAGTATATCAACAAACTTGGCAACCAGGTTCTGGATGTTGCCGGGGTGCAGTACTTTGATTACCATTTCTATGTGGTGAAATCATCGCAGTTTAATGCCTTTGCTGCACCCGCAGGTCTTGTGTTTTTCTTTTCCGGGCTCATCGAGAAAATGGATGATGAAGATGAGCTGGTCTCTGTTCTTGCTCATGAGATCGGACATGTGGTTTCACGGCATATTGCCACGGGTATTGATCAGGGAAAAAAGGTGAGTATTGCCACAACGCTTCTCGCCGTGGCCGGTCTGGCAATTGGTGCCGGGGCTCTCAGTCAGGCGTTGCTGATGGGGTCACTTGCCGCCGGGCAGGCGGTCAACCTGCATTACAGCAGAACCCATGAGGAAGAGGCCGATCGTCTGGCGTATGGCTGGATGATTAAAATGGGACGTAATCCTGAGTCCCAGGTGGATATGCTGAAAATCATGCGCCGCATCACCCGATATTCCATGGGAAATATTCCCCAATATCTGCTCACCCATCCCAACCCTGAATTCCGTCTGGATTATGTGCAGTCCCTCATCGCCTACGATGAAAAAAAAGGTGTGGTGTTTAATAAGACGGACAACTTCTCGTTTCTCCGTATGAAGTACCGTATCCTTTCCATTATTAAAGATGGAAGGAAACTGCGAAATCTGCTGCTCAGTTATCGCAGCGATAAAAGCAGATCCAAAGAGGCGCTTATCATGTCCTCCTATGGCCTGTCGCAGCTTGACAGAATGGAAAATAACTACGATTCCAGCCGTAAATATTTGCAGGAAGTGATAGATTACTATCCCCAAAAGTCTATTCTCCTCACAGATATGTCCATGGTGGAACTGGATTCCGGGAATACGGAAAAGGCCCTTGAGCTTGTCCGGGAATCATACAACAGAAACCGTAACGATATGTGGGCTGTCTATCAGTATGCAAAAGTGTGGCGGGAAATGGGAGATTTGAAGCAGGCAGAACGCTATTTTAAAGAGATTCTGGCGTTTATGCCGCTCTATTCAAAGGTGTATTATGACCTGGGAAAATTGAAAGCAGATACAGGCAAGAGTGGAGAATCCGCCTATTATCTGAGTAAATACTTTTTATATGAAGGTCGCTTGAAACTTGCCGAGCATAATATGCAGGTGGCTGTTACCGACCCCCTGCTGCCGGATGATATGGCAAAGGAGATTGAGAAAATGCGGGTGATGGTTGCCCGCTTGAAAGAAGATAAGTAAGGATCAGGATGTGATAAGGAGAAGAAACTCCCGGTTTCCCCTGGGCCCGAGAATGGGGCTTGGCACAACCTGTGCTGCCTGCATTCCTGATGACTGAACAAAACCGGTGACGGAATCTATGGCAAGCTGATGATGTGCCGGATTCTGCACCACGCCCCCTTTCGGGATAAGTTTCTTTGGCAGTTCAAACTGGGGTTTGATAAGACAGATAATGGCTACAGGTTCAGTAAAAAGCGGCAGCAGTGGCGGCAGGAGTTTGGTGACCGAGATAAACGCAGCATCAATAACTGCAAGATTCAGTGGTTCCGGGATTTCTTTTTTGCTGATGTTTCTGGCGTTGAAACGTTCGATAACAATCACCCGTTCGTCCTGGCGCAGCTTCCAGTCCAGTTGTCCGTAGGCAACATCCACAGCATAGACTTTTGCAGCACCGTTTTGCAGGAGACAGTCGGTGAACCCTCCGCTTGATGCCCCGATGTCGGCACAGATCATCCCTTTCGGATCAAAGGAAAAGCCTTCCAGTCCACCCTGCAGTTTATAGCCGCCTCGGGAGACATATGGGCATTTTCCCTGGATTTTCGGGACGCAGTCTGCCGGGAAACGGCTGCCCGCCTTGTCCTCCCTTTGACCGTCGACAAAAACCTCACCCGCCCCGATAAGTCCGGCTGCCTGCTGCACAGTTTCACAGAGTCCGCACCGGATAAGCAGCTCATCCAGTCGTATCTTCTGTTTCACGAAATTCTGTCAGCCTAGAGTGAAGAGATACGTTCTTTGGCAATCTCGGCTTCCGGAGAGGAGCTGTAGGATGTGGTGATTTTCTTGTAGATAATTTTTGCCGTATCCCTGTCTGAGAGCTGCTCGAAGGCTTCTCCCTGTTTTAAAAGAGCCTTTGCCGCCTGTGGATTCCCGGGATAAGCGGATATGATCTGCTGGTACTGAATAATCGCCTGGTCGAACTGACCCTGCTTGAAAAGACATTCTCCCATCATGTAACGTGCTGAAATACCGTCCTTGGAGCTGACACTGTCGGCATGCTTATTAAAAAGTGTATACGCCTTTTTATATTGTTTTCTGGCGAACTGTTCCTCACCCTGGGAAAAGTAACTACCTCCTGCTGCAGGAGCGGTAACGGTAGGGGCAGTGGTTTTATCAACAGTGACCTGCGGGACGGGTTGCTTTGTAACCGGTTTGGCAACAGGATTTGTCGGCAAAGTGGTGGCTCTCTTGTAGGCACCTGAATGAACGATCTTTCTTCCGGTTGCACGGATGTGTTGCGTGGCCGCGGGCCGGCTTGTCGATTTCCGGGCGGCATTTGCAGCATTTGCCTTACGCATGGCTTCTTCTGCGGCAAGAGCTGCGGCCTTTGAACGTCTCTTGGCGTCATCAATTCGTGCCTGGCGGATGGCACTGAGGGACTGTTCCTGCATGATGATTTTACTGTCCAGTTCAGCAAGCTTTGTATTGAGCTCTTTTTCCTGTTTGGTCTGCAGGCTGAGGACCGCCTGTTCCAGTTCTTTGTTCTGTTCCTGCAGCATTCGATTCATGTGAGCGTTTTCTTCGAGCTGCCCCTTTAACCTGAGGATGTCTGCCTGAAGCTGATCAATCTGGCTGGAAGAGCTTGCCTGTCTTTTCTGCATCTGATCCACGGTGGGATCACCCTTCAGCGCCTCAATCTTTTTGTTCAGCGAGCGCACATGATAGTTCAGGGCGTCAACATCCTGTTGAGTCGCACAGCTGGAAAGAAACGGGATAAACCCGAGCAGCAGAAGCGGGGTGAGATATCTTTTTGTCATGGTAATGCCTCTATATATGGAACAGTAGAAGTGATAATTTATCGTACCCAGCGCGGGTAGGTCTGGTTTCCGGGAAAATCAAACAGGCGTCGCTGATAGGATCCGTTTTTCAGTATTGCGTAGAGTTTCTGCTCAGATCCCTTTCTCAGTGAAAAGATAATCTGTTTGCCGTCGGGTGACCAGGCGGGAGATTCGTGATGTCCTGAATCTCTGGTGACCTGAACGGGTGTTATGCCGGGCTTCGGAGGAGTTGTAAATATCTGGTATGATCCGTTTACCAGGCTGGAGTAAGCGATAAGATCCCCCTTGGGGGACCAGCTCGGTTCAGCATTTTCACTGCCTTTAAAGGTAAGACGCTGCACATTGCTGCCGGCAAGATCCATGATATAGATCTGAGGGGTACCGCTTCTGTCTGAAACAAAGGCGAGTTTTTTTCCGTCAGGTGACCAGCTTGGGGAGACATTAATTCCGGAGCGACGGGTGAGCTGTTTGAGGATCTTTCCCTTTCTGTCCATAAGGAACAGATCCGGATTGCCATCCTTGCTGAGTGTCAGCACCATCTTGTCACCATCGGGTGACCAGGCAGGGGCAAGATTCATACCTTTTCTGCGGGAGAGGGGGCGGGTGGATCTACTCTGTCGCAGATCGGTAATGTACAAATTTTGATTTCCGGCATGGTAGGAGGTGTAAGTCAGATAGGACCCGCCCGGCACGAAACGGGGGGAGATGGCAAGGTTCCGGTGTCGGGTCACCTGTCGTTCTTTTTTGCCAAGAATATCTGTCAGATACACTTCCTTATGACCGGTTTTATCAGAAACAAAGGCGATCCTTGAATTTGCAATACCCGGCACACCGGTGAGTTCCTCGATAACTGCATCGGTGAATTTATAAAGAATATTCTGCTGCTGCTCTCTGTTGCCGTTATACCGTTTTCCCATAAGCATATCACCTCCGGCAACGTCGAGGAGTCGGAGCTCAAATTCAATGCCGCGGGCGGAAAGACCATACGCACCAAGGACAACGAAATCAGCTCCCTGCGCTTTCCAGTCCAGTTTCTGGCTTTTTGGGGGTTCGCCGTCTCCGACAAGTGCAAAGATCCCGTGAAATGTGAGGGCACGGGAAAGATCTTTGGCAAGATCTTTGCCAAAGGACTGGGGGGAATCGGGGTGCTCAAGATTTGTAAACCAGGGCACTGCTATATTAATTTTTCGGGTCTCAGGAGAGGTAATGTCAAGATATACCATATCCTGAGCCTGAAACTGCTCTGGGAGCAACAGGCTGCAGACAGCAAAGAGAAAAAGGGTGATAAAAGCTTTTACGGTGTACATATATATCTATACTTATAAAATGAAATTATAATATGGATTGACCGGCTCTGTAATAATAATCGTAATTATATAGGTTAGGGCAAAGCCGTCAACCTTTTTGAACAATTAATGAATCCCGCCGGGCTTGAAGCGAAGTCCCAGTTTGACCCGCTGTTTTTTTAGAGCTCCGGGAATTGATGGCAGAGGGTTGGCGTCTGCAATGGTTTTACTGACAAACTGGTCGAAAACCCGGTCGCCCGAACGCTTTTCAAAACTATGACTGAGGATCTGCCCGTCTTTGGAAATGATGACAACCACCGTTGCCGTAATGTTGGGATCCCATGTCTTTATAGCCGGAAGTGCCCAGAACTGATGGAGATGGGCAAAGACGGATGCATAATACTGGGATTCCAGTACACTGGTTTGTTTTCCGGATTGTCTGGAAGAGGGCTTTCCGCTTGTTGCAGCTGAATTGGCGGCAGCATTTGCCAGAAGGGACTGCTTCAATGCGTTCACTGCCTCTGCTGCCGCTGCTTCGGCTTCTGCTGCGGCAATGGCCTGCTGTCGGCGTGCTTCCTGAAGGTGCCGTTGTCGCTGGGCTTCAAGCATACGCTGCCGCTTTTTTTCGGCATCGGCTTCTGCCAGTTGTTTCTTCTTCAGTTCCGCCTGTTTTTTCTCCTGCTCCTGACGGGCGTGCAGTTTGGGGGCGTTTTTGTTTTTTTTCTTCCGTTTAAGCGGCTTTAGAGAAACGGGTTTTACGTTTTCCACGGTAGCTTCCCGGGCTGCTGCAGGAGGAGCGATGGGCGCGGTTTTTCGTGCCTCAACGGATCGCAGCTTTTGTATCTTGACCACCGGGCTTACGGGAGGAGGGGGCTTTACAGTGCTTGCAGGGGGAGGGGAAGATTGTTGTACAGGTTCTGTAACAGAGACAAGGTCAACCGTATAAACTTCGGGAACGGGTGTATTATTCCCAATATACTCAGGAAGAATGATCGCAGCAGAGATGAAAAGAATATGCAGCAGTATGGCAAGGTTAAGCGGTCCCTTCCACCCCGGGACGGGAAGCATTTTTGCAGCATACTCGTTATATGCCATCGTCTGTTTTCTGTTTGGGCTGGGTTATCATGCCGAGTTTGTCGAATCCGGCGGATTTGATCTCTGCCATAATGGTGGCAACAAGACCATAGGGAACCTGTTTGTCGGCCTTCAAAAAGATGGATCGTTCACTGTCTTTCTGGTACTCCTTTTCCAGACTCTGGCGGAGCAGAGCAAGGATAACCTCTGTTTTACCCAGGCTGATTTTTCCATCTTTATCAAGGGTGACCACAAGAGGTTCTTCTTTTTGACGTAGAGAGCGGGCGGTGGTTTCGGGAAGATCAACTTCGAGCCCCTGGGTCATCATGGGGGCAGTGACCATAAAAATAATAAGCAGCACCAGCATCACGTCCACAAGGGGGGTGACATTAATCTCTGAAACCAGTCCTTTATTGCCTCTGTTTGTGCTAAACCCCATGGCTACACCTTGCTCAGGAGATCACGTTCAACCAGATTGAGAAAGTCGGTGGAAAAGTTTTCCATCTCACTTTCTATTTCTGCCAGTCTGTTGGCAAAATAGTTGTAGGCGATAACAGCTGGAATAGCGACGGCGAGCCCGGCGGCAGTTGCCACAAGGGCCTCGGATATACCCGGGGCGACAACAGCCAGGGAGGCGGAACCCCGCATGCCGATATCGTGGAAGGATGCCATAATGCCCCAGACCGTTCCAAAGAGCCCGATAAATGGCGCAGCAGAACCGATTGTTGCCAGAAATGGCAGAGATTTGCCCAGTTCACTGATCTCCTGTGATTCCGCCTGACGGATGGCACGTTTGAGGTTGTCCATGGTGGCAAGCTGTGTGTCAAGCGTCTCCGGAGCAGTGGAGCCTTCTTTCCGGTTTTTAATCTTGTTTATCTTCTGAAGTTCAGCAAAGCCGGAAGTGAAGACAGCGGCTTCGGGACTTAAAGGGAACTGTTCCGCTGAGGCAGCGGCATCATTTAAGGTCTTGGACGACCAGAATGCATCAAGGAAATCCTCGGTATCAAGAACAGCTTTTTTAAAGAGCCGTACCTTCATAAAAACAATGGACCAGGAGGCGACGGAGAAGAGAAGCAGGGTGAGCATAACCATTTGCCCCATGGGGCCGGCATGCATGATCATGTTCGAGAGAGAGAGCTGCACTGTATGTCCTTGTAGGTGGTGATACGTTAAGAAGTAATGATATTTTCTACTGTATTAAGCAGGGTGAGTAAAGATTATTTTTCAGCCAGTTGGCAAAGATGATCGATATGTTCCTGCATCTGCTCTTCATAGAGGGAAACAGGAGCTTCCATTCCGCACTCCGTGCAGAGTACCGTGGCATTTTGTCAGCGACCGTGGAGTTTTGCCCCCTCCTTGTCACAGTAGATACATGTGAAAACGGGTTCGAGATCATCGTCGGTTTTCATTGGCTGCTGTCAGACATTTGGGCAAGGGTGCAGGCGAAGTTAAGTTTCACCGCGACCTTTTTGTTTACCCGTAAGATCCCCCTTAGAAACCAGACTCCAGCCAGTTCCTCACGTATCTGTACCTGCATGCGGATGGTGTCTCCGGGCCCCACCGGTCGTTTGAATCTGGCATCTTCAATACGGGTTATCACCGGCACACCATCTTTTTCTGCTGCAGAATCTTTGAGGAGAAGGGCAATCAGCAATGCTCCCGTCTGGAAGAGTGCTTCACAGAGGATAACTCCGGGCAGGATGGGGTGTTCGGGATAGTGCCCCTTGAAAAGATCGAGATTGTTGTCGATATGTTTTTCGGTACTGATTGAAACAGCATCGTATTCAAGGATAGTGTCAACCCAGAGAAAGGGAGGACGATGGGGGATAAGATCGGTGACGCCGGGTCCGCTGCTCATTAATCAGAGACCTCCATTGATGTCCAGAACGGCTCCGGTGATATATGATGCCTTTTTTGAGGCAAGAAAGAGAACGGCATCTGCCACCTCCTCGACCTTGCCGAAGCGACGCATGGGAACCATCTTTTTGTATGCCTTCACCTGTTCCGGGCTGAGGTCGTCTATGAGTTCCGTGCCGATAAAACCCGGTGAAACGCAGTTGACCGTGATTTTCTTTTTTGCCGTCTCCTTGCACAGACTTCTTGTCAAACCGATCTGTCCCGCTTTGGAGGCACCGTAGTTGGTCTGACCGGCAAGGCCCATGGTGGATACCGGTGACGTGATATTGATGATGCGGCCATATTTCTGTTTCAGCATCAGTAAGACGGCTTTGCGTGACATGGTAAATGTCCCGGTGAGGTTGATGTCAATTACCTGCTGCCAGGATTCCATATCCATCATGGCAAGAAGTTTATCTCTGCGGATGCCTGCATTATTGACAAGGATATCGATGGTGTCGAATTCTTCCTCGACCTTTGCAAAAAAAGCGTCGACCTGCGTACTGTCTGAGACATCGCACTGATGAAGCTGCAGCTGTTCGCCAAAGGCAGCACATTCTGTCTGAAAGGCTTCGGCTGAGGCGCTGTTTCCACCGTAGATACCGATAACGGTAGCCCCGTGTTCAAGAAAGGCAAGGGTGATTGCTCTGCCGATACCCCGTGTCGCTCCGCTGACCACAACTTTCTGAGCGTTGAAATCTGTCATGACCTTAATCCCTGCTCCGCATAAAGGCATCCACGTCATTGGAAACGATCACGCCGTAATTGATTGCCCCAAGCCAGCCTGACATGATAATGCCCACCGATCCCACATGAAACAGACCTTCCACCTCCTTGAAGATGGAACGGGAGACGTCGAGTCCTTCAAATTTGGTGCCAAAGGAGGTGCCGCGGGTGTGCAGGGTGTAGCGGTTAAAGGTTCTAGGCGTTGCCGCCTCCATCCAGTCTATCTTCTCTTTTGCTCCGGGCAGGTAGCGTTCAAGGTCAACAAGGGTTCGTTGAATAAGCTGTTCTTTTTCTGCTGCGTACTGTTCGTCAGAAAAATCCTCCCAATCTTTGTAGTTGGCATTCATGGAAGCGACGATGGTGTGCCGGTTATGTCCCGGACGCGTTTTGGGGTAGTACACAGAAAATGTTTTGGAGCGGGTGTGTAAATCACAGAGCTCGCTGGAATCGAATTCGGGGGCAGTTGACGTGAAGAGCAGATCACCGATATCCTCAAATTCCTCATCTTTTTTGATGCCCATATACACCTGGCAGGAGGAGTTGTTTACCCGGATTTTGTCGGCCTTTTCCATAAATTCGTCGGAGAAGGCGTCACGTCCGGCAAGATTATGGATGGTATTGGTGATTCCGGAGTTTGAGACAACACTTTTGGTGCTGATAACCTTACCCCGACACTCTATTCCTCGTACTTTCCCTTTTTCCACAATCACCCGATCAACTTTTGCGTTGGTACAGATGGTGACTCCGGATTTTTCCAGTTCCTCCGTCATCATTTTGATCAGCTTGTCGGTTCCGCCTTCAAAGGTAAATACGCCTTTGTTCATAAAGTTTGAAAAAACGATGCCGTAAGTGATGGCAGGGTCGTCAAGGGTTGAACCATTTGCGTAACTGATAGGTTCCATGAGCAAACGGTGAACGTCGTTACGTCCCGGAAAAAATTCATTGAACAGTTCGCGGGTGGTCATGGACTGGTCATCATAAAAGTTCATGCCGGCAACGCGGGTAAAGAATGCGTCGATGGTTGCCTGGGGAATTTTGAAGTAGGAAACAAGTTTGTCTGTGAAATCAATACGGTCAAAGGTTGTTTTGATGGTAAACTGCGGATTGTCGAAGATAATGTTTTTCAGCTGAACAATGGAGTTCATGATCTCCTTGTTCCAGTATTTCTTGCAGGTTTTTACCATCCCGTAGGGGAATCCGTGCAGGGAAACATCAAAGATATGCCCTTTGCGTTTAAACCAGGTGGCAAGACCTCCGAGCTGGGAGTGGTATTCGAGAAGAAGAACCTTGTAGCCGCAGTAGGCAAGGCGATTGGCAGAGGTCAGTCCGCCGAGACCGGATCCGATTACGACGACGTCATACTGGTCGGCGGTTTGTGAAAATGAAACAGGCATAATAGAGAAGGTATCTGAGTATGTGTTAGAGCCGGGGGAGGATATGCTGGTTGACAATGGAAACGCCGCTTAACATTGCGCCCACGATGCCTAAAAATCCCTGATCTGTTCCTGCCAGAAAGAGATTTTCATATCCAATATCCCCATCTTTTATTTTAACCGGGTTGCCATAAATGGCCCCCTGTTTTTTAGCAGTGAAATGCTCAATGGTTATTGGTGTAAAAGTATCACGATATACAATGTTTTTCTCGAAATTACCAACGATTTTCTCTGCGGCGGCAAGTGATGCGCGGGCAGTGTCATCCTTGGCGGTTTTGTAACGTTCACTCCCGTATCCGAGTTCTTTCCATAATGCATGGTTTGCCAGGTGAGTGGTGCGCACCTCCATGGATGGCGAAGGCGGCAGAGCCTGGAAATTACTGGGCATGCAGACTACCCCGCTGTTGAGATCAGCCAGGGATTCCGGCTGCTGATAGCGAAAATCTTTACGGTTGTTGTAAAAGACAATGGTGCGGTCAGAAGTCCCCGACAGAACGGTTGCGGCCGGGAGCTCAAATATGGTTTCCACAAAGCCCAGACGCTGCAGGACTTCGAGCTGTGAGGGGGTGTCCAGCAGGGTAAAGGTCTCTTCGGAGCCGATTGTGGAGAGCAGGTAGTCGCAGCTGATCTCCTCACCGCTGTCGAGCAGCACACCGCTGACCTTCCTGCCCGAGTAGAGAATCTTTGATACCCGGGCTTTGGTCCGGATTTTTCCGCCGTGTTCCTGATATCTGCTGAGAAGAAGATCCAGAAAATCTTTGATGGTCCCGCCCGGGCGGAACATCCCCTCTAAAAAAATAGCCTGGAACATTATAACAAACTGTCCGAAATCCATGTCATTTTCAATGGATGAACCGTAGTACATCAGGGGACAGAGCAGCATGTCCACAAGGAGGCTATCCCCCAGGGTTTCCTGCAGGTTTTTTCTGGCAGAGATAAAAGGGGCAGGGCGAAAGGGATTGTACTCATCGATTACTTTCAGCAGCTTTTGAAAGGAGTTGTAGGAACGCGGGAATTTTGCGGCAATCTCACCGTCGAGCAGGGAAAAATCGTTGGAGAAGATAAGGGATTCTTGGTCAAGGAAACGCACCTCACTGTTCAGCTGTTCGTGCAGATCCAGTTCCTTGCGTTTTATTTTTAATTGCCGCAGCAGCCGGTTCAGCGGGGCATGTTTGCTCTTGGGCGGCGCGTAATTTGTGATGGCGTGGAGACCGGTCTCAAAAAGTCTCTTATTGCGGTAGTAGTAAGAGTTGAGACCTCCCGGGCGGGAGTGTTGTTCCAGGATAAGGACATCGGGGATAAATCTGGCAAAACGTAGAGCGGCGGCGAGTCCTGAGAGACCGCCGCCGATAATCAACAGGGGGACATGCACGTGTTATGCGTCTGCCAGAAGAGGCTCCAGATAATTAACGCAGGAATCCAGCGTGGCAAGTTCGGGATAATCCTCTTCGGGAATTTGAAGTTTGTGTCGTTTACGGAGCTCCATGACGATGTCAAGAAAGTCCATGGAGTCCAGGTCGAGCTGGTCACGTAAAGGCTTGTCCGCTTCCAGGCTATCAAAGTCAGCATCTTCGTCGATGTCTTCTATGATTTCCAGAATCAGATCGTTTATTGCGTCGCGTGTCATATTTATCTCCGGCCATGGCCTGAATCTTCAAGGGAAGAAATTGGTATCAGGATATTTGCTAAAATAATATAAAAATTTTCAATTACGTCAGGAAAAACATTCCTTATACCATAGCCGGAAGAACTTTTTTATAATTATTTTTTAAAAAGGGGAGATTTTATGAAAAAATCCCCTTAGGACATCTTTTTTACAATGACAACAGAGTTGATTCCCACCATTCCAAAAGAGTTGTTGAGGATGGTATCCACAGAATCAAGCTGTACAGGATCGTTTAGAACCATGTTGGGCAGCTCACATTCGGGGTCAAAATCGGTTACATTGATGGTGGGATGAACAAGCTTGTCGGTAAAGGCAGGCAGGTTACCGGCAAGTTCGAGGACTCCGGCAGCACCCATGGCATGCCCGATAATGGACTTGGTATTATTGATGTGTGTTGTCGTGGAACTGCCAAATACCTTGCGGATGGCCTTGCACTCTTCGATGTCACCCTGTTTGGTGCCGGTGGCATGGGTGTTGAGAATGTCAATATCGCCTGCCTGTAATCCTGCCCGCTCAAGGGCGAGTTCCATACATTCCGCCTGACGTTTGTCATAGGGGAGGACAAAGTCACGGGCGTCGGAGTTCATTGCGTAGCCGACTATCTCGGCATAAATTTCTGCTCCACGTTCCAGCGCATCTTCAAGTCGTTCCAGAACGTACAGACATGCACCTTCTGAGACCACAATACCGTCCCGAGAGAGATCAAAGGGGCGGCATGCCTTGCGGGGGTCATCATGGGATCCGAGTGCACCCTGTGCCTGAAAAGAGGCAAAGATTCCAAAAGATCCTGTGGATTCGGAGATGCCTCCTGCAAGGGCCATGTCCACCTCACCCAGACGCAGCATCTGTACACCCTGGATAAGGGAGGCATTGCCGGCGGCACATGCGGCGCCAATTGCGTAATGGGGACCGGTGATGCCGAGGTTCATGGTGATCTCGCCTGCCGGATTGTTCAGTACCGTCCGCGGATTATGGTGATGTGTCCAGTAGTCGACGTTATAGTCATACTGGCTGATGTTGTAGACTTCGTTTTCTGTCTCCACAGTCCCGTGTTCGGTGAGTCCCACATAGACACTGATCCGGTCACGATCGTAGTGGTCGATGGAAAGGTTGGCATCGGCAAGTGCTTCATTGGCACAGTAGACACCAAGACAGCCGGCACGGGTTCCGCGTTTATTTTCTTTCTTCTTACGGTATTTTGTTTCGGGAAAGGTGCATATTCCGGCAGGAGCCTTGCCGAAGTAGCGGAGATCAATTTCGGTGATCTCGCTGGTTCCGGCGAGGAGTTTAGCCCGGAATTCTGCAAGGTTGTCGGCATTGGGGGCGGCAAGACCCACACCGGTAATAACAATTCGTGTGTTGTGTATATTCATGGCAGTGATTGACGGAATTATAGGTGCTGATTATATAGAGAGTTTACGCAGCTAAGATGTAGGATAATTTGGCTGAAAGTTCAAGGGGAATACGCCATTGATGCTGTATAAATTTGTTTCCTGCCGGCTTCAAAGAGTAATATTGAGTGATGACTTGTTCCGGTGTGTTTTTTTAGCCACCGAAATATAAAATATTTTGTTTCACAAGGAGAATTTATGAGTGATAAAAAAGATGTTGTGATTATCGGTGCAGGTCCTGCCGGAATACAGGCAGCCATCCACGCGGTACGTAAAAAATGTGAGGTGCTGCTCCTTGGCAGAATAGAGCGAAGTGCTCTCTATTCTGCTCATGTGGAAAATTATGCCTGTGTTGAAGGGGTGAAAACCGGAAAGGAGCTTTTGGAGGCGGGGATTGCCCAGGTAAAGAATTTCGGTGTTGAGCTTGCAGAAGACGATGTGCTGAAAATCCACCAAGAGGAGAATGCATTTGCGGTGGAACTCGAAAGCGGGACTACCGTGCACTCCAGAACGATCATCTTTGCCAACGGTACGTCACGAAAAAAACTGAAGGTTCCCGGTGAAAAAGAACTCTTTGGCAAGGGAGTTTCCTACTGTGTGGACTGCGATGCTAATTTTTACAGAGGTGCAACCGTCGCGGTTGTGGGTAATGCCAGTGCCGCCATCGACGGAGCCCTTACCCTCACGGGATATGCGGATAAAGTCTATCTGGTCAGTAAAGAGCTCAATGCCTCCGGAGACCTGATTGAAAAGCTTGAAAGTTCAGCTGTGGAGCATGTTTCGGGCACCTGGGTCAGTGAAATTCAGGGCGAAGACGCGGTGCAGACACTTCTTCTGGAAGATGGAAGACAGCTCAGTCTGGATGGAGTCTTTATCGAACTGGGAGCAAAGGGGGCAATGGAGCTTGCCCTTGAGATAGGAGTTATGCTTGATATGGACACCATGAGCCATATTGAGGCGAACAAAAAGACGGAAACAAATGTTGACGGTGTCTATGCGGCAGGCGACATCACCGGTCATCCGTATCAGATGGCAAAAGCAGTGGGCGAAGGGTGTGTCGCAGGCATGGAAGCGGCAAGTTTTGCCAAGAAACAGAAACGGAATGAATAGATAACCGGGCTTGGAAAACATGCTGCAGGGATTTACCGGCTGCAGCGTGTTTTTCCCCGCTGTCCACTATTATTATTCAGCGCCATTGCCGGGGATGGTAAAACGGTTTGAAGTTACTGCTTTTTTAAGGAATCCAGCAGTTCCTGGGGAACACTCTTGTCAAGAGCCTTCACCTTGGCTTCAAGTTCTTCACTGAGGGCGACCCGCCCCTCAACCACACAGCCCCGTCTTCCGGGAACGCATTCGCCGTGCAGTCGTTTACATTTATCTTCTACAATATCATAGTTTTTACAGTGGAATGTCATAGCAGAGCCTGTCGTCTGAATGTCTTATGGTTAGGATATGCTCAAGCAGTACTTCATGAGCTTTTATTTTCCCCGATTCGGTCATATCGGGTCAGTTGAGCAGATCGTTTTCCTGAAGGTCACCAAGAAAAAGATCAATGAGTTTCTGGTAGTATTTCCTGGTCATCACTGGGTCAATGGATTCTGTGCGGGCAGTCCATAACAGCTTTTCAGATTTGACATCGTACAGATTCGTCTCAAGCAGTACCCGGGTTGTATTTGTGTAGCTGCCGGGGAGGGATACACTGTTATAAACGAAAGGATAATAGTCGAACAGGCCATTGTATGTGTTTCCATTGTAGAAAAAAGATGTTCCCGGCTGGTAGTGTTCCTGTTCGCTTTGCCCAAGCATATGGGTGATAAGCACCGTATCTGCAGAACTTTTGGTTATTGCGTCCATCAGTGCCGCCTTACTCGGTTCGATGGACTGTTTGCTGACAGAATAACTGGGGATGGATTGAACACCTCTTTTTCTGAAACTTTCGCTGAAGGTGTTTTCGTATATGCGCCGTTTGGTTTCATTCCTGGCGATTCCGACAACAAGGATCCTGCCCAGCGCATACTGTTCAACATCTTTGTCGCTGTAACTGGAAAGGATCTTGTTGGCAGCACAGCCGCTGAATAAAAAGAGGCTGATAAGAAGCAGAGAGAATTTTTTCATTATTTTATAGGGGGCAGAGTTATCCGGCTAAAAAAGCAGCACTTAAAATCGGGGCTTACTGTATATAAAAAAAGTGACTACTACCAAAGCACAGTTAATCTGGATTGGATGTAGGAGCTCGCCCCTGCGAGCGATTCAAGGTGTTGCCAGACCTGGAAAATCGCTCGCAGGGGCGAGCTCCTACAGTTCCATTTTGCATTT
>JANTGG010000044.1 GCA_024763035.1 Desulfocapsa sp. | reverse complement strand
GAGCGATTCAAGGTGTTGCCAGACCTGGAAAATCGCTCGCAGGGGCGAGCTCCTACAGTTCCATTTTGCATTTACCTGAGCTTTAGTGGTAATCATGAAAAATAATTTACAGGAAGGAGAGGAGAAAAAATGTTTCCCAGGATATTTATCAGTGCTTGTGCAGCTGCCATATTGATTGGAAGTGTCACTGTGGCATCGGCACATTTCGGAATGCTTATTCCATCAACAAACAGTGTTACTCAGAAGCAGAAAACTGTGGATCTCAGTCTTTCGTTTTCACACCCCTTCGAACTGATAGGGATGGATCTTGAAAAACCGGAGAAATTCTATGTTGTAAAAGACGGGAAAAAGACGGACCTTCTCGGGACATTGAATGCAGACAAGGTTATGGATCATAAGGCGTGGCACTCACAGTATAGGGTGAAACGACCGGGTGTCTATCAGTTTGTTATGGAGCCGAAAGCGTATTGGGAGCCAGGTGAGGATCTCTCTATTATTCATTATACAAAAACCTTCGTCGCCGCCTTTGGAGCAGATGAAGGATGGGATGAACCGGCGGGATTGCCCACAGAGATCGTGCCTCTGCTGCGTCCTTTTGGTAACTATGCCGGCAATAGTTTCAGCGGCAGGGTGCTGATGGATGGCAAGGCGGTACCCGGAGCAGAGGTGGAGGTGGAGCTGTACAATGATGACGGGGCACTTGCGGCGCCGGATGATTATCATGTGACTCAGGTAGTCAAGGCAGATGATAATGGTGTCTTTTCCTTTACCTGTCCCCGGAGCGGATGGTGGGGCTTTGCTGCCCTTAATATGGCGGACTACACCTTGAAAAATCCTGAGGGTGAAGAAAAAGAAGTTGAATTAGGGGCAATACTGTGGATCTATCTGGACGATTATCAGATGAAAAGTGCTGGTGTCAACTGACACCGGCAACGGTAGCCCACATTCTTTTTTTTGCTTCCCCTGAGGAGGACTAACACCGGTGATGAACGGTAAATAGGTACTCTTTTCAGTACCCCCTTGAGGGGTGTAAGTACCTTCACTAAATTCTTTTCAAAAAAACACGAAAACAATTTATAAGGTACTAACAGCAGGGACCTTCAATTCCAAGGAGTTCATTGATTATTCCACGCACACAGCCTTCTCCTGCTTCCACAGTGATGGCACCGGCTGGACAGTTCTTCATACAGGCACCGCATTCCATGCAGAGGTTACGACGTACCATTTGTGCTTTTTTGCCCGCAATTGTAAAGACAGCATGCGGGCACACCACGGCACACATCCCGCAGCCGATACATTTGTCCTGATCACAGGTCAGGGTGACAACGTCTTTCAGGTAACGAAATTCAGTCATTGTATTTCTCCTGTCAGGTGGACAGCCAAAGTGCTGTGAGCCACATGACTGTCCCCACGGTGAGGGCTGCAAATTGCAAAGGGAGTCCGATCAGCATCTCTTTTCGTACGCCGTTAAGTGAGGTAAACGTCGAGGCTCCTGTAAATGCCATGCCGAACCAGGAGGAAACGGCGAGGCAGATAAAGAGCCAGGAACTTTTTTCAAGGGAAGAATAGTGTGTATCAGCACCATACAGGGGGAGTAGAACAAGGAGAAACAGCAGCAGACCGCACAATGCCCCCTTCATGCTGAATGCTTTGCCGGGTATCCACGGCAGGAGAAGCGGGGTGAATATTGTTCCTCCGATGATCCCGCTGAGAACTGCCAGGGAAGGGGGCAGTCCGTGGACAATCAACATGTTGAAAAACGAACTGTTACCAAAAAATCCTGCGCTTAACAGGAAAAAGAGGATAACAGGAAGTCCCTGCTGCAGTGCCTGCATTATCTCAACGGGTATCAACACAAAACGTTCTTTCAGGGGAAATTGCTTTAGCCGCATACCGGGCTCGGCTTTATTTCCATTTCTAAAATAAGCGGGGAGGTCCTCCAGCATCACAGGACCATAATGTACGGAAAAACCGCTGTACTGTTTTACGCTATGGGCTGCCACGCCAGTTGCCCCCAGCTGCGGGACAATAAGCCTGCGATGCTTGACTACCTCATGAAGCCGGGATGCCTGGATGCGATCCACCAGCTCTTCGGTACCAAATGTTCCTTTACCGGCAGCACACCAAACATTGACCCCCTTGGTATCCAGCACCAGAATCCAGCAGGAGAATCCATCCAGAGCCTGACGCAGAAGATCAAATGTCAGTTTATAGTTGGCAGTAACCAGCACAGGGCTGTCTGTATTTGGGCAGGAAAGGGCATAGAGCCCTGGTTCAACGGTGAATGTGTCTCTTCCAATATTCCAGCGAACACGAAAATGACCCAATCTGTCCCGTCGCTCTAATATGGATTCAACCTTTGGGATCTTGCCAACCGGTGTTTCCAGGTGCCCGCAAACAAAATCCTGATTGAGGGAAGGCAGGCAGAAAGAACCTGCCCCTTCGGGGACAGGTTGAGCCATGGGAAGAGCTGTCAGGGGCGAATTCATAACTGCTTTTCCTTGGCTGCTGCAGGTATTTCCTGGATCTGGACAACAGTCTGTGTTTCGCAGGCACCTCCACATCCGCAGTCGGATGTACCGGCAGGAGAATGCTTGTGGTCGTGAGACGGGGCACAGGAGTCGGAACCGCATCCGCATCCATCACCTCTGCCGAACCATCCCAGGATAATGGAATATAATGGACGAACAGAAAGGGCGAGAAGAATGAGGGTGGAAGAAAGCATCACCCACCCGGGAAGTACTTCTGCTGCCTGACCGACTGCGGCAACGGCTGAAATACCCAGGGAGAGATAGATGGCATCTACGATGAGCCCGCAGAGAACACTGACAATGGCGATGGATAAGAGATAAAGGGCAGTGGCACGTTTTCCAAGGAGTCCAAAAAGAACTGACAGGGAGGTAATGTTGGTGGCGGGCCCGACAAGGAGAAAAACCAGTGCCGTACCCGGACTTACCCCTTTCATAATAAAAGCTGCGGCAATGGGTGTTGAGGCAGTGGCACAGATATAGAGGGGAATGCCGAAGGTGAGCATTAACAGCATGGAACCGAGTCCTCCGCCAAGGTATCTGGCGATGACGGCGTCGGGGACAAGAACGCTGATGATGCCGGCGAGCAGGATACCGACAAAAAACCAGCCGGCAAGATCTGCCCAGAGATCGGTGGCGGCATACTTCGTTCCAATAAGGAGTTTTTCCACAAGGGTATGATGGTGTTTATGTTCTTCTGGAGAACAATCTTCACCATCACAGCAGTTATCCACCGGGCAGCTGAGATCAGGTGTTGCCCGTTGAGTTGCATCCGGCGGATTAAAAAAGTTTTCTGCACATCCGGCCGCAAAAGCAGAGAGAAAGGCAGAGACAGGGCGTGCTACAGTCATAATGGGGTCGAGCAGAGCCCAGGTGATGGAAATGGAATCCACACCGGATTCCGGGGTAGAGATAAGAAAGGCTGTTGTCGCACCGTTGTTTGCGCCCTGTTTTTTTAGTGAAGTGGCGGCAGGTAATACTCCGCAGGAACAGAGTGGAATGGGGATGCCGAGAAGGGCAGCTTTAAAAACAGAGCTGAATCGCCCGCTGCCAAGGTGTGCAGCAACATAGGCGGGGGAGAGAAACATTTTCAGCATTCCGCCGACCAGGAGTCCGAATAAAATATAGATGGATGCCTGCTGCAGCATATCCCAGGAGGCAAGGAGGATGTTGTAGAGAAAATCAAACATTTCTATGTTCCTCCATTTTAAAATGTTCCATGGCAAGACGGATAAGAGAACTCACATGGCTGTCGCTTAATCGATAGTAGAGAACAGGACCTTCGCGGCGATTGCTCACCAGTTGCAGGAGACGTAACTGCCTCAGCTGATGACTGACGGCAGATTCGCTGGTGCCGATAAAAAGGGCAATGTCGCAGACGCACATCTCTTCGGAATCCAGTGCCCAGAGTATACGCAGCCGGTTTGGATCACCCATCGCCTTAAAAAGTGAGGCAAGATGTTCATTCTGTTTTGGGGATAGAGCATGTTTTTTAGCAGCTTCCACACGCTCGTGATGGATACAGCGACAGGAACACTGCTCGTTTGCAGGAGATAAGGAATCAACCATTGAAAACCCTTTTCTGGAGGTATGAATTTTACTATCTGAATAAATGATCATATATAGACTGTCGCGGCAGATGTCAAGGAACAAATAGAATTCTTCTAATCAAAAAAACATCAAAAAGTTGAAAGGCTATTGGAAAATAGAAAGAAAATTACACACTTGTAGGAGCTCGCCCCTGCGAGCGATACATCCCCGTGAAGTGTGCTGCCGGCTATGTGCAAACCAGGAGCAGAATATACAGGAAAAAGGGGGTAAAGGAAAAAGTCCCGGCACGCTCTCCGCTCTTAAAACAAAAAAAGAGCGGAGAGAATTCACAAAGAATCTATAAAACCGGTCGGGGAGTGTTAACGGTTGCTGCAGGCAGCACCGGATATACAACATCAGGCTGCACGCCTGTGGTGGTCAGCAGGAAGTCGTATATATTGTCAATATCACTGCTGTTGAGTGATATCCCCAGCTGGGCAGAACCCATAATGGAAATAGCCTCTTTTAAGGGCCAGACTTTCCCTGAATGGAAGTAGGGAGGGGTGAGGTTGATATTTCGAAGAGAAGGTGCTTTAAAAACATACTCATCGTCAGTTGATTGGGTTACTGTGAAACGCCCCTTGTCGCTGCCCATAACATCCGTTGCCGGCCGTTCGACAACACCAAAGGAAAAATAATCCTCACCGCCCATGTTCACGCCGCCGTGACAATCGGCACAGCCCTGTTCCATAAAGAGAGATAAACCCTTCTGCTGCGGTACTGTTAAGGCAGATTTCTCGCCGCGAAGAAATTTGTCAAAGGGGGAATCCGGGGTGGTCAGTGTGGTTTCAAAAACTTCGATGGCGGCAGCCATATTGTCAAACGTAACGGGTGATTCGTCGTCCGGGAATGCCTGTTTGAACAACCTGATATAGTCGGGCATGGAGTTGATGGTTTTTATTGCAGATTCCGGAGTGTTATTCATCTCCACAGATGCCTGTACAGGACCTTTTGCCTGTTCCTTTAAATCAGCCGCCCTGCCGTCCCAGAACTGGGCAAGATTATAAACGGCGTTATAGACAGTGGGGGAGTTTCTTGGACCCTGCTGCCAGCCATGGCCGGTTGATGTCTCCTGATAGTCATCGCCACCCATGCCGAGATTGTGGCAGGTGTTGCAGCTGATCAGTCCGCTTTTGGAAAGACGAGGGTCGAAGAAGAGGGTCTTCCCAAGCGTTATCTTCTCATTGCTGACGGGGTTGGCTGTGATTTCGGGAATGCCGAAGGGGAGAGGTTTAAATATATCCTGAGCCTCAGACATAACATTTCCCTGTGCCCAGGCACAAGTGCCTGTTGCCACTGTTAAGGCGGCGGTTAAAAAAAGTTTCTTCATGGTGGTCTCTCCAGAAAAATAAGCTAGGTAGTGATGAATACACTATAAAATTACATTTAGGCTGCCACCATAGCATTAAGGTTGTATGGCGTCAATGGATAGCTGAAATTATGTGGCAGCTGTCTTCCCGGTATGCTCTTAGAGAGTGTTCTGGCTTTTCAGGTGAGTTTCAACGGTGGAAGAGAAGGAGTGATGAGAAATAATCGGTGAGAATAAATGTGAAAAAAATTGACTTGCAATCCTGCCCTCAATTTTCACACAGTCGAGGCGTGAGTACGCTAAGTTATTGCAATCGTACAGAACTGCTAAGTCAATTCGGTGTTATATACAGGAAGGCAGGGGGGATATACGTTACAGGAAGAATGGCAATACATCCATATCAACACATCAGGCATCAGGTTCGCGTTTTCCCGGACACCCCTTGAAAAAAAGGGGAGCCGGGAAAAAATACGTCAATCCTGATGAAGCCTAAAAATGACTGCTGTTCAGGAAAATATGACAATAAATACTAGCTGCGTAGCCCAGGGCTACAATGGGAGTCCACTTCAGGTGAGCGCCAAATGTGTATGTGCCACGGGCTGTTCCCATAAGTGCAACACCTGCTGCAGATCCGATGGAGAGCAGACTGCCTCCGACACCAGCGGTAAGGGTAACCAGCAGCCACTGCCCGAGGGACATGGCGGGTTCCATGGTGAGCACAGCAAACATAACAGGAATGTTATCAACGATTGCTGACAGAATACCCACCAGTACATTGGCACTTGTGGCTCCAAGTCCTTCGTACATCTGATGGGAAACCATGGCCAGATAGCCAAATTGAGAGAGTCCGCCCACACAGAGGATTACACCGTAGAAGAAGAGCAGCGTGTCCCATTCCGCACGTGCCACCTTGTTGAAAATATCAAAGGGGTTCTTGGGAGCGGTGTCGATGCCGAGAGGCCTGTCATATTCCAGGGCCCGTTTTTCCTTTACCTTAATGTAATAGGAGAAGAAACCAAGATAGGAAAGTCCCAGCATCATACCTGCGGCAGGGGGAAGGGAGAGGAAATTATGAAAAGAGACTGCAGTAACAATGGTGCAGAGGAAAAGAAACATGATGCGTTTGGCACCAAACTTCATGACGATTTTCTCTTCCATGGCTGCCGGAACTTCTTTGGAAACAAACACGCTCATAATGGCAGCTGGAATCAGCCAGTTAACAAGGGCCGGGACAAAGAGGAAAAAGAACTGTCCAAAGGTTGCCTGCCCCTTCTGCCACACCATCAGGGTGGTGATATCGCCAAAGGGAGAGAAAGCTCCACCGGCATTGGCACCAACAACAATATTGATACAGGCAATGGCAATGAATTTCTTGTTTTCTTTGGCGACTGCCATAACCACGGCACCCATAAGGAGAGCAGTGGTGAGGTTATCTGCAATTGGAGAAATAATAAAGGCGAGTAAACCGGTGATCCAGAACACAACTCTTAAAGAGAAACCTCTGGAAACCAGCCAGGAACGAAGGGCCTGGAATACATTTCTCTCGTCCATGGAGTTAATATAGGTCATGGCGGAGAGCAGGAAGAGCATCAGTTCGGCATACTCGGTGATATTGTGAATAATGGCATGATGAGCCTCTTCAGCAGGGATCCCGACCTGTCGATAGGTAAGTGCCAGAAGCACCCAGATGAAACCGGCTGCCATCATCACTGGCTTACTCTTTCTGAGATGTGTCTGCTCTTCAAAAATAACGAGGACATACGCTAGTACAAAGAGTGCCAGGGAGGCATACCCGAGGCTTGTTCCGGTTAAACTTTGCACGGTATGGGCTGCTGCTTCTCCATGCTCTGCCGCCATGGCAGGCATGGCAAAACAGAGGGTGAATAGCAGCGTATTAAGTAGTAATTTCATTTTCTTTCCTTTTACTGAAAAATGTGCACAACATCCCTGTAGCCAGGCGTTGTGTGATGTAAATAATGCTTGTATTCCCTTGAGTTGCCTCCGTTCGCTTATCCGAAAGGAGGCAGCCTCAAGAAAATGATTATGTAAAGCAGGTTGTCGTGTTCGGGACTAATAGAACAGATAGAGCATGCCAATCAGAACAATCAGAAACAGGATGGTCATCCCGAATCCGGCCCTGGCATAATCGGTTGTCCGATATCCACCGGGACGCATGATCAGGGCATTTACCTGATGTGTCGGCAGAACAAAGGTGTTGGAAGCGGCAAGTGCTACAACCATGGCTGTAATCCTGGGGTCAGACCCAGCCTGGACAGCCATTGACATACAAAGCGGTACCAGCAGAACCGTGGCGCCGACATTGGATACAACCAGAGTAAAGAATGAAGTCAAGAGACCAACAACCAGCAAAAATACTATATTGGGCACTACGCCAATGGCATTAATGATCGTTGTGGCGATCCATTCAGCGGCACCTGTCTTCTGAAAGGCCAGACCCAGGGGGATCAGACCGGCAAGAAGAAAGATGGTCATCCAGTCAACGGATTGGTAGGCTTCATCGATGGAAAGAACATTGGTGAGAACCATCCCGAGGGCACCGGTGAGCAGACAGACAGATAGAGAAAGCTTCATCGGGATGCCGAGCATTGCCGTAACAGGTTCAAAACCTAATACCAGACCAATGGCAACAGCCAGCCAGATTACAGCTGTGGTGGCTTTCTCTTCACGCATGATCTCACCTTCAATTGCAGTGGTGAAAGTGAAGGTTTTTTTCTTGTTAATGGCATGAAAATTTTTCCATTGACCGAAAAGCAGGACAGCATCTCCAGGCTGAAGGACATGGTCGGACAGGTCCCCGAAAGTGCAGGCTCCGCCAGTACAGATTACAACCGGAACCAGATGATTTGTTTTACGAAACTGGACTTCTGCCAGGGTTTTACCAACCAGTTCTGAGCGTGGAGTAACAATACCTTCAATTACGCCGGCATTGTTTGGTGAATAGTCCTCGGCAAAGATGTTCAGGTCACCAAGGAATTCAAGGGAAAGTTTGTCGCATAATTCTTTGATGTGATCTTCATTTCCCACAACAGCAAGCACATCGCCCGCTTTGATGCTTTCATCTTTTGTGGGGGCAAAGTTTTTACTGCTTGTTGATGGTGTAAAGATACCAACAACGGAAGAATGATAATTCGCCCGTACATGGAGATCCTCCAGGCTTGTTGTGCTGAAGGAGTCAGGAACCTTAACCTCATAGGCAGCAGCAACTTCCTGATATGTATCGGCAATGTCGGTGGGCAGGAGAGATGCGGAATCATCATCACCGCCACCCTTGGGCAGAATAAAACGACCGAGAAGAATAAAATAGATGATTGCACAGGACACCAATGCAATACCAATAGGTGTTTGAGTAAAGAGACCAAGGGGCTCAACCTGTACTCCCAGCAGACCAAGATCATTGGACTGCAGGATCAGGTCATTGAGCAGGATTGTGGGGCTGGCACCAACCAGGGTAATTGTACCACCGATAATGGCACAAAAGCCCATGGGCATCAGAATGCGGGAAACCGGGATACCGGTTTGCTTACCGATACGGATTGCAGCAGGCATGAAAAGGGCAGCTGCACCGATATTCTGCATAAAACTTGAAATAAATGCGACTGTGGCTGAAATCAGCGTCATGATGCGGCTTTCTGATTCACCTGCCATTTGCAGAATCTTACGGGCCAGCACGTTCATGCAGCCTGTTTTATCCAGGCCGGCACCGATAATGATAACCGCTATAATGGAAACAACGGCGTTACTGGCTAAACCACTGATGGCTTCCTTGGGAGATACCACACCAACAATGGGTAAAAGCACCATCATTATGATTCCGACGACATCCACCCGCACCCATTCAAAGATGAATAACAGAATGGCCAAACCAAGGGCAGCCATTACAATTCCCATCTGCAGGGTGAAGACTATCTTTCCCCCCTCTGCGGCAGCTTCAGCAGCCTCGGCTGCAAAGGACCCCCCGCAGGTGATCAACAGCACCAGTAGCAGCATTCCTGCTCCCCAAAGAAACTTCTTTTTCCTCGAACCCATACACTCTCCTCCTTTTACAAAATGAAAACAAATAAAATTTATACCCCGATTAAACGGGATGTATGACTGTCAATTTCGGTACCTGATTATCGCCATCCGGCTGTGGGGAATCATCCTGAGAGTCAGTGAGAATAAACCGTATACCCGGTTCCTGCTCCTGTATCTGACTGACTGCGGAATCCTTACTGTTCACATCCACAACGGTTGTAACAGAAACAGCCGATTTCCAGGCAAGGGTCGAGAACTCCGCCGCCGCCCCTTCTATCCTGGACTCAAAACGCTCCACTTCACGACGGTGCTGTTTTTTGTTTTCCCAGGTGTTCTCTTCATCAACAAACAGTACAATGATTTCCAGATCAAGACGCTCTGCCATCTTCAAGGCATATTCCCCGAGTTTATCAGGCAACTCAGTCCCGACGACGACAAGGAGTTTTGGTGATTCTTTTTCCATAAAATGCAGTGATCCGGATACGTTCTGTTGTTGAAAACAATAATTAAGTAATTCCTTAGACAATTAACTCTGCTCCCTAGAGCAGGAATCGTGCCAGAGTGTTATTGTTTTATAGACACCACAAATCGGGTAGTTAGTTGAGTGAAGGAGAAATGATCCGTCAGGTCTAAAAAATATAATCGTTGCCAAACGCAACGTTTCTGTTATGTTGGATTCGTCTATTTTGAGAAAAGGACTCTAAAATTACTCTATTTCAGTCAGATGAATAATGTGCTGGAGTGCAGAACATTTCTCTGTAACAATGTTACAAGTTGCAACATTGTTACAATCTGTAACATTCGGGTCGGAGAATGCAAAAAAACAAAAATATCCATGTTCTGATCACAGAACCGGACGACATTAACAGGGTCAATATCAGACATCTGCTCGAACGTGAAGGGTATCAGACATTCAGCACCACCACAGGCACAGATACTCTGGAAGAACTCAAGCGTCATCATTATCATATCCTCTTCAGTAATCTACAGACAGCAGATATGGACGGAATTGATCTGATGAAACACGCAAAGCGTATCCGTTCTGATCTTGAGATAATTTTTGTAACAGACAGTGCCACGATTGAAACAGCAGTCACCGCCATGATGGCAGGAGCTTTTTCCTATCTTCCCCGTCCTTTTTCCATTGAGCATTTTTTTGAACTGGTCAACAAGGCTTTGGAAAAAACAATTATACGACGGGAAATCCGAAACCGGCACCAGGAAATACGAAAGGAACGCGGGATACAGTTTGTCGGCCGCTCCCCAAGTATCGTGCAATTGAAAAGTGAGATTGCAGAAATTGCTCAGCTTGACTGCAATGTCCTGATAACCGGGGAAACCGGAACAGGCAAAGAGCTTGTTGCCTCTACGATCCATGCCCTCAGTCAGCGTGCTGATCAGCGGATGCTACCCATCAACTGCAGCGCCCTCACCGAAGATCTCATGCTCAACGAATTGTTCGGGCATGAAAAAGACGCCTTTACCGGCGCCTCCAGATTCCGCACGGGGCTCTTTGAATCAGCCAACCGGGGAACAATCCTTCTTGATGAGATCGGGGAGATGCCCATGACCATGCAGGCCAAACTGCTTCGTGTTCTCCAGGAGAAAAAGATTATCAGGGTCGGTGGAACCAGACAGATTGACGTTGATGCCCGGGTTCTTGCTGCCACCAACCGGGAACTTCTCGAAGAGGTTAAGAAAGGGAATTTCAGGCAGGATCTTTATTACCGCATTAACGTGGTCTCCATAGAGATACCTCCTCTCCGCTGGCGCCGTGATGATATCCCATTGCTTGTGGAACATTTTCTAGCAAAATACCTGCTGCCTGAACGGCACGTGAAGTATATTTCCCCTGATTCCCTGGAAATCCTTATGAATTATGATTACCCGGGCAACGTACGGGAACTTGAAAATATCATTGAGCGTTCCCTTGCCATGTGCCGGGAACAGGAAATTCAGCCCTACCATCTTCCACCGGAACTCGAACAGCCGCAATCGGAACTGATTCCCCCGATCCGGGAAGAGCTTATTGCTACCCGCACCCTGGAGGAACACGAACGCAATTACATTCAATCTGTTATTGCCCGTACCCAGGGAAATAAAACCAAGGCGGCAGAAATTCTTGGAATCAACAGGGTGTCGCTGTGGAGAAAGATGAAGAAATACCAGGAGCAGGGCCACGGGTAGTCCGTTGCCGGATGGTGAATTTGCCACCGTGCTTCTCATAATTGTATATGTTCATGGAATATCGTCCTTGGTTGCTTTGCTGTGAATTGCTTTGCGTATGACGGGAAGCCTTGTTGGACTTGTTGGTTTTAAGCCTTTTGCCTGTTGCTTTGTCTTGTAAAAAACAGCTTGTTCAGTGTAATATGCTGATCATTGTGAAGGGTAGTGGTATTACAAGGCTCCCTCGAACGTATCTTGAAGAGTCGAACGTATCTTGAAGAGCGATCCGATTTTCTGATACCATAAAAAAACCCGGAAGAAACTGAGGAAGGTGCAGAGGTGGACCACTCTTCTGATCTAATATTGGAAGATCTTGGTAAGGTATGGCTTGCCGATCACTTTTTTTCTATCGTTTTACTAAGAGAGCAAGGTTCTATCTACTTCTGCTGCCAGTTTCCCTGATAAAAATGTTGTCTCATATCAAAGAAAAGGACACATCGTGAATATTCTGCTCTACGGTGCCACCGAGCTTGGGTACCTGCTTGCCAAGCGCTTCTATCAGGAGTATTCCATTATTCTTATTGATGATCTTCCACGCATGCCGGATCGTTTCAATACTCTTGACCTCAGCTTTGTCAGCGGCAGCGGTGCCGATATTGACGCCCTTGAGCAGGCAAATGTGAACGAATGTGAAATGTTTATTGCCTGCTCGGAACTGGATGAGGCAAATATTGTTGCCTGCTGGACCGTCAAAAAAATCATCGATATTGAGACCATCTGTTTTATCCGGACAATGGAACTGTACAGAAATCTCTCTTCCCCCAAGCAGGACAGATATCTTACCAGGTACGATATAGACACCATTATCTGGCCGGAACAGCTTCTTACCCAGGATATCTTCCGTATTATTTCCGTCCCCGATGCCATCGATGTTGAATATTTTGCCGAAGGGCGGGCAAAGCTCTTTGAATACCGGATAAAGGAGGGTTCGGTTCTCTGTAATGTTCGGCTTATGGACTATTCCTTTCCACAGGGCGTACTTATTGTTGGCATTACCAGGGATCATCAACTCTTTATTCCATCTGGTGCAACGGTTATCCATGAAGGTGACAAGGTCATTTTTATGGGGACGAACTCCGCTGTTGATACCCTTGCCGCCACTATTTTTCAATCCGGAAATATTATCAGAAATGCTGTGCTTATCGGAGGCGGCAGTGTGGGGTACATGCTTGCTCAAAAACTAGAGCGGACTGGTGTAAAGGTCAAACTAATTGAACACAATGAGACACGCTGCGAGTTTTTGGCAGATAATCTGAAAAAGAGCCTTATTCTGAAAGGTGACGGGACAGATCTCGAACTCCTTGAACAGGAGAGCGTGGATGATGCCGATGTGGTGGTCTGCATCACCGATAATGACGAAAAGAATCTCCTTTGTTCTCTGCTGGTGAAACAGCTCAATCCCAAACGTCGAATCATCACCCGGGTGAATAATGTCAAAACAGGTCAGCTTTTCGAAAAAGTGGGTATTGATGCCACAGTGTCCACCCGTGAATCGGCGTTAAAAGAACTGCTGAATCGTGTTCAGGCAAGAAATGTCGATATTCTGGCACTTGTTGAGTGGGGGCAGGGTGAGTTACTGCGGCTTCGTGTGCCCGAAAGCTTTCCGGACACCAAAATAAATGATCTGCAGTTTAAGGCACAGGCAGTAATCGGGATTATTCAACGTGGCAGAACTCTTCTTATTCCAAATGGAAACTCTGTAATTCGCGCCGGCGATCTGCTGAAGATCTTTACCATGGCAAAAGATGCAGAAATAGTCAAAACTCTTTTTGTCTGATGAAATTCAATAATATCCTTAATGCACTTGGCATCATTCTGGTGGCATTTGGCACCATCCTCCTCTCGCCGATTATTGTTGCCCTCATCGAAAAGGAATACAACTCAATTTTCCCTTTTGTTACCGCTTCATTTGTTTCCATCTCCCTGGGGCTTGTTTTCCAGAAGTACGGTGGGTTTTCCCGAAACTTTGATGATCTGAAACGTAATGAAGGGCTGCTCATCGTTTCCCTCGCCTGGATTGTTACCGCCGCCATGGGCTCGATTCCCTATCTTTTTTACGGACTTTCACCTATCGATGCCTACTTTGAGTCCGTTTCCGGGATAACCACCACCGGAGCAACCATTTTGATGGATTTTTCCCTCTATCCAAAAGATTTTTTCTTTTGGCGCAGCCTGAGTCAGTGGTTGGGCGGGATGGGTATTATCGTACTCTTTGTTGCCATTCTCCCTCAGTTTGCCATAGCCGGCAGACAGATTTTTTTTGCTGAAGCACCGGGTCCCACTGAAGAAAAAGTAACTCCGCGGATTACCCACACTGCAAAAGCCCTCTGGCTTGTTTACGGTATGCTCACCCTTTTTCAGATCATTCTCCTTTTTGGAGCAGGGATGCCTCTGTTTGATTCAATCTGTAACGCCTTTTCCACCATGGCTGCAGGGGGCTTTTCTCCAAATCCTCTATCCATTATGGGCTATAACAGTCCGGCAATTACCTGGATAATTATTTTCTTCATGTTTCTGGCCGGAGCAAACTTTGCCTTGCAGTACCATTTTTTCATACAGGCAAAACCGCTTCCCCTTCTGCAGAATGAAGAGTTCAGGTTTTACAGTTTTATTGTTCTTTTTGTCTCAGGTGGTCTTGCTATCTGTCTGTTTGTTGAAGATTACGGTTTAATGCCGGAGGTGGTCCGTGACAGTCTGTTTCAGATTGTCTCCATTATCACCACCACCGGTTTTTCCTCCACCGATTTTGCCCTGTGGAGTGTCTCGGCACAGACCATCCTCTTTATTGTCATGTTGATTGGCGGATGTGCCGGTTCTGCAGGAGGAGGAGTGAAGGTTATTCGGGTTCTGTTCGGTCTCAAATATCTCAAACGTGAGATTACTCAAATTATCCATCCTCACGCTGTTCTTCCCATTAAAATCAACCATAAGACTGTGGCGGAAGATACCCAGCGTCAGATCATGGGGTTCCTCCTCTTTTACCTCGTACTGATGACAACATCAGCCATTGTGGTTACCATAATCGAGGGAAATGCTGCGGTGGGTGTGGTTGGAACGGCTGCAACAATAGGAAATATCGGACCGGGATACGGGGAAATCGGACCCATGGGGAGTTTTGGCGGCTTGTCTGCCGCTACCCGGATAATCTTTATCGTTAATATGATCGTTGGGCGTCTTGAATTAATCCCGTTTTTAGCCATGCTGCATCCGGATTTCTGGAGCTTTAGACAAAACAGGTAATCAAATACATGCCCCAAAAAAATATAAACAGGCTCAAGAAAACCGTAAAACCCATTCACAACTCTTTTAAATGGTACTGGCGTCTGACAAAAAGTGATTCCAGGGTGAAGCGGAGTATCAGCCTTGCCCTGCTTGCCCTCTTCGCATTCCTGAGCTTCTTCAGTTTGTCATATCTCTTTGATCCCTATTATCTGAAAGACTGGTCGCACCTGAAAGACACGTTATCCGCCATGGGGATGAACGGTATGCTGATCTATATTCTCATGGTTGTGATTCTCCCTTTTTTTTCACCCCTCATTCTGGTTATCGTTACCGGCTCGGTTGCCTTCGGTTCTTTTGTCGGATTCTGCCTCTCCTATATTGGCTGCATGATCAACGCAAATATCGTCTTTTTTCTGGTGAAAGTTCTTTTTCCGGAGAAGGCATGGGGGAACGAAGGCAGAAGTCTGCAGCTGAAACAGATGGTGAATCGCTATGGGTTCTGGATTGTTATTCTTCTCCAGTGCACAACGGTTGTCCCCTTTACCCTTATAAATGGCGTCGCTGCCGGAGCAGATGTTTCCTGGAAAAAGGTGATGAAGGCGAACTGCATTGGTATTTGTCCCACATTGCTGCTTTACTCCTATATGGGCAAGGAGTTTACCGCAAATTCGGTCTCGCCCAAGGTTTATTTTGCAGGTATCTTTGTTATGCTGTTGATGATACTTGTGCTTGCAGTGCGTAGAAAACTGTTCAGAAAACCTGTGCAGCAGTAAGGGGAAGGCAGGAGAAAGTCGCCGGGGGGAACTACTGATCCAGATTGTAAAGTTTCATCTTCCGGATAAGGGTTGATCTTGAGATATCGAGACTGCGTGCCGTCTGGCTCCGATTGTAGTTGTGTGCCTCCAATGCCTGGCTGATATATTTTTGTTCCATTGTTTTCAGGGGCGTGATTTCGGCTGTTGAAGAAGGGGGAAAAGCATCTTCTTTGGTTTCCGTGCAGGGGGCAGCAGTGTCGAGTACCTTCTGCAGGCAGATTTTTCCCCCTTCGCCAAGGAGGACTGCCCGTTCAAGTACGTTTTTTAATTCACGCACATTCCCCGGCCAGGAGTATGCTGCCATTGCGGCATAGTCCTGTTCGGTAAGAGAGTTTGCCTGCTCCCGGTTCAGGAAATAGCTGCAGAGTTCCCGCAGGTCTTCTTTTCTTTGCAGAAGGGTGGGGAGTTCAATGTTCAACACGGAGAGCCTGTAAAAAAGATCTTCCCGGAATGTTCCCTCTTTTATGGCAGTAATCAGGTTTGTGTTGGTGGCAGTCAGGATGCGTACGTCAACTTTGAGGCTTTTTTCACTGCCCAGCCGCTTAATCATGCCATCATCGAGAACTCCGAGCAGTTTTGCCTGCAGATGGTAGGGCAGGGTGCCGATTTCATCAAGAAAGAGTGTGCCGCCGGATGCCAGTTCGAAAATACCCCTTCGGCTGCTGGTGGCATCGGTGAAGGCACCCTTTTCTGCCCCAAAAAGTTCTGCTTCGATGAGGTTTTCCTGGAGAATTGCACAATTTACAGAGAGAAAGACCTTGTCCTGTAAGGGGCTTCTGGAGTGGATATATTTTGCCAGCAGTGTTTTTCCCGTACCAGTGGCCCCAGTCAGCAGAACAGGGGCACGGGATTTCGCTGTTGAGTGGGCGGCATTGCGAATGGCAGAGGCAGCACGTGATGAACCGATAAAATGAATTTTGGCAGATTCTTTTTTTTGTTTCCAGTTACTGACTTCAGCGACCTGTTCAAGTTCTGCAGACGTAAATGCCCGGTTTATGGCAAAACACAATTCATCGATATTGAAGGGTTTTGCCAGATAATCAAAGGCGCCGAGCTTTATGACTTCGACAGCATTGTTCAGATCGGGATAGGCAGTGGCAAGGATGATCTTGGTCTTGTCATTCTGGGAAAGGATGGATGGGCATATCTCTGTACCGTTTTTGTCAGGCAGCTGCTGATCGAGAAGGACAACATCCATTTTCTGCTGACTGCAAAGGGCAAGACCCGAGTTTGCTGTATTTGCAATATGAACCGTGAACTGATCATCGAGATCGGCATGGCGGATGGCATCACAAAACAGCTTGTCATCGTCGATAACAAGCAGATGGCGTCCTGGGGCATAAGGGAACGTTGAGCCTGCAGGTAACTTAATGTCTTTTTGGGAGCTCATATGGGACAGTACGACAAAAAGAGCTCAGAAAAAAGAAAAAAAAGAATTGCAGGTCAGATTTTTGCTGTCTTAAAAAAAAGATGATGCTGAAAGGAGAAGAGGACGGATGTGCGTTTTTTATCTAATCGTCACTCATTGTGAAATATTCATTTAATATTTCGTTGATTTTAGGCATATAATCTTGAAGCATCATCCTGGCTTTGCCCATCCATTCTCCACGTCTGGTCATGAGAAAAACAAAAACAGGCTGATTTGGAAAATTTCTGATGAGATAATAGGACTGGTCGGTGGTAACCAGGATGTCTTCGGTCTGCTGGTTGCCGGTGATCAGCTTTATTGCCTTTGCATTGGATTTGACAATAGAGGCCAGGTAGGCAGCAGCGGCTTCGGTGTCCATCTGGGGGTTGGTGCTGAATTCTGCCACGGAAAGGCCGTCGTCTATGGTAACAACCGCAGCAGACTGGTAGCCTGGAAGTTCGTCGGCGATGAGTTTTAGGATGGTTTGCAGTTTCTTTCTCATAGTGATCAAATGGAAGAGGCTGAAAGTAGTAGGTTGTTAACCTTAATGCACCGTTTAGTGCCTTGCTCCTGAAAAGGTGCCGGCTTACCGGTGTCAGCAATGTTTGTTGTAGGAGCTCGCCCCTGCGAGCGAATCGTAATCATAAGGTCTATATTCCTGGAACGTTATTACATCATATCATTCTGTTCCGACAAAGAAAAGCTTAGTGATGGAATTTTTCCCCGATGGCTGATCAGGCGTGAGTCAAAAATATATCCGTGGCGTGAGGGCAGAGCTTCTGTGATAACAGATCGTCCAAAGGCCTTACGCAGAAAAATATATCTGGAGGAGAAAAATAAGCCATCCAGTTCCGGAGAGTAGTGTACTGACATCGGATTATTGTATTTAAGCAGATACAGGCGGCAGGGATCGTCGGGGTGTGCGTACAGTGTCGTGTACGATCCGTGCAGCAGTCTGGACATGCGGGATAGATTGTCACATCTGCTGCTGAGGGTGTCTCTCCGGTCAAGTTCATCGATGAGTGCGAAAATAGCCTCACTGTCCACAGCTCCAATTCTGCTCTCTTTACCGGCTTTTAGATGGTTTAAAAAAATTTCATCGTCATTTGACAGGGTGCCATTGTGAACGCCTATGGTCCTGCCACGGACGATGGGGTGATTGTTGTCATTGTTTTCCGGACTTCCCTTGGTGGGTTTCCTGGTATGTCCAAGGAGGAGAATCGTGTTCTGATCCACCTTTTGCAGAAAGGTTTTATAGCGCATGGTCTGAATAAACTCGCAGGCGGGCAGGGCGGCTTTTTCCAGATGCCAGGTGCAGTCTTTTTGCACAAGAAGAGCCCCGGTTGCCTCTTTTCCTCTGGTTTCATTGGCCAGCAGGTTTGCGGTGAAGAGTTGCCGCACCTTCTCAATATTTTCTGTTTTCACACCATTTGTAAAGAACCCCGCAATTCCGCACATGTGAATTACCTGAGAAAGACAATGGAGCCGGTTTCTGCATTCCATTCAGGATCACGGCTGCTGAGAAACTGCAGACGTTTTTGAATTTTAGCAGAGGACAGGGAGAGGTGTCGGGCAACATGCTCAAACCAGGTGTCTTCATTATGCTTATCGGTAACCAGTCCAAGCTCTATTATCTTTATCAGTTCATGATCTGTTTCGTCCAGGTTTCGCAGCGGGGTGATAAGGTCAGCCAGATCACTGTTTATTTCATCCCATTTCCTGCCGCTGATTCTATGCATGGAGATAGGTTTTTCAACCATATCTTTTAAAATGACTTCGCTGGGATTGTCGAGAATGAGAAAAATGGACTTCAAAAATTTGAGAAGACGTCTGCCGTTTTCTCTGTAATCATCGAGCATCTTATCTGTAATGGCAGAGGTGTCGCTTGATGCCAGTTTTCCGTCGTTATTGGAAATTGCATCAAGAAGAACACGGATGTGTTCCCATTGCGGATCACTTTCCACAGCGAGAAGACCAAATTTTGAAATTTCCACAGCTTTTAAGAGCATGGTGAGAAAGAGAAAGGTTTTGGCAGTGATGGAAACCGGGCAAAGGTCGCCGTCGGGAAAACGAAGCTCAATATGGAGATTATTTATGGCTCCATTACCTGCAAATAAGACATGCTCCAGATTGAAAAAATTCTGATGTTCCGGTACAGCCATACTTTTTGCCAGATGTTCCCGAATCTCAGACATGGTGAATCGGGAGGGACAGAGTGTGATAAATTCCTGATGGGCATTATGCTGGCGCCTGCGACAAAGGCCTTCACGCGTCTCGCCACCGCTCGTAAGAAATTTAAGCCCTGGAGCAAAGAGTCGAAACATGTTCCATAAATTGGCGAGGATGATCTCTGGAATATCCTCTGACAAGCCGACTTGTAAAAGATGAAAATGAAATCCGCATGTGGGGCGCATCCGGACATTCATCTTGAGCAAGGGAAGGATGATTTGAGAATACTGTTCGACCAGAGAATCCCAGTGCGGATGCCTGCCGATAATGAGTACCTCGACGCCGCAGTGCTCTTTGATGACATTGAAGACTCCCAGCCGTCCCAGTCGATTCATGTCCCGTGACGGCTCCATGAATTCTTCGATCCGGGGCTGGAAGTCTTCACGCAATACACCTTTTGGCAGAGCAAACTCCAGTTCCGTACCAATTTTTACGGTACGGTATAAAAGATCCTGATAATATCGAGCGTCAGAAACAGTGAGACAGTCTTCTCTTTTATGAAATACCGGGGCACTCTGCATTAAAACGGCTGCAATCCTATCCGATCAGGGTAAAAACGATATTTGACCCCTTTACTTCGGGAATTGGAGAGATGGCTTTTTGTACTGGACGTCCCATCCGGCTGAGGGCTGCTTGACACACATTCATAATGGGGCAGGTGAAAGGAATTTCAACACCTGTTTTCATAATGGACTGCGTGAGATTCCAGCCCTGACAGTGATTCACGCGAAGGGTTAACTGGTTCCCCTCTTCACTGGTGTCAAAAGACTCGATGAAACCCATCTCATCAGCAAAAATACGACCAATTTCGGTGAGGACATCTTTTGGGTTTTCACCGTCAATTTCAAGCCCCATCTCATTTTCCATAATCTCAAGGGTGGTTTTACCGACTTCATTCATGGTGGCGAAGGCTGTCTCACCAAATAGATCATAGAGAGCCTTCGCCATACCGCCAATCATAAGGGTCATCAGACGCATTATATTTTTTTTCTTCTGTTCTTCAGTGGCCATGTATTTCTCCTTGTTGTATTTTTGTCAGTCGCAAAATAATGGGTGTTGCTTACAGTGCTTTTCTGAGTTTTTCCTGATATTTTCCTGCAACGAGACGTACATTGCCAAGCGTTCCGTCACGGCTGACAACGATCCCTACGTAGTAGTTTTCTCCAACAAAGCGCGTGAGAATCCAGGCATTTTGTGATTGCACCAGGTTTTCCTCAAAATCGCCCAGATTACTCAGATCTCCCACAGAACGGTCGATGAGCTTCATAACCATGGCAAATTTTGCTGAGAATGCATCAACATCTGCACCGGTGGGGTTGTGCACAGCCACTGTTATACCATCCATTCCTGTGACCTGTATTGAGAGAACTCCGTCCATCTCGTCTGCCATTTCTTTTAAAATTTCCTTCAAACCGGCCATATACCCTCCATCTGTTTTTGTATCGGAATCTTCTTCGTTGTCGGATTCCAATTGGTCAAAGCTTTTTAAAATCTCATCAAAAGAGGAGATAGAAGCTTCATTTTCATCTTTGACGCGTGCCCCTTCCATAAGGAGCAGCATAAGTTCACTTGTGATTTTCTTTTCACTTTCGTCTATTACCAGTTCCTGCAAGGCAATTTTCACATTATCCCAGGTAACCATTTCAATTACTGCGGCATCGGCCTGCAGGTCACCAGTCTGGGCATCAAGAATTTTTCCGTCAGAAAAATGAACAGCACCCTTGCCGGCGGAGTTGTTAAAAACCGTGAGCGTACAGGTCTTCTGTTCGGCTTCAATCAACTGCATGAAATTGGCAAGGGACAGTCCTGCAATGCTTCCCTTTTGTTCATCTAACGTGGTGAGTGCTTTAAGAATGCATTCTTCGAGGGCATCAAAATCAAGGGGTTTGTCCAGGAACTGAATGGTGCCTAGCGATTTCAGCTGATCCTCGATCTTTGGTGTTCCAAAGGCACTCATTACTATATTGGGAATATTGGGGTATTTGACGCTCATGGCGGCGAGAAGCTCAAACCCGTCGACAACAGGCATCTGCAGGTCTGTGATGACCAGATCGATTTCCGTACTGCTCAGTATATCAAGGGCTTCTTCCCCGTTTCCTGCAGTGTGAATTTTGAATCTATCCTGCTGTCCTTCAAATCCGGATTCGATACTGATGAGCAAAGACGGTTCGTCATCAACAATTAAGACATTTCTCATATTGGTTTAATCCATATATTCTTGCAATGTAATTTCCCAAGGTGGAAAGATTCGATTCGCGTGCAACTTGCACTGTCACAATAGCAAGTTGCATACCACCTTTTGCTGGAACAGGTGTTGCTTTCCTTAACGAACAGAAAAACAGAGGGTTATCTCTGGTGATCAGGGGTGAGCAACTTCTCACTGGTGGTGAATATGCACGGATACTGTTCTGTTTTGCTGAAGCAGAGCAGGTCAGTTGTGTCATAATGAATCACTTTCAGGCAGGGTGAAAGCAGGTGGAAACTTGACTTCGGTAAGGAGGAAGAGATACAGTACCACAACTGAGAAAGGTGTTTAAATAGACAGGAGCAGAAACTTTTCCCGTAGGGAGAGATCCCGGCAAAGAGTTAGCAGGCCAGACTTTTGTATCTTTATAGGTGTCGGCGAGGTATCGCTGGTTGCGCAGTTATCTTTGCCGTACTCAAACAAGCCAATGCAGAAAACAATGGAAAACAGCAGTGCCAGAATTCTCATTGTCGATGATGAGAAAGTTACCTGCACCATACTGGAGACAGTTCTCAAAGGTGCAGGGTATGAGACGATCATTTCCTATACTGGTGAACAGGCATTGCAGTTTGTTCGCGAGGAAGAACCGGATCTGGTACTGCTTGACGTGATGCTTCCTGATATCAGTGGGTATGATGTGTATAAAAAAATCAAGGAAGATGATGCCAGTCATTCTTTACCGGTTATTTTTGTCACCTCCCTTGATGAGGATTCTGTGCTGAACTATTGCGATGAAATACAGGAGGGAGTTGATTATATCCTGAAACCTCTCAGGGCAGATATCCTATTGGCAAGGGTTGCCAATGTGATAAATGTGGTCACAATCAAAAAGCAGCTTGCCCGGCAAAATGAAAAACTTAAAACAGAGATTATCAAGAGAAATCGCCTGTCCGCCGTGATTGAACAGTTTACTGATTCGGTTCTTATTGTTGATAGCTACGGCAGTATCACCTACGCCAATAAGGCATGTGAAAGAAACAGCGGATTCACGGTGGAAGAACTGCTTGGCAGAAAGGTATGGGATGTTCAGCATGTCAGTCAGGAAGATGAGAAAAAACACCCAGTGCTGGACCTCATTTTGAGAGGAGAAGAATGGCAGGGAACAATTTCCAGTCCTAAGAAAAATGGCAGCCTCTACCTGGAAGACATCTCCATCATTCCTTTGCATAAAGATGAGGGGAAGAACAGCTGTCATGTGATGATAAAAAAAGATGTTACGGAAAAACGCCGTCTGGAATCCATTGCCAGTTCTGTGAATTTAATGGATAACGTGGGATTTGTCTTTTCCGGTATTCGCCATGAGCTTGGAAACCCGATTAATTCCTTAAAAATGACGCTGAGCGTTTTAAGTAAAAAAATTAACGATTTTCCCAAAGAAACCGTACAGGATTTTCTGGATCGTTCTCTGCACGAAGTTGGGCGGATAGAATATCTGCTGAAATCATTGCGCAGTTTTTCAATGTTCGAGCTTCCTGTCCCTGCAGTGATCAATCTCCCTGAATTTCTTGATAAGCTCGTGGCGATTCATAGAAAGGATCTTGCCAGAAGCAGGGTGCACATAACGTTTGAGGTGGAAGAAAATGCCGGGATTGTTTTTGCAGACGAACGTGCTCTTCTCCAGGTAATGCTGAATCTGCTGACAAATGCTGCTAATGCCCTGGAAGGAAGACCCGAACCGACCATATCGATTCTGGCGAAAAAGGAATCAGATGCACTTGTCTGCCTGTTATTGAAAGACAATGGCTGTGGCATCTCAGAAAAAAATCAGGAAATGCTCTTTAAACCATTTTTCACCACACGGGCGGAAGGAACCGGTCTTGGTCTTGTAATTGTCAAGAAAATGCTTGCTCAGATGGATTCGTCCATCCATGTGTCCAGTACGGAAGATGTTGGGACAGAGATCTCAATCCTTCTGCCGACCAGAGAAGTGGTCAAGTGATTTGAATTACGATGAATTATGGGCAACTTTTTCAGCTATTTTATGTGTTACATCTTGAAACGCACAAACTCTTCAGCTTCGCCTCAGACTCTTAGCACAACGCTGTTCTGTGTCACAAATCTGGGCTAAGCGGGAAAAAGCGTCGTTTACTGCTGTCCCCCTCTTTTAGCGCATTGATCCGTTGGACCATAAACTGAACGGTTTCCCCATTGAAGGATTCTTTTATAGTGTTGTCGCATACGGCAAGGTCGTGAAGATTTTCACCAAACATCTCCTTTCCTGTTTTTTTTAATAATAAAAAAAAGTGAGCTGATAAAACTAGTAATTTAGTGCCTTACTCCTGAAAAGCTGTAATAAAAAACACGAAGTTCCATATTCATTTTATTATCATTGTGTTACAAACATCACCAAGGCACTTATGCCGGCTTACCGTTCA
>JANTGG010000043.1 GCA_024763035.1 Desulfocapsa sp. | reverse complement strand
TAGCAAGTTCCTGCTGGGTCAGGTTCCTGCTCTTTCGTATCTCTGTCAGTTTACTTGCAAATGCCATAGTGCTCATGCCTCCGTATATGGTTTGTGTAAATTATACCATATCTCAGTGAATATGCACGACTTATAACATCATTCTCAAGAAAGGTCCTTGAACTGTATAGCCCGTATATGATAGTCACTGTTTCGTATATGACCGGTTTGGTTATTTTTTACAGACTGAAAAGAAAAAGCCATCAACCGACCTATTCAAGGGAGGGTAAGAATGGGGGACAGACCCCAATGGGTAAGAATAAGAATGGGGAAGAATGAGGGACGAAGAATGGGACGAAGAATGGGGGACAGACCCCAATTAATTAAATGAACAGCTCGCCCTCCTCTCGTCCTCCGCTTACGGTAAACTAAGGGCAACCGTTGAAATTACCAATCAGTTACTTTCGGAGTGAAGCGCAATGTCGCATAACGCCTTCAGTTATGTTTGGTGGTCCACTTTGCAGCACAGCAGCAAAAAAATGGGGTCACCAAATGGGGTCATAATTTATTGAAAAAGCTTTTGTCGCATGGCTTGCCATGTAGATAAACAGCTTCGAGATAGGAGAGTTTTCTTGGAACCATTGCCGGGGTGGCACGGGCAACAATAAAATGAGCAGGCATCCCCTTTTTGATAGTACTGAGCTGGTCAATTCCCAGGAGCTCTGCACCTTGAGATGTGGCACACTCGATCGCTTCACTGAGTGAATACCCCGCTTGTAAAAACAGCTTGATTTCTTCGGCAGCCGATTCTCCATGGATGATCCCGCTGCAGCCGGAATCTGTGCCCGTTGCAACCCGTACACCGTATTGCCTGGCCTTTGCAAGCTGCTGCAGCTGATGATCGAGGGTTCTGGCGATAACATCTGCTTTTCCAACACCGTGGGCAAATTCCAGGTTATCAAGTGCCGCTTTCATGGTGACAGCTGTCGGTATCCATACTGTCCGGGTGTCTGCCATCCGTCTGAGGTTCTCGTCACCCATGAAAAAACCGTGCTCAATGGAGTGGCATCCTGCCTGCAACGCAAGTTCCACAGGAACCTTGCCATTTGCATGAACCATCACTTTTTTTCCTCTGGATTGAGCAAGGGTGATGATGTGCTGCAGTTCTTCAAGGCTGAATTGAGCTGCTGTCTCCGTGCCGAATTCAGTCAGGCTGTTTATACCTGAATGAATCAGTTTTATATGATCTGCTGAAGAGAGAATGTTTTTAACAGCAGTCTCCAGTTTTTCATTCCCGCTCACTGCCTTGCCAAGGAATGTTCCGTAGCGGTTTTTCTTATGCAACGCTGTGCCGGTAGTTTTTATGATTACAGGATCCTTACCTGTGCCCGATTGCTCCGATTGTGTTTTGTAGAGGAGGGTGTGGGAGAAATGGTCTCCGCCGTCACGTACTGCAAGTACTCCATGGGAAAAAAGGTAGTGTAAATGGTCTTCGATATGGTGACGGCATATATCGTAGTCACCTTCCATCTGCAACTCTCTCACTCTCCTGTCTGTTGAACCGGACAGGGTAAGATGTACGTGGCAGTCAACAAGGGGAGGGAGGAGAGTGCAGCGTGAGAGATCCGTTACGAGACGTGGGGCTGGCAGGGTGTCTTTTCTGTACGGTGAGATATTTTCAATAATTCCGTTTGTGACGGTGAGCAGGACGCGTTTCTGAATGGGAGCTCCACTGCCGTCGATTAACCAGCCAGCTTTTGTATAGTGTGTTTTGTTGCCCATTGATATCCCTTGTGTGGTGAGTGCTACATGTGAATCTCTAAATTATCACCACGATGTGGTGCATGTCAAGCCGCAAGTGGTGGGTATCTGGAATACTGAGCAAATATTGTGAGAAGTTTTGCAGTTGTATGCAATGGCAATGGGCATTTATAGCCATGTGGGAGGAGGTTTGTTTCAGGTTGGTGACAAATCCTTTGTCAGTGTAGGGATTTTATCCCTGTCTGATTTGATAAAAGACAAAAAATCGTATAGAAGGGTATCAGATTAATGGGTTGCTATGAGAAAAAATTAAAGCAACTCTTTTGATAACCTGCAGAAAAGGAAAGATGAGCCATGCGTGTTACAGATCCGGAATTAAAATATTGTCCGCAGTGTGATGAGGAGTATCGGGCGGAAATTGAAATGTGTGCTACCTGTGAAGTTGTTCTTCTTCGTGGAACAGAGAAATTGGCACTGGAGCAGGAGACCGATGCGAAGTTGTCAGCTCGCTCCATGGAACTGTCCAGTGATGATAATCTTGCAAATATTCGTAAAGGTCCCCTGAACGACATGAAACATTTGCAAAATGTACTGGCGGCTGAAAAAATCCCTTCTCTGGTTGCCGGAGAAAAGGGTAATTGCGGTGCGGGCTGCTGTGGTGGCGGTGACTTTTTTCTACAGATCAGGGTGGAAGACGGGGAAGAGGCGATGGAAGTCCTTACCCGAGAGTTTAAGAGGACCACTTCCCTTGATTCCCACGATCTGAGCAATATTCATGCAGTCTTTGATACCGGTGCAGAACAGTCAACCTGTCCGGCTTGCGGGTTTAGATTTTCCACCACACTCAAAACCTGTCCCGACTGTGGGCTCTGCTTTTAATCGTACTGCCGTCGCCGGTTTTATTTATTTTTTTTACCTGTCGGTATTGATTCTTTTGTGAACAGCTTGGGCTCGTTGTTGTGCATAATTGCCACCCGGTTTCTTCCCATATCTTTTGCATGATACATGGCGGTGTCAGCAGCATTAATCAGATCGTTTTCTTTGTTTATGGTGAGAGCCGAGGTGCTGCTGACTCCGAGACTGATGGTGGTGGTGATTACTTCGTTGTTGTAATGACAGAAGTGATGCTCGACCAGATCCCGCAGCCGTTCGGCGACCATTGCCGCCTTTTCCAGGTTTGCCCTGGGAATAATGACGAGAAATTCTTCACCACCGTACCGGCAGATGACCTCTTCGTGTCGCAGGTTCAATGAGAGCGTGGAGGCGATTGTCTTTAAGATATAGTCTCCGGTTTCGTGCCCGTAGGTATCATTGATGGCTTTGAATTTATCGATATCAAGGAGAACCACACTGAGATCGGTTTTATAGCGTAACGCTGTTGAAAACTCTTCCTGCAGCCGGATTAGCCCAAAACGCCGGTTAAGGATATGGGTGAGGGAGTCGTACGACGCCATTTCCTGAATCTTATTGTGCAGCAGTGAATTGTGAAGATACGGTGCCATGTAAGCCGAGTAGGTTTTCAGTGTTTCCAGTTGATCCTCTTCCGGGATATCGCTCAGTGAGCAGGTTGCCACAACAAGACCCACCGTTTTTTTATCGGCAATAAGCGGGATGACACGTATGCGTTTGGGTCGAATGCTGCCAAGGGGGGTGGTCATGGTGAGCCAGTCAATGCACTCGCTGCCTGTGTTAATGGTGGTTGTTTCACCTGATTTGATCGTGTCGGCTATGGGACCATGCCAGTTTTCCAGAATTTGCGGGAGTTTGGAGTCTGTGTCAAATCCGTTACTGGCAAGTAGTGTCATCTCTTCATCGACTTTTCCGTAAAGCAGCCCTGATGCCATACAGGTGGCATTTATAAAATATTTGAGGATGGTCTCTGCGGTGTGATCGAGTGCCACATTTGCCGAAAGATCGGAGATAAGATTTCTGAAATTCGCCTCATCACGTAGTCGCTGATGAACCGTATGTCCCATGGTGTTGAAGGCGGTGGTCACCTGACCTATCATGTCGTTGGATTTTACTTCAATATTAAAGTGCTGAAGATGGTTTTTATTGCTGAAAAGAGCTGCCCGGATGGCATTGTTTGCCTGATGCATTCCCTTTACCAGAAAGCTGAGTTCACGGGAAACCAGGGTATCAAAAAGAACGTAGTTTGCTATGCCTACTGTGATACCGGCGGCGATGCACATAAGGGTAAAGTTGAAGGAGAGGGCTCTTTCCAGGTCAAAGTATATTTTAACGATCATTGGAAAGGTGACACCCATAAGAAACCCAAGGGCAACCATGCTGAGAAAAAGAAGACGGAAGATATTTCTGTTTTTGGCAGGTGCTGGCACTATGGAGCTGTTTTGATCTGCTGACTGGTTTTCAGCGCTCGTTGTGGAATGTTTTGACATAACGATGATTAGTGCCTTATCCCTGAAAAGCTGTAATGAAAATGACTACCATAAAAACACAGTTAATCTGAATTGGATGTAGGAGCTCGCCCCTGCGAGCGATTCAAGGTGTTGCCAGACCTGGAAAATCGCTCGCAGGGCAAGCTCCTACAGTTCCATTTTGCATCTACCTGAGCTTCAGTGCTGATCATGTTAATGACAGAATGTTACCAACATCAGCAGATAGCGAGGTACGAGATCTTCGAGGCACCTATACCCCTCAAGGGGGTACTGAAAAGAGTGCCGGCTTACCATTTATCACCGGTGTTAGTGCCTTATCCCTGAAAAGCTGTAATGAAAGTGACTGCCATAAAAGCACAGTTAATCTGAATTGGATGTAGGAGCTCGCCCCTGCGAGCGATTCAAGGTGTTGCCAGACCTGGAAAATCGCTCGCAGGGGCAAGCTCCTACAGTTCCATTTTGTATCTACCTGAGCTTCAGTGCTAATCCTGTTAATGAAAGAATGTTACAAACATTACCAGATAGCGAGGAACGAGACCTTCGAGGCACTCATGATGGCTTACCATTCATCACCGGTGTTAGTTACTTTTCGCAGTTTCCCATCGTTTTTTTCGATTGCTGACAAGGGTTCTTTTCTTGTAGGAGAGAGCCTTGTAGCCCAGGATTTTCTCCGTTTCTTCAGTAAATTCTCTGCAGGGACACACTGTAAGGTCTTTCATGATTTCAATATCCACTTCTCCCTGCCCGGCAAAGTGCATGGTCATAAGAAGGGGACAGCTGCCATGGTACTGGTACAGAACTTGTTTCAGAGATTCTAGCCTTTTTCTGCTGATTTTGTCACTAAGAAGTTTGATTTTCACCTCTTCAGTGTGTTTTATACGTGCTTCTGGCAGAAGTTCTATGGATTCGGCGATGATTTTTGCTCCACGCTCATCGTTTTGAACCGTCCCCTGAATGATTACAGGCTCTATGGATGACAGCAGATTATAACACTCTGCGTATGTATTAGGAAAGACAATAACTTCCACAGCGTGTAAAAGATCCTCAACAACGATAAAAGCCATGGGATCACCCTTTTTACTTTTCAGCTGTTTGCAGCTGCGGATAAGCCCTCCGATGCGTACCGGCTGCTCTTCGCCATAGTTGGCAAGACCGGGGATGTCGGTGTCGGTGATGGTTTTTATCTCGTTTATTGCTTCATCGAGGGGATGACCGGTAAGGTAGAAGCCAACGGTCTGTTTCTCGTTGGCGAGTTTTTCCCTGTCTTCCCATTCGGGAATGTCCGGGATAACTATATTGCTCTTGTCTGCGGTATCAGTTGCCGGGGATAAGGCAAAAAGTGACATCTGGCCACTTTGTTTGTCGCGCTGAACGGCTTTTGCCTTTTCCATTGCCTGGTCGACGATGGCCATAAGCTGTGATCGTTTACAGCCGAGGGAGTCAAACGAACCGGATTTAATAAGTGATTCGCTCACCCGTGAATTTACCTTCCTGGAGTCCACCCGGTTGCAGAAATCTTCAAGGGAGCTGTACTCCCCGTTTTCTTCGCGCTCACTGATAATGGATTCAAGGGCAGATTGCCCGACATTTTTTACAGCAGCAAGCCCAAAGCGGATTTCATCGTTGTGGACACTGAAGTCGATAACGGATTTGTTGATATCGGGATTGAGTACCTCTATGTTATGTTCTTTGCACTCATTAATATACAGGACGATTTTATCCGTATTGTTCATATCGCAGGAGAGCAGTGCCGCCATGAACTGGGAAGGGTAGTGGGCTTTTAAGTAGGCAGTCTGATAGGAAATGAGGGCATAGGCGGCGGAGTGGGACTTGTTGAATCCATATCCTGCAAACTTTGCCATCAGATCAAAGACAAATTCCGCCTTTTTCTCGTCCACACCATTTTTCTTTGCTCCCGCCATGAACTTTACCTTCTCCGTCGCCATATCTTCTGCGATTTTTTTCCCCATGGCACGTCGGAGAATATCGGCATCTCCAAGGGTATAACTGGCAAGGATGTTGGCAATTTTCATCACCTGTTCCTGGTAGACGATAACGCCATAGGTCTCTTCCAGGACAGGTTTCAACTGGGGCAGGGGATAGTTGGCGGTGGCTCTGCCGTGTTTGGTCTCCACAAAGTCATCCACCATACCCGAATCAAGTGGGCCCGGACGATAAAGGGCGACAAGGGCAATCAGATCACTGAACTGTTCCGGTGCCATTTTTACCAGGAGTTCCCGCATCCCTGAGCTCTCAAGCTGAAAGACCCCGAGGGCGTCACCGTCGCAGAGCAGTTTGAAGGTCTTGATATCATCCATGGGCAGATTGCTGATATCGAGATCTATCCCAACGTCGTCCTTGATATGTTTCAGGGCATTGTCTATGACCGTGAGGGTTTTCAGACCGAGAAAGTCAAACTTGATAAGACCCGTTTTCTCAGTATGTTTCATATCATACTGGGTGAGGGTCTCCCCCTCTTTTCCCTTGCAGGTGGGCAGGTATTCAACCATGGGTTTTGGAGATACCACAACCCCTGCCGCGTGGGTGGATGTGTGTCTGGCAAGTCCTTCCAGGGTTTGGGCGACCTTTAATAATTCAGCTATACGGGGATCCTTGTCGGCGGCATCCTGAATGCGGGGCTCTTCTGCCATCGCCTTGTCGATGGTCATCTTCAGGGCTTCGGGCACAAGCTTGGCAATTTTGTCCACTTCGCCAAATGGAATGTCCAACGCACGCCCAACGTCGCGAATAACGCCCTTTGCCTTCATGGAACCAAAGGTGATAATCTGGGCAACATAGGGTGCTCCACCATATTTGTGGCGTACGTAATCAATGACTTCACCGCGTCTGTCCTGACAGAAATCGATATCAAAATCCGGCATGGAGACACGTTCGGGGTTAAGGAAACGTTCGAAGATAAGGCCGTAGGGGATGGGATCGATATTGGTGATACGCATGCAGTAAGCAGCCAGACTTCCGGCACCTGAACCGCGTCCCGGGCCTACGGGAATTTTGTTGTCGATTGCCCAGTTGATAAAGTCGGCAACGATTAGAAAATATCCGGGAAAGCCCATGGAGTTGATAATATCAATTTCAAATGTCAGCCGTTTTTTGTACTGCTCTTCCACCTCTCTGGTAAAGGTTCCCGCTTTACGCATGGCGGCAAAACGATCCTCCAGTCCATCCCAGCATTCCTTGACAAACATGGACTCCAGGCTTTCCCCTTCCGGAACTTTAAACTCAGGAAAATGATAATCACCAAGGTTGATCTCCAGATTGCAGCGGTCTGCTATCTCCTGGGTGGTGGCGATGGATTCGGGGCAGTAGCTGAATGTTTTTGCCATCTCATCGGGGGATTTGAAATAAAAAGTGTCCGATGAAAATTTAAAATGTTTGGGATCATTAATGGTCTTTCCGGTCTGCACACAGAGGAGAACTTCATGGGCGTGGGCATCTTCCTGATTCAGATAATGGCAGTCATTGGTGGCAACAGTCTTTACTCCCATCTCTTTTGCCAGCTGTATTAAACCCTTATTCACCCCTTTCTGTTCCGGGATGGCATTTTCCTGCAGTTCAAAATAGAGTCTGTCGCCGAATATGTCGTGCAGCTGCTGCGCCTTTTTACGGGCCTTATCTATTCCTTTATGGGTGATAAACCAGGGAATTTCACCGTGCAGACATGCGGACAGGCAGATGATGCCCTCATTGTATTTTTCAAGTGTTTCAAAGTCGATGCGGGGTTTTGCGTAAAATCCCTCAAAATAGGAAACACCGGACATGCGCATCAGGTTCTGGTAGCCGCTGTAATTCATGGCAAGGAGAACAATATGATACGCTTTGGTTGGCGCGGTGGGATCTTTCTGTGTGCGTTTACCCGGAGCAATATAAAACTCGCAGCCGACGATGGGTTTGATGCCTTTTGCTTTTGCTTTGAGATAAAACTCAAGGGCTCCATACATTGCACCATGGTCGGTCATGGCAACGGAATCCATTCCGAACTCCTCGCATTTTGCAAGCAGATCGGGAATACGGATTGCGCCGTCAAGCAGACTGTACTGGGTATGGACGTGCAGGTGGGTGAATGCCGTCATGTATTAGTGCCTTACTTCTGAAAAGCTGTAATAAAAAACACGAAGTTCCATATTTATTTTACTATCATTGTGTTACAAACATCACCAGATAGCGAGGAACGAGACCTTCGAGGCACTTATACCCCTCAAGGGGGAACTGAACAGAGTGCCGGCTTACCGTTCATCACCAGTGTTAGAGTCCTTTTGTGCCTTCCTGCAGACTCTTGTCCAGGATGATTTTATTGAGGTCCGCCCCGGTGAAATCTGCGTGAATAAGGTTGGCACCGGTGAAATCGGCACTTGTGCAGTCGGTATTTTTCAGGTTTGCACCCGGCAGGTTGGTACTGACCAGCATGGCATCTGAGAGATCTGCTCCTTCAAGGTTGGCCCGGCGAAGATTGGCATGGCTGAGGTTTGCCCCGGCAAGGTTTGCACCCTTGAGGTTTGCCCCGATAAGATCTGCCTGCCGGAGGTCGGCACGTTCCAGGTTGCAGCCGGGACAGTCGAGCGCCATTGACTTCACAGTGTGGCTGATCTCTTCATCTGATGCTGCAGGTCCTGTGACCGGAGCAGCTGCAACAGCAGGCTTGGGTGCAGGGGCTTTGGCAGACGGTCTGTAGGAGGGTGTTGACCCACCCTGATTTTTCATCTGGGAACGGACAAATGTGGATTCTTCTTTGGGATTGGCCGGGAGTTTCAGCTCGCTGACGTTTCCGGATGCCACGGTCATGGAGTAGGCTGCCGCCCCGTTTTCAGTAAAGAGGAGGTAAGAGTCTTCGCGAACGGCTTCTTTGTAGACGGAGTAGCAGTTCACGTCTCCATAGTACCAGACGGAGAACTTGAGACAGAGTCTGTCGTCGCTTTTTATATCCCAGGCACCTGTGTCCTTGGTGCCGTAGATAAGACCTCTTGCGGCAAATTTGCCATTGTCCTGAAGGAAGAGATCTGCCTCAAAGTCGGCTGTTATCAGGCGGATTGTGCTGTTGTTAACCAGCGTGTAAATCCCTGAAGCCGTAAGGGGTTCAGCCCCGTTTTTGATAGCTGAATCAACGGATGATGTACAGGATGCAAGGGTGAGAAGAGCAAGTAGAATGACTGCTCGTAAGAGAAAGATATTCAAGGGATACTCCTGTGCAAATGAGAATGAAAGATATGTGAAGAAAATAATATAACATACTCATTTCATCATTGCACATTGAAAGGGGGGATTCCTGCGGAAAAGAACAGCCCCTCTTTAACACCTTGAAAGGATGGGGAAGTTAGGCTCTGATGTTGAATCGTTCTTTGATTTTGTTGTAGGAGACAAGGGTCTCTTTTCGTTCGGCAGGGGTGAGAAAAGATTCCAGTTTTGTCTTCAGGATTACCGGATTCATTTCAGAGTCTATGGCAATTACGCCCTCCATAATAATCTTTTGCAGGAGGAGTTCTTTGTTTGTACGTTCCCGTAAAAAGGCGGCAAAGGGAATAAAGAAAAAATTGGACAAGATGATCCCGTACAGGGTGGAGGTGAGGGCGATGGGAACGGCACGAAGGATAACGGAAGTGTCACCGATGCCGCCAAGCATGGAAATGAGCCCAACCACACTGCCGGTGATGCCGAATGCCGGAAAAAAATCGGCGATGGTGCGCAGTACGCGCTCCGAATCTTCACGCCGCATTTTAAAAAAGTACATCTCTGTGTTGAGTATATCACGAATCTGACTCACTTCATAACCGTCTACCAGACAGCCAAGTGCCCTGCGCAGGAAGAGTATGGATGTTTCATTTTCTTCATCCTGTAGGGAGAGGATCCCCTGAATACGTGATTTAATGGAAAGGTCGATAAGGATCTGGATAATTTCCGTTTCTTTTTTTGGTCTGTTCCGATAGCTGGTACGCAGGACTTTAAAGACGATACCGAGCTGTTCTGTCTTAAAACTCAAAAGCGTCGCTGCCACAGTTCCTCCAAATACAATGAGCAGTCCGGAAATGTTGAAATACAAGCTCATGTTTCCGTTGAGGGTAAATCCGAAACAGAAGAGCAAGGCAAAGGCAATGAGGCCGATAAGGTTTTTATTCAGCATGAGATTCCATCACTATAATAGATTTTTAGAGGTGGCTTTTACTGCAGGTGCAAGTTTCTTGGAAATAATGATCTCCACACGTCTGTTCGCCGCACGGTTTTTGACGTTTGAATTGGGAACTCGGGGACGGTTTGATCCATAGCCGCTGACGATAAACTGCTGAGGATTCATTCCCATCTCATCGATAAGAAATCTGGCAACACGGCTCGCCCGAACCACAGATAGCTCCCAGTTGCTTGCGTATCGGGCAGAGTTCATGGGTTGATTATCTGTGTGACCGATGACGTTTATCATATAGGGCGTGTTTTGTATAACCTTGCTGAGCTTTCTCAACTGGCTTTTGGCATGGGTAGAGAGTTCAGCCTGACCGGTTGAGAAGAGCAGGTCGCCGGTAAGAATGATACGCATGGTGGTGTCACGTATCAGATCTACCGAGGCAAAATCACCCATTTTATTGTCGTTGAGTGCCTGTCTGCTCATATCGTATATTTCACTGAACCGGTCTGTATTCTTTATCTCTGTATCATCAGCGGAAGTTATGGCAAGGGGAGCAGGTTCTATGATGTCTTGTGCCGGAGGAGTAGCGGGTGTCTCTGGAACAACTGGCGGGGGAGAAAGCTGTTTTTCTTTATGTATGTTTTTTTTAACGAAAATCTCAGGTGTTACGGCAACTTCTCCCTCCGGAACGATCTCTTTTTTAAAGACTTCATCGATATCGAGGTCATCGATGTGCACTGTTTCGACCCGTTTTACCGTTCCGGCTGCAATGAGCGGAGCACTGTTTTTTATGGGAACTATGGGGACGATCAGCCCTGTTTCCGTGTTGACATCAAGGGCATCTGTTGTCTCTCCACCAATGATTTCCGGAGTTTTATTCACCATGAATTCTTTATGGGCTGCCTGGTATACAAACATGGAAAGAAAGAGAATAAACATGGTCATCATCAGATCGGACCATGCAACAGACCAGTGGGTGGCCCTTGGCATTCGGGAACGGTAGAAAGAATTTTCCACATTGAAATGTTTTTCACAGGAGGCATTGACAGATTCAAGAGAGAGGACCGGTTTGTCGACAAGGGCTGCCGACAGCGCAATCTCTTCAATATCCGCAATGGACTGATCTGTTTGTCCGGTTGTGGGCTCTTCGTCCTGCTTCATGGATAATTGTTTGCGGTAGTGATGAAAACAGCAGTATCAGAAATAATTAACTCTTCTAGTCATATCGGATGAATAGTTGAAAATCAAAAGCTAAATATTCTTTTTGGATGAGATGGTTCGCCGACCCTGTATTTCTATGTTGTGTGGGGGAGATAAAACTGTATCTTCCAGTGTTGTAGAACGGTTCTTGATTTGTAGGATATGGCTGGTTACCCAATGGGATCTTTCAATGATAATTCTATTGTCTCCTTTGCCAGAAGTCGTTAAATGCGAGCTGGGGGTTACTCCTGACAAAAAAAATCTGCGTTATTTATTCCTTACTGAAGGTTTTATGAAATTGTTCTTCCTGCTCATCAGTGTCTTGTTTGCCGGTAGCCGATTTCTGGATGAATCAGCTTTGCTATGATTTCCAGGGTATCAGCAAATGTGACCGGGGACGGGCTGCAGACAAGATCAGGATTTATTATAAACACCCTGTTCTTTTCCACAGCATCAAGCACAGGGATTCGCTGCCAGTTTTCTTTTTCCTTTGCGGCTGTGCCGTTCTCACTCCCCATAATGGCAATAATAATAACTTCAGGATTTTCCGTAATGACCTGCTCATAGTTGATTATGCCGCTGCTTCTGCTGCCGGCAATATTAATCCCCCCGCTGAACAGTATAAAATCATTGGTGAAGGAACTTTCTACTGAGGAGAAGAGCGGTTGAGAACCCACCTGCAAAAATACACGCTGCCGGGGACGGTCTGCTGTCAGCCGTTTTACCCTTGCCACCCTTTCTTCGGCACGGGTCACGATTTCCTGTGCCCGCTCTTCCATGTTCAGCATCCTTCCCAGACGAAGGAATTGTTCACATATCTCTTTAAACGATTTCGGCTGGGCAAAATGAACCGTCCGAAGGCCATGTTCCTGCAGTTTTTTAACTTGCTGAGGGCGAGTTAATCCAGTTGCCAGAACAAGGTCTGGTTGAAGAGAAATAATCTTTTCGATGGAAAATTGCATGACCGAACCGACTTTTTCCACTGTTTTTGCCTGTTCCGGACGAACACAGTAGGTGGTATTGCCGACCAGACGATCTCCTGCTCCAAGCAAATACACATTTTCAGTGTTAATCGGTCCAAGGGACACAAGTCGCTGCACCGGTTTTTCGTGGTCTGCTCTTACGACACCTGAAACGGGGGAAAATGGGAGAAGAAGAAAAAGATATACAAGAAAGCATACCGTTATGTGAGATCGTGAACGCATTGTATTTTGGAACTCTTTGTCTGCTTGAAAGCTTGTGATATCAGGTGACAACCTGTAAGAACAGGTTTTGTCATCCTGCTACCCCTGCATATAAAAAAACAGCTGTCTGACCCGTTGTGGGAAATTCCGGAACGATTCAGCTGTAAGTTCCCTGATTCTCGACCACTTTATATCAAAGCAGTTAGAATCACAACGGCAGAGTTAAATGATTTGTGTGGTATTTCTGTATGTTACTTGAATAATGCTGCTACAGTTTTCATTGGTAAAAACATCCTTGTTTTTCCATTTTGACTGCACAAAAGCTGAAAGCCATATTTTGTGTAGAACTGTTCCACGTTTTCATTTAGACAGTCAACAATAATTGCAAAAGCACACATTTGTGAATTAATTTCCCATAAGAACTCAAGGGCCTTGATAAGTGTTATTTTACCCAGGTTTTGTCCTTGGCATTCTTTATGGACTGCCAATTGTGCAAGTAAGAAGACGGGAACAGGATAGTGGGGTAACTTTTTTGCCTGTTTAGCAGGCAATGAGGTTTTTTTTATAGAACCTGGAGCAACTGTAAAATAAGAACGAACAGGATACTTGTTGTTTGAAAGAGGGACGGGAGCTTGCAGTACAAAGGTTTTACTGACCCCTGCTTTCATATGCCTGACTGCTTGAGTCTTTAGGAATAAATTTAGTTCTTCCTCACCACAATCAAATGAAATTCGGTCATGAAGACCCTTTTCAAGCTCAACAAATTTGTCCCCACATTTCATTTAATGCCCTGCTCTTTTGTAAAGACAGCAGCATCCGTTAAAGCTTTATTGGGAGCTTTTATTTCTTCGCATGTGCTCATGAAATGGTCAAAAATATCGTTTTCAACAGTGATACTTTCATGTTGTTTAATTACTTGGGTAGCATTTTCATCTATCAACTTAACAACATATTCGGTGAGGCTGTTTAAACCAAGCAATGCAGATGCTTTTTCGGCTTTAGCTTTAACTTCTTTGTTCAGCCTCATGTCGAGACGGGCAGTAGCCATGATTTCCTCCTTTTGTAATAGAATAATGACCCTATGATTCAGACTATAAAACAAACGGATGCAATCGTCAACACGTACGGTCATCTTCCGTACGTGTTTATCTTTGGTGACAGTTGATTTCGGGTAGATTATTCACACAGAACATATCAATATGGTGAATTAATTTACCTGGGCGGCGTTCACTGCAGCCAGTTGGAACCATTGATGACCTGCCCGAGATTTGCCGCCTGCAGCCGGTCTCTTGCTTCAATGAGACGATGGGTCAGCCCAGCTGCCAGTTTCTCATAAGCCGGCTCGTCTTCAACCCGATCCACTACGATACCGAGTAGTTCTGTAATTGCGTTGCCAACGGAGTTCTGGGAGATGGTGACAATCAGCCGTCCTTTGTCGTCACGATAAAGGATCTGTTTGTATGCCGGTCTCCAGCGGATATTGTTGGCAAATTGCGGATCTGCGATAACTTTTTCCCGTAGCTGACGTGCCACCTTTACAAACTGTCTGTTGGTGAGAAGAACCTTGTCAATCCGGTCTGGGAAGTTTGCGTCACGGGGAATTTGTGCATCTCCAGTTGCAGTAAGAGCAAAAAAGGTGCGGTAAAAATCCAGAAAACCACGGAGTACCTGTTCGTATTCGTACCAGAAATATCTGTCTTTCAATCGTTCCGGACCATCATGCAATACCCAGCTGGGCAATCCCTGCGGATAGCCTGTCACCTTCAGGGAACAGTCTGCCGAGGAAATCGGGGAGAGAATCTGCAGATCCAGGACTTCCAGAAACTCGTAATACACGTCGGAAAGATTCTGCAGAAACATGGCGTTGTGTCCGCTGTCTGTGAGATTGGGATTGGCAGGATCTGCCGGTGGTGCTTCCTGCAGTTGCTCCATGGGGAAGACCATAAAATGATTGTGGATCATTCTGATACTCGGCACACCGGGCTTGTTGAGGGGCCAGGTTGAATCAAGGGATGCTTCACCGCAGAGGATAAGGTGTTTTGAAGGATCTGGGTATTTTTCCAGCATGTAATCGATCAGAATCTGCGTCATATGTTCCCAGACCCGTTTCTGCTGGTGTTCCATCTGGTCACGGCGTACGGAACGTCCCAATGGATCAAGGATACATCTGGAGGTGTCCAGGATAATGGAGGTATCAAACTCCATGGAGTGGCCAATCAGTTTCCTGAACATCAGCAGGTTTTCCGGGGTTCTAAACAAGCCATTCTCTTCAGCGAGGTTTTTCAGATTGGCAGGACTGTTGAAAAATTCCACAGGTGCCATTCCGTCGGGAATCGTAAGAGATAGTTTGGGGCGTGGAGTGATGATAGTGCGTGGTGTCTGGGTCATGGAATTGTCTCTGTTTTGTTTACCTGTTCAGGGTGGGTACCGGGCATTTGTCACCTTTCAAATAAGGTGTCATGTCCATATTTTTCTATGCTATATGCATCAGGGGAAATGGCTGCAAGGGATTTTTCCTGTTTTAACGGAATCCTGACCTGATCGTAATATTCCCTTAAAAAATGGAAGTAGTAATGAAAGAGTGGCTACAAGTCAGGGTGATATGAGAAAGCTTCAGATCCCCTTTTGCTCTTTTGGCTGGTATATTTCGTTTGTCAGTTATCCTGTTATGCACTATATTGCAGCAGCCGTTGAACAGTACCCTGTAACGTATTTTTGTTTTTTCACAAACTTTCCCGGATTCTTATGGAAACTCCCCTCTGGCTCGTTGATGGCGCATGGATTTCTTTTGCCTTTCTCTGCGGATTTGTCGCCCGCTTTTGTAAACTTCCACCATTAATAGGTTTTCTGGCTGCCGGCTTCCTTTTAAATGGTCTTGGCATACGTCAGGCTGGTGAAGCATTACAGGAACTTGCAGATCTGGGTGTCACTCTGCTTCTTTTTACCATTGGCTTAAAACTTGATGTGAAAAGTTTGTTCCGGCGTGAAGTGTGGCTTGGGACAAGCCTGCACATGATGATAAGCACCGTTGTTCTTGGTGGTGTTGTCTTTCTGCTTACCTTGACCCCACTTCTTGGTCATGTTCCGCTTAGCACTGCATTATTGATAGGGTTTGCCCTCTCTTTTTCCTCCACTGTTTTTGCCATTAAGGTCCTTGAAGAAAAGGGGGAACTCAACGCACTGCATGGCGTGACTGCCATGGGGATTCTGGTGATGCAGGATATCATTGCGGTTGTTTACCTCACTGTTTCTGCGGGAAAAATTCCTTCTCTCTGGGTATTTGCATTGCCGGTTCTTTTTTTGTTGCGTCCGCTCTTTTTCAAGCTGCTCGAACTCAGTGATCATGGTGAATTACTCACCCTTTGCGGACTGTTTCTGGCAATTGTCGCAGGGGCAGGCAGTTTTGAGCTGGTTGGTTTAAAACCGGACCTTGGTGCGTTACTCATGGGGATTATGATCGGTTCGCATCCAAAGTCCACAGAGCTCGGCTATACCCTGATGGGATTTAAAAATCTGTTTCTGGTTGCCTTCTTTCTCAGTATCGGGTTGTCCGGTCTGCCTGATATGAAAATTCTGCTTTGCAGTGCACTGCTCTGTCTCCTTGTTTTCTTTAAGGGCTGGTTGTTTTTCCGGTTGACAAGCCTGTTTAATTTTCGCTCCCGGACAGCGCTTTTCACTGCGGTTCCCCTGGCGAATTACAGTGAATTCGGGTTGATTGTTGCTGCTGTCGGGGTAAAAGGAGGGTGGCTGGACAGTTCCTGGCTTATTCTGATAGCTCTTTGTCTGAGTTTTTCCTTTATTGTTGGTGCACCTGTCAACAGTTCTGTCTATGAAATTTACAGTCGTTTCAGGGATCGCTTTAAACGCTATGAACATCCGGTGCGGCATCCGTCCGATCAGCCTATTGAACTCGAAACTGATTTGCTCATTATCGGAATGGGACGGATTGGCACAGGGATGTATGAGACCGCACGAAATACATATAATAGAAAAGTGATCGGTCTGGATAACAATAAGGATACTGTTCGAGAACACCAGGATGCAGGACGTGATGTGGTTTTCGGCGACGTTACGGATATGGATTTCTGGGATAAGATTAAACCGGAGCAGGTAAACTTTATCACCCTGTGCATGCCGCTCCATGAAGCCAATGTGATTGCCGTGGAGCAGCTCCAGGCTGCAGGATACAAAGGATTTCTTGCTGCCACTGCCCAGTTTGAGGATCAGGAAAAAGAATTGCAGGACATGGGCGTTCACGCTGTCTATAATATTTATGCCAATATGGGGGCTGCCTATGCGGCTTATGCCAGAAATGCCTGTAGCCAGCTGCCGCAGTTTGCTGAATATCTTTCCGAAAAAGAAAAAAATACAGCGAAATCTAATTCTTAGACCTTAGCGTTCCTGCATTCTGGCGATTCCATCATAATAGCCATATCTTTTGTGTTAACGCGTTCCTGCTCCATCAGCACGCATAAGTTCCTGCTGTAAGACTTTGCCTAACCGGTTGAGAGTGTAGGGTTTACGAATAAATTTTCCGGCTCCCATGGCAAGTGTTTTTTGCACCTCGCTGGTATCAGAAAAACCGCTGGCGATGATCGTTTTCTGTCCCGGATGAAGGAGGAGGATCTTTTCATAGGTCTCCCTGCCGTTCATTCCCGGTTCCATAATCATATCAAGAAGGAGAATGTCGGCATGATTGTCCCGCAGCCAGTCAACCGCATCTTCTCCAGATGCCACTGTTTTCACTTTGTAGTTAAGTGACTTCAGGAGTTCTTTGGCGACATCCCGCTGTATCTTTTCATCATCAATTACCAGCACTTTTTGCCTGTTTCCCTGAAGATCCTGGAGAGGAGTCTCTTCTTGTCCGGCGTCAATTTCTTCCCTGCTCAGCGGAAAATAGAGTTCAAAACAGGTTTCCCCTTCTTTGCTGGTGAGTTCGATATAGCCATCATGATCCTGCACAACGCTCCATACCACTGCCAGCCCCAGGCCGGTTCCACTCCGGCCCATAACTTTTTTGCTGTAAAAAGGTTCAAAGATATGATCCATGTCAGCAGGTGAAATTCCACCCCCCGTGTCGGCGATGGAAAGAACCGCATACTCACCGCTGCGTACCTTGTCATAACCTTTCAGCGAGCTGTTAACTGTTCTGCTGCTGGTCGAGATCGTGATGGTGCCAACACCGGCAATGGCTTCACAACCGTTGACAAACAGGTTCAGCACACACTTGCAGATATGGCTGACGGAACAGTTTATGTGGAGCTTGTCATTGCTGAGATTTGTCTGCAGGGTTATCTGGTTGGAATCATGCAGGTTCCGCTGTATCTCAGGAGACTGCAGATAATCTGTTAATAATCTATTGAGATCATATACTTCTTTTGCTGCTGCAACTCCCCGGGCAACGGTGAGCAGATCCGCCACCACTGCCGCAGCCCGCAGCCCGGATTCCTTAATGGTCTCAATGGGTCTGCGGAGCGGACTTTCCTGGTCTAGCTTGAGCAGCAATAGCTCAGGATAACTGATGATCCCGGCCAAGATATTGTTTAGATCATGGGCAACACCACCCGCCATCATGCCGATGGCCTCCATCTTCTGACTCTGATAGGCTTGCAGTTGGGCCTTTTTTTTCTCCTGCTCAAGTATTTTGACATTGCTAATGTCAAGTAAAATACCATCAAAGGTGGTTCTGTCACTTTTGACACTAGAGCTTGCATGCCCCTCAACCCAGAGGACCTCTGCGTCTTCCCGGCAATAGCGACCCTGCCAGTTCCACATTTTTTTTCCATCCAGGCCATTCTGGATGGCAGTAATGAAGGATTGCCGATCCTGGTCATGGATATGCTCGACAAATGTCTGAAAAAGGGCAGGAGGGTCGTTAACAAACGCCAGACCGAATATTTTCTGCAGGGCCGGACTGGCATAGCTGATTCCGGCCTGCCCATCCAGGCGCTGATAAAACTGAAAGACCAGGCCAGGGACATTATCGGTAATGGCCTGCAGACGTTCCTTCTGCTCCTGAAGGGTGAGAGTTCTTTGCTGGACAAGGGTTGCCAGGTGATCCTTCCCCTGTTGCAGTTTTTCTTCCGCCATTTTTCGGCGGACTATTTCAGCCTCCAGCGGTTTTAGTGCCATGGTTTTCAGGATAGCCCAGAGGATTAATCCCAACGAAATGGCAACAATGATGGATTGAAAAACCAGGCGTTCCCAGAATACTTGCAGTTGCCTGGTAAGGGGGGAGAGATCCTTGGTGATCTCGATATCAAGAAGAGGGGTGGCAGCAAAGGTGATAGAATGACTAAAAACAGCTTTATTTTGCGCAGGTTCTTCTCGTTTGTACTGGCAGAGAAGAAAGCCTTTAGGGGTAAAGGCACGTAAGACCGCCACATCATCCTTTCTTTCTCCCCACTGGGTCATAAAGCGGTCAACAAGGGCAAAATCTTCCTGTAACAGCGGTTCCGTGATAAAGCTCTCAATGATGGTGAATTCGTTTGCCGCCTGTTTTGTAAAATCAGCATAGTGGGCAGCCTTCTCTCTGGAGACGATGAGGGCATCAAGACCAATAAGAAAAAGCGCCAGAACCACCATATAGGTAATAATTGTTCTGGTGTATTTGGGTCGACCGTCAGCCTTCATTCTTCCTGCCAGTTGTTATGCTCACGCATCATCAGGCGGAGACCGTTGTAATCCTCGTCGCTGACCTGTTTCATGCCGGTTACTGATTTTTTAAGGGCAGAGAGAATATGTTTATCCTTAAGTTCAACTAAGGCCTGGCGGATGGCAAGAAAAATGTCCTCCTCCAGTTCATTACTTGCCACAAAGAGATGTTCAGCAACGGGTGGGCTTTTTGCAAGCATCTTTAAGCCCCGGTCACGATACTGATAATAGATCTCCTCCTTAACACCTCCTGCATCGTAATAACCTCCGAGCACGGCCAGGGCAACATCGTTATGAGAGCCAAGAAAGGAAGATTTGTTAAGATCTTTTAAGCTGACTCCAGCATCTATGAGCATGTAATGAGGGACAATATGACTCATGGTTGAGTTGCGGTCACCAAAGGCAAAGCTCTTCCCGATCAGGCCATGGAGGGAATTCAGCTGTGAATCCTGGCGTGCGATAATGATTCCATGAAAAAAGGGACTCCCCTTTACCACCAGGCAGGCAAGAATTCGCCTTTTACCGTATCTGTTCGTCATCTCGACGTAGGGTGCCGGCCCCATATAGGCCAAATCAAACTGATTCTTCCCCACCTTTTCGATATGGGACTGATAACTTCTGGAGACCTTTATGGTAATTGAGTGACCTGTCTTTTTTTGGAGATAGGCGGTAAGGGGAGAAAAGCGGTTGAGAAGTTCACTGGTGAGCAGGTAGGGATGAATCCAGAGGGTCAGCTGCTTGGCTGAGGCCTGGGCCGGGGCAAGGCAAAAACAGCATAGACAGTACAGGCAGAGGATGACTTTGGCTGCTGTCTTTTTCAATACATATACCTGTTAAAGATGATAGTAAAGTCGAAAGAATACAAGTGATCAGAGCTGTCTTCTGTAGTTTATCTTATGAAACGGGAGTTGGCGTGTCAAATATATTTCCATTTGCCAATCTGATATTTTTCTCTGGAACAGTGAGGTCCGGTTGGGAACTTGCTGAATTCTTGGCAGATAAGAAGGTACAAGAAAGGAAGCTGTTTGTATGCTGCAAATCTTAACCGATTCCGGGAAGGGCAGTGGGAACATTGCGGAAACAACAAATACAATGGAGAGAAGGTTTTCGTTACTTGTGTTGTTCAGGTCAACCTGCTGTTCTGTGAGCAAAGTGTTATCCTTTCAAACTTTACAGTGGACGTAAAAAGCTGATCTGCTCCCCCCATTCATTCCTTTGTCTCCTGCTGGGTAATTCCATAGCTGTTGCCAAAACTTCCGTCCGGTACCACTTTTTTTTACATGACCGTCATCTCACCCTTGACAAGCAGGTAATGGTATAATATTGTTGCGGATTGATTGATTGCAAATGAACAAAACAGTGCATTTCCATGGGCGGCAGGTCTTATGATGGACTGAAATTCTGACTCCATTGCCGGTAAAAAAGACATTGTGTCGTAATTCCATGGGGTATTACAAAAAGTTAAAAACATCAGGACAGAGAGAACCAGTAAATTAAAGAAATTTTTTTAAAGGAGGAACTCATGAAAAGGACAAAATTACTGTTCATCTGTTTGGCTATGATAGCCTTAACATCCATCGCTCAAGCTGCCGAGGTGATTCCCAACATCCATCGCTCAAGCTGCCGAGGTGATTCCCATTACTGCTGATGAGGCATTTGATGCGGTGGCCATGCAGATTGACCCGTTGAGTGGTGAGAGCTCAGCTGTTGCCCTGGTTGATGTGCGGACTGCGGCGGAAATATTCTGGGTTGGTGCTCCAGCCCGGGTCGACCGTATTGTCACAACTGATGGTGAGGAAATCATCCCGGAGAACGGCAAGGTAAGACAATGGCATGGTTCCAACTGGCTACTGGTGGAAAGTGCCTCTGGTCATGCCAAATGTCCCATGCGGATACAAAGCAGTAAAATCGCAAGCCTTGAGACTTCTCCCGTCAGTACTGCTAACATCCCTTACGAAATCTGGGACGATGCAACGGCTACCAAGCCTGTGAATCCGAATTTTGTTGCTGATATGGAAGCTCTTGCAGATCAGGGAGTTACAACGGTCATTCTCATGTGTCGCAGTGGAAAGCGTTCAACAAAGGGCGGCGAGGTTCTGCCTGACTGGTTGTTTGATACCGTTTACGAAATAGATCAACCTGATGGAAAAAATGGTACCGGCGGTTTTCAGGGCACAAGTTACCATGACCATTACCTCGGTTATCGTGGCTACCCCGGTCATAATACCAGACGCGAAGAGCATCCCTCGGTTTCCTGGCAGGATGCCGGTCTGCCCATGCATATCGGTTGGAACCCCTACGAATAACAGTTGATACAGACTGGCAAAAATAGGGAAGGGGTGATTGAAGCCGTACAGGTTAGCAAATCTGTACGGCTTCAATCACCCCTTCCTTTGCATATTTGTATAAAATTTGCAATTCACTCCTTTTTCGTCTGAATCAATTGAAACTACTTTTACGTTTCGCTGGTTTGAGTGTAAAAATGCCGTTCTATGATCCATGCTGCCACCCCACAGGGCGCCTGCCCCGAAAAATTTGAACAGTCTTTTACCTTCAGGGCGGCTTGTAAACGACATCCCTCTAGTATAATGGCACTATTAAAAAACAGGCTGCGAGGGTTTTTTCTCATATTGTATATAGCGAATCTTCTCCTTCCGTCTCTTGTTTTTGCCGAAAAAGCTTTCCAGGAAACACAGAAACTCACGGCTTCCTATGGTACGAAGGGCGATCATTTTGGCAACAGTGTCGCCATGAACAGTGAGACAATAGCTATCGGATCCTATTACGATGATAGTAAAGGAGCTGTATATATTTTTGAGAAAAATACAGCGACAGGTCTTTTTATACAGCGCGCCCGATTACGTGCCTCTGACGGTGCATCAGGCGATTATTTTGGTATCAGTGTCGCCATAAGTGATGACACGGTCGTGGTCGGCGCCTTTTTAGATGATGATGCGGGAGAGGCTTCAGGTTCTGTATATCTCTTCAAAAAACCTGACGCAGGATGGACGGACATGACTGAAACCATCAGGTTGAGCGCATCGGATGGAGAGGCGGGTGACCTTTTCGGCATCAGTGTTGCCGTGAGCAATGATCTTGTGCTGGTCGGGGCACAGGGAGATCAGGCCGCCGGGAATTCTTCCGGTTCGGTGTATCTTTTTAAGAAACCAACTTCCGGATGGGTCAATATGCATGAAACTGCCCGACTGAGTGCCTCGAATGGTGTAACAAATAATATGTTCGGGCACAGTGTCGCCATCAGTGGTGATACCATTGTGGTTGGATCCCAGGGAAATAATTCATACACAGGCGCGGTGTATCTCTTTGAAAAACCCGTTTCAGGATGGGCTGATATGACTGAAACTGCGCAATTAACATCCTCTGATGGAATATCCAATGATCGTCTCGGGGAGTGTGTTTCCATCAGCGGTAATACTGTGGCAGCAGGAGCACCGCACGATAATTCTTCCGGTTCGGTTTATCTATTTGTACAACCTGCTGCAGGATGGGCAAATATACATGAAACCGCCAGGCTCAGCGCATCAGATGGAGGGGCAGCTGACTATTTCGGACGAAGTGTTTTCATCAAGGATGATATGATTGCTGTAGGAGCATGGGGAGATGATAATGCAGGAAATGATTCCGGTTCAGTCTATCTATTTACACAACCCGCTGCAGGATGGACAAGTATGCATGAAATTTCCAGGTTGAGTGCTTCAGATGTCGCGGGAGGTGATAATTTTGGCCGCAGTGTTTGTCTTTATGACAATCTGCTGGTAACAGGGGCTGATGGTGATGATGGTTCAGGTTCGGTATATGTCTGGAAGAGTAGAAAAAAACAGGTCATTCAGCCAGCCATTCTCATGCTTCTCCTGAAATAATCTCATTCACGCCCAAACATGGTTTATGACCCAATGTAATTGAGACTGTCTTTTCAAAAGCCGCACGCACTTTTTTACGTCATATTGGTGTTTCCTGCAAAGAGGAACTCAAAGTACAGATCCTTAATTGTTCCCATCTCTGCCATGTCGCAAAGATGAGAGGAGAAGTAAATGTTTAAGAATAACTATCGGAAAATTTTAAAACTATCAGAAAGTGACACAAGGGAGCTGTATTATAAGCAGAGTTCTCCAGACAAGATTTGGGAAGATGTTCTTCAGAATGATAAAGATCAAGTCTCCGATCTGTGTGAAGCCATGAAAAAGCTTCTGTATGCTGGAAAGCCTAACTGGATGGTTCGGGCGTTGGCAGGTCTCCTCTATGAACATGTCTATAAAGATCGGGGGCGATATATGCAGGATTGTGATTTTTGGGCAGATCAGTGCAGTAGCATGTCCCGTCCGTTGATGTCTTTAATTCAGCGCCAATACACTTTGGCGCATCTCGGGTGTTCGGTGGTCTCTTTTTGGGATGAGAAGGCTGCCGAAATGGTTTGTGTCAGGAGCCTTGACTGGAATGGAGCAGATGCCCTTGCTCCATGTACGAGGAAATTTGTCTTTTGCGATAATGATAAAAAAAGACAGAATATACAGGTTGCAGGTGTTGCAGGGATGGTGGGGATACTTACCGGAATGAAGGAACAGTTCTCCCTTTGCATCAACTACGCTCCGTGGTCACACTCTGCAAGGTTCCATACAGAGCCTACCTTTTTGATAAGAGATCTGCTCAGTGATGATACGGTAATCAGTTATGAGGATGCGTGTAGTGGTGTTCAGAATTGGCTTCCCGGTGCTCCTTGTTTTATCAGTCTCTGCGGGAGGCAAAAAGGCGAGGCATGTGTTGTGGCGTTCGGGGCTGATGGGAAACAGAAGACACGGAAAATCGGTGATGCAAACTATATTGTACAGACGAATCATTTTGAAGAAGATTCGGAATTTGCAAAGCATAATGAGAAATTTTACAAAAGCGATCAGTATGAGGAGGACCAATGGTACTGGTCGAAGTTGTTGAGAAATTCGAAAAAAAGAAGAGAAATGATAGAGGCGATTATGGATGGCTCCCTCACAGATGTTGAGAATGCGACAGATCACATTCTTGGACAATTTTGCAATCCCCCCCTGATTAATTTTGAAACTGCCCAGTGGGTTGTGATGCGTCCCAA
>JANTGG010000042.1 GCA_024763035.1 Desulfocapsa sp. | reverse complement strand
CTGGAATCTCGGCTGCCCCGCCCCCATGGTTACCAGAAAGAAACGGGGTTCCGGTCTCCTTCCCTACCCGGAAGAGATCATTGCCTTTCTGGACAGGATTCTCCCGGAACTGCCGGTGAAACTCTCCATCAAGACCCGGCTGGGTCTGAACCGGAAAGATGAACTTTTCACCCTGCTGCCGCAGCTGAATCACTATCCCCTGACAGAAATCATTATCCATGGACGCCTGGGAAGCCAACTCTACCGCGGCACTTCTGACAGGGATGCATTTGCCGAATGTATCAAACACAGCAGGCACACCATAGTGTACAATGGAGATATAACGACCGTTGAAGATTATCGGGATCTTGCAGCACGTTTTCCTGAAGTAAACAAGTGGATGATAGGCCGTGGTGCTCTTGCTGACCCTTTTTTACCGGGGACTATCAAGGGCAACCAACAGACAGATAAAATGCTGCGACTGCAAAGATTTCATACAGATCTGTACGACAGCTGCCGGGAAATACTTTCCGGTCAATCCCATATCCTCGGGCGCATGAAACAGATCTGGATATATTTGAGTTCTGTTTTCCCCCCCGAACAGAAGGCATGGAAAAAAATCAAAAAATGCAGGACAGAAGAACAATACCGGCAGGTTGTGGCTGCCCTTTTCGAGAAAAACTTTACCCAAAGCCCTTGAGAACACAAGGTCCCCAGGGGCTTTTTACCAGCTGTAACGACCGGGGATACTGTTATTCATGTCCCCCTGTGATCGCCGGCATAAACAACAGCCAGGGGCTTTTGTCTGTTTCTCCCACAATAGTTGCTGTAATTGTACAATCTTCTGTAATCGGACCTGTTAGATAGGGATTAGACCCGGTCCAGGTTCCCCCGCAGCCGGTTACCGTGTCCAGAGTAGAGCCAACCTCCACATCCACATCAAAAGAAGCGGTTTCTCCATCAATCACATCCCGGAATTCAGGCCAGAAGAAAACATGTCCGGAAGCGGCGGCAGTACTCACCCTGTGACTGTTGTCCGAAAAGGTAGCTGTGATCGTACAATCTGCGGAAGCCCAATATATATCATAGGTGGCAGGATTTGTGCCCAGATTCACATCGCCGTCACAACCGGTGGCGGAAATAAGGGCAAATCCGGGATTGGGAACAATCTCCAGTGTGGCAGCATACCCCTCGTTAATTCCCATGGATGAGGGATTGAAGGTTCCCCCTTCCGCAGGTATGGACGCCGTACTGATCGTATAATCATAAGCAACATTGAAAGTGGCGGTCACCGTACAATTCTCCGTGACAGATCCTGTCGTATAAGGACTTGTGCCTGTCCAGCTGCCGCCGCAGCCTGTTACCGTATCGATTGTATATCCGGCATTAGGAACAATCTCCAATGTCGCAGTATCCCCATCATTCACCCCCACGGACGAGGGGGTAAGAGTTCCTCCTGTCTCAGGTATGGATATCGTACTGACCGTATAGTCATAAACGACATCAGCACTGAAGGTGGCGATTACCGTACAATCCCCCGTGACAGATCCTGTCGTATAAGGATTTGAGCCTGTCCAGCTGCCACCGCAGCCTGTTACCGTATCGATTGTAAAATCGGTATTGGGAACAATTTCCAATGTCGCAGTATCCCCATCATTCACCCCCACGGATGAAGGGGTGAACGTTCCTCCAGACGAAGGTGTGGACGCCGTACTGACAGTATAATCATAAACTGCATCAGCGCTGAAGGTGGCAGTTACTGTACAATCCTCCGAAACAGCCCCTGTCATATAGGGGTTCGTGCCGGCCCAGATGCCGCCGCAGCCTGTTACCGTATTAATTGTATATCCTGGCTCGGCCGTAACATCAAATTCGGCACCGGCCCCTGCAAGTACTACCCTGCTTTCGGGGGTCAGACTCCCTTCTCCGGCGGGTGCGGAAGTGTCGACAGTGAAGCAGCTGTTGCATATCCTGGCCACGAACACATCATCATTTGATCCTGTAAACAGGTTGACCGGATTCCCCCAACTTCGTATACTGCTTCCGGCTACGTAAATATCCCCGGAGCCGTCAAGGGCAATCCCCATACCGTTATCGGAGAAGCCACCGCCCAGAAAGGCATTCCACTGCTCGGTACCGGCTGCAGTACTCAAATTGACCACAAACGCCCCTCCCGAAAACGATGGATCATCGCCAGTGACGATTACCGGGGTGCCCCAGGTATCTCCACTGCTGATCCCGGTCACATAGAGGTTCCCCTCATTATCTGCAATAATAGACTGCCCTCCAGCCCCTACCTCCTGGCCGGACATAAAGGTATTCCATTGCAGGATTCCGCCGCCATCGAGTCGGGCGGCAAACGCATTTGTAGGCTGCACTCCTCCAGCAGGTGTTACAAACAGATTGACCGGGCTGCCCCAGGAAGCGAAACTGCGTCCTGTCACATAGACAGAGCCGGAGCCATCCACCGCAATGTCTTCACTGATGTCATCCTCCGAGGATCCCATAAAGGTGTTCCATACTCCGGTGCCGTCATTATTCAGCCTGGCGACAAAGACATCAACACCCCCATCAGTAAAGGGTGCCACCGGGACATGAGTTTCTCCATTTAAATCCAGCAACCAGGGACCATAACTGTAACCCGTCACATAGATGCTACCCGAGCTATCCACTGCCAGTCCTGAGCTAATATCATTGTACTCTCCCCCCATAAACCTGTTCCATATCAGCGCTCCACTGGTATTGAGCTTTGCAACAAAAACATCCCGTACCCAGCTACTGGTGTGATGAAACACTAATGTCTGCTCAGTGATATACCAGTCAGCCATGCTGGAGCCGCTGACATAAACATTCCCGGAACTGTCAACGGCGATACCCTCACCATTATCATCGTCGTCTGAACCCAGGAATACATTCCAGAGGAGGTTGCCATTGGTATCCAGCTTGGCAACAAACGCATCATCGGCTCCGTTGTGGGTGTACCCTGCCGCCGGCTCGCCCCAGGAGCTATGACTGGTCCCGGTAATATACACATTGCCAACACCGTCAACAGCAAGGGCAGAAGCCATGTCATCAAAATCCCCATCGGCCGGCACCCCCATAAAGGTATTCCACACCCTTGTCCCGTTACTGCTGAGTTTCGCAACAAAGACATCTGTTCCACCGGTATAAAGATTTATCGGACTCCCCCAACTTGCAGTACTCTCGCCAAGTACATAGATATTTCCTGCATCATCCAGGGACAGATCCATCGCAAAATCATTATATTCGGATCCCATATAGGTATGCCAGTTGACCAGGGGATCAATCAATAAAGGATATGCAGGATCATACTGACCAAGCTCAAACCCGATCAGAGAATCATCATCAACACTATCTACTTTTTTAAAGGCAACCTGTACATCAACCCGCTGCCCATTAATCTCCTGCCAGGCAACGGGAGCAGACTCAGTTATCCAGCCGGTTTCAAAATCTATCTTCAGTGACCCGGATCTCTCAATCGACACCGGTCTGTTATAACGCAGGCTGATTTGATCCGGGTTGGCACCTTTTGCAATCTCCCAGGTACTTTCAATAATACCGTTATCCACAACATCATAGGCAAGGTCAACACCAGGCCATACATCCGAATATGCAACATGCTGTACAGGGTGTTTTCCAGAATCATTTTCCTCATATTCCCTGCCTGCGGGTTGCGCACCATTTGTTTCAGCAAATTCAACTTTCAACAAATGGCTGCCGGAAGCCAGATATACACCGTTCTGATCAAATCCCAGGACATGACCGGCAGAGACTATCTGCAGCAGTTTGTGACGGGCATCAGAAACGGATGCCCGGGCAGGAAGCAACGCCACAACCATGAGGAGCGATTGTATCAAAACAACAAGAGTATATTTCCAGCTGGATTGTCCCTGACGCTGAGGACCATTGTTTTTTTTCATTCCCTTTCCTCCCGATAGTTCACTGAATCCCATAACAATAGTATTTGCCGGAGCAGTTCTCCCGTCTCGAAGGGAGACTTCAACAAGCAGCAAAAAAAAGGAGAACTCTGTTCCACTCCGAATGATGACAAGTAATCGTTTTTTTCAGAAGATGGCACTTCAGGCTCCTTCCAGAAAACTGGAATCATTATCAGACTGTCTGCAAATGGCTGATTACTCTAGCCAACCTGCTATTAAAAAAATGTGGCCAGCCCCTTCGGACACCAGCACATACTACAAAAAAAATACACAGAATGTCAATATTGTTCTCCGGAATAGAAAAAAACATTACAGTAAAGGGGTGTGATTTATAGACAAATAGATAAAAACAGAGAGACTGTTTTATTCTTTCTTTAATATGGCTCTATTCCCGATGGAACCTGATCTCTCCTTTTAATCGGGGGATTTACTCAAACAATCATGCACAGATAGTCTTGTTATTTATTTAAAAGCAGCAGATACATCGGCACCAGAAGCGCTTGCTTTTCCTGCACCGGGGGTGTCAGGATGAAATCCACCTGTGATGTCAGCTGTCCCGAGACCACGCTGACAGGCTGAGCATCACTGCAGTCTGCAGCGGCTGCATCATCGTTGCGATACCATTTGCTCTCCTCTTCCCCCCAGGAGTTGGCATACAGATACACATTCCCCTCAGGCAATCCGTCTTTACGGTAGTATCCATCTTCATGTCTGTAGGCAGTACCCATAAAGGTATTTGCATCACAGGGATTCAGATAAAACTCCACCTGGACCTTTTCCCAAAGGGGATTGGAATTTCCGTCCCGCACTGTACCATCCACCGAACCCGGTGCCGGAATCGACATATCAATATTTTCCGTAACCAGCCCATCTTCCACAGTGATCATCGAAGCGGCAGAACAGGATAACGTCCCTTCCGGAGATCCGTCCAGCCAATATCTGCGTTCTCCACCGTTTGCCTGCAGATAATAGCTTCCTGTTGCGGTGTTGCTGAAACGATAGCGTCCGTCTGTCCCGGTAAATGCAAGCTTTGCCCCATCAGAACTGCAGGCATCGGGTTTCAGCCACATGGCGATATCAGGCAGCGGATCCCCATTAGCCCTATTTTGAACAATCCCTGTGACGCTTCCAAGATCAAGAACAACATCTATACCGGTTGTGGTCTCCCGGGGTATAATCTCCACCACGGGAGCAGAGGCAAGGCAGTCCTTCATGGCAGATCCATCCGCCGCCAGCCACCAGTACGAACCTCCGCTTGTCACCTTCATATAATATGTGCCGACGGGAACGCCGCGTACATGAAACTCTCCGGCATCATTTGAAAATGTTGTTACTGTCCGGCTGTGATTACACTGTTCTTTGTGAAGCGTTACCGACACATGCGACACAGGTCCCGCACTGTTGACAACCGTCCCGGAAAATCCTCCGCCGTATACCAGTTGAAAATCCACGCCGGTGGTGACCTCACCGTCAATAATATCGATGGGATCCGCATCGTTGGGAAGATCCTGGAGATTGTAATACTGCACCACAAGATAGGAGCTCTGATTGTCCGTCCATGTTTTTGCGTAACAGGTATCCCGGTCAATACCACCGACATAAAATGTGCCGTCCGGATTAACGCTTACATAAGTAATAGTGCCGGGACCTCCTGCATATCTTGAAACAAAGACCCGTATCTGTTCACCGGAACCGGGATAGGAAACCGTTCCGGATAATGCCCCGGCTGCCTGAACATTTCGCTGAAAGCCAAAGACGACCAGAAACAGAAGCAGTAAAATGATTTTTTGTTGTTTCATACTCCCCATCCCTCTTAAGAAAAAAATGAAATGAAATATCTTTCTTTTACATAATAAACTTCAGAAAAATCAGAAAAACAAGTTGCTGATCACATACCTTATCTACAACTTGATTTTCAGGTTTCTTCAATTACACTGTCACTGTAGACGATTCAATTTCCAGGAGCTTCCATGAACGTATTCACAAAAATTTTCCCCGGCATTATTTCAGCGGTGTCACTCTTTTTCATACCGTTTCCTGCTCTTTCTGCCCCGGTACAGTCCCCTGTCTTACTCAAACAGATTAAATGGACAGGAACATCCTGGTTCGCGTCCCCGATCATGCATGATCTCGGGACGGGTGAGACAAAAATAATCGGCACCTTTTATGACATTATCGTCTGGGACGGTGATGGAAACGAACTTGACCGGGTGGATCGCAGCGGAAGAATCTATACCCCCGCAGTCTGTGCAGATATTGACGGTGATTCCATCTTTGAAATTGTGGTGGCGAGCAGTTCTGAAGTAATTGCCTATGAGTGGAAAAACAATGCACTCAGCGTAAAAAGCGGCTGGCCGGCATCAACGTGTTCCGCCGGACAATGCCCCGAGACCCGTGGACTGGCAGCGGCAGACCTTGATAACGACGGTACTGTTGAGATTGCAGCGACAACCACCCAAACCCTGAAAGCCGGAGCACAGGTCTTTGTCTTTAACGCAGACGGATCACTCTATCAACCGGCAGGACTCTCTTTCCAGGCATGGCCGCGTTACAACCAGGACGGTGATGATGCAGACGTCAATGGTCCGGGAAATCATGGATTTGGCTGTTACGGTCTCAACGTGGGTATCGGCAACCTTGATGATGATCCGGAAAAAGAAATTGTTGTCACCTATGACAATCATCAGATCAATGTCTTTCAGCCCACCGGTGTTTCCATGCTCGCCTCACCGTGGTTCACCAATCCTTCATCGGACTATCTTGGGAACCGTCTGAACTGGGGGCAGTTTATCCGCTGGTTTGATCCGCAGGTTGAAGAAGATCATTACCACACCCACACCGGTACCTGGCCCCATCCACTGTACCAGAAATGGATGCAGTGGACTGCATCTCCTCCATCTGTGGCTGATCTGAACGGGGACGGCAAAAATGAGGTGGTGGGTGTGTCAAATGTTGAGATGGACGAACCCTACGACACCAAGCACCATTCAATCATGGTCCTTGAAGGCTCATACGGCAATGGAGCACAATCGGCAATGCGTCTGCCGGGCTGGGAAACCCTGCCCTCTTCCGGCTATCCGCAGGATCGGGGCAGCCGTACCTGGTATCCGCCGCGAAACCCGCCGGCAGCAACGATTGCAGATATCAACAATGACCATAAACCGGAAATCCTCTACGCTGCCCACGACGGGTATATCTACTGCACCTCCGCAACTGCACAGCAGCTGTGGCGTCTTGATATCAGACACGGTCGCGCCATGATGCATGCATCCGAGATAAGTGTTGCCGATCTCAATCAGGACAATATTCCGGAACTAATTGTCACAACCTACGGGGACCCGGAAAACATTACCCCGGGGCTCACCCATGGATACCTGATGATTCTTGACAATGGCGGAAATATTCTTTTTGACATCGCACTCCCCCAGCAGGGGACCGACGGAAACGGAAAAGGAGCACCGGCGGCACCAACCCTTGGGGATGCAAACGGTGACGGAAATCTGGAAATTGCTGTGCAGACATTTGGTGCCGGACTGTTCCTTTACACTATCCCCGGGTCTGCGGCAAACCAGCTCCTCTGGCCCACTGCCAGGGGAAACTATCTGCGTGACGGTGCCGCCATGACAATTCCAAGCAAACAGAAGGTGCCATCAATGGTACCGGTAAATTTTCTTTTATTACACAAGTAAACAGGCAGTAACATCTGCACAAGTGATTTGCGGATATCTGTAATACCCTGCAAAGATGGTACAGCATGCTTATCACCAACGCTCAACCAGGCACAAATACGTGCAAAATGGACCCTTAGGAGCTCGCCTCTGCCAGCGACTTTCCATGTCTGGTAACACCTTGAATCGCTCGCAGGGGCGAGCTCCTACTCCATCAAATACAGTTTTTTTGGAGGCTTTGCCGGGAATCAGGCTGTGCATCGGGTATGGCGGTCAGTGAAGAAGAAATCCTAACTGAGCAGCATATCGTCATACCCATCAGAGCCGCCAAGGTCTGCGTTATCCCAGACCACACATCGACGCAATGTTTTTTTCGATTCAGTTTTTATCCTGCCCACACATGCCCAGTCATGAAGGGAGAGTTCTGCCGGATCAGTACCGGGATCGACCCAGAAAGACGTCTTCGGCTGTACGGCGAATTCATCCCACAGGGGGATTTCCTGCCTCAGCAATTTGCCGTGCAGCTGCAGATAATCCTCCACCGTCCCCATATCTGTCCAGGAACAGTTATCCACCCGAAGGCTGCAGATGACATCGCCCGCCTGCAGAATTTCCCTATATCTATCGATAATTGAATATTCTTTCTCCAGCGGAATCGCCTGCAGCACGGATGGTTCAAGAACATGGAGTCCGGTGAACGCCAACGCTGTGCCGCTGTGCTCATTATCAAAACTGACCACCCGCTCTCCCTGTACCGTTACCTTGTTGAATCGTGGATAATCATGCATCGCCATGCTCACATTTCCCGCATTTTCCATGTGTGCCGTATACAACCTGGCATAGTCAACAGTATGATAAATATCGCCGTTTGTTATCAGTATTGGCTCATCGTGCATTAGAGAAAGTGCCAGACGCAGGCCTCCGCCGGTACCGAGCACCATATCCTCCTGCTGTACAACAACACCGGGGATACCAGCGAGCGCATCCACAATCTGCTCCCGCAGATAATGACAGTTAACAATGATATGATCAAAACCCGCATTTTGCAGACGTTTGACGGTGAGCAGGAGAAGGGGAGTGTTGAGCAGGGGGAACAGCGGTTTGGGCCGCAGCCTGGTAAAGGGGAGGAGACGCGTACCGAATCCGGCGGCGAGGATCATTGCCTGCACGTCACACCTCAGTAATCAAGGGAGCCGTCGGGATTTTCCTTAACCCCCACCACTATAATTCCGGCATCATCGGCAGCACGAATCATGGCATCGGGATCAAAGAGCAGAGACTGCCCCGCCTCCACAGCAAGCACTGCTCCTTTGACAGAATCAAGGGTTTTAATTGTCTTCACCCCTGTTGCCGGCAGGTCAAAGCGAAAGTCCTGATTGGGCTTTCTCACCTTGACCACCACCGCATTTTCTTTGGCAAGTGCTCCGCCCCTGGCAATGGCGGCATCCGTTCCCTCTATTGCTTCCACTGCCACCACGGCACGATTACGAACCACCACACACTGTCCGATATCCAGTTCACCAATGGCACGGGCATTCTTCCAGCCAAAGGCAATATCAAGACACTGCTCCTTGTCAGGTTTTTTTCGGGTTAAAACCCCGTGGGGGAAGAACAGATGCTGCAGGTAGAGGGTGGATTCAAGAACATTGATCCCCTCTTTTTCAAGCACTCCGGCAACAGCACGTAAGATGGCATCATCCTGCCGGGTATCGATTTTATTCCAGAGGGTGAGCCCTTTTAAATCCGGGAGCACATCACGAAAGATTTTTGTTTTCTTGATTGCCCCCACAAAAACAGTTTCAGCAACCCCCCGGGAATGAAAAAACTTTATGATCCTGCCAAGCTGTCCGAGTTTTACCCACTGTACCTCATCTGCAGCGTCCGCTGCTTCCTGCGAGGTTTCGTTACGGTGGGCAATCAGGACGGTTTTTCGCCCTGCCTTACGTGCCGCTTCAATAAAGAGGAAGGGAAACTGCCCGGAACCTGCTATAATGCCTATCTTTTCTGGATCTGCCTGCATGCTTATCAGCTGTTCCTGGTGCGTTTTACCACACCACGTTTAGAGGAGCGAATAAACGCTGTCAGCCCATCAACTTCAGAGCATCCGCCAAGCTCCTGTTCCACCTTCTCAAGGGCTTCATTGTGAAGGAGATCAGGGCTGTAAAAAAGGATACGGTATGCCGCGTCAATCTGACGGATAACAGCCCGATCAAACCCTGCCCTGCGCAGCCCGACTTTATTCAGACCTGAAATCTTCATCCTGCCGCGCTCACCGGTTACCATAGCATAAGGAGGAACATCCTTGCTCACGGCAGAGCCGCCGCCGATAAAGGCAAAAGTCCCGATCCGTGAGAACTGATGCGTGCCGGTCAGCCCGCCCACTGTGGCATGATCTGCCACCTGCGTGTGTCCTCCCAGCTGTGCGGCATTGACAATAATCACATGTCTGCCGATAATGCAGTCGTGTCCCAGGTGGGCATACGCCATAATCATACTGCCGCTGCCGACCACAGTCCTGCTGCCGCCATTCACAGTTCCCCTGTGGATGGAGGCGTATTCCCGGATAAGCACATCATCTTCTATCAGCAGTTCCGTGGCTTCTCCCTTATATCCGATATCCTGCGGAGCCCCGCCAAGCCCTGCAAAGGAATCGATGGTGCAATTCCTGCCAATTGTGGTTGGTCCTGATATTCGCACATGACTGGCAACAGTTGTGCCCGCTGCAATCTTCACGTCGTCCTCAATAACACTGAACGGACCTACTGTTACGCTTTCGTGCAGTTCTGCTTTTGCGGAGATGACCGCCGTTGGATGGATAGTCATAACACCGGTTACCCGAAAGAAGCAAGCAGTTCAGCTTCCGCCACAAGCTTCTCATCCACATACGCCTTACCGGCAAGTTTCATAATTCCACGTTTTTTCCTGACCTGCTCAACCTTATAGATCAGCTGATCACCGGGTCCCACCGGTTTACGAAAACGTGCCTTATCGATCCCTGCAAAGTAAAGAAGTTTCTTACCGATATGTTCCGGTTCTGAACAAAAGGCAAGCATCCCCCCTGCCTGTGCCATGCCTTCCAGCATCAGAACACCTGGCATTACCGGCTTTGCTGGGAAATGACCCTGGAAAAACGGTTCGTTAATGGTCACATTTTTTAAGGCAACGGCTTTTTTTTCAGGGATAACCGAAAGAACCCGATCAATCATCACAAAGGGATACCTGTGGGGAAGCATCCGTACTATCTCTAAAATATCCAATGGCTCAACTTCCTGTACGTCACTCATTTTTTCTCCTGCAATTCTATTAACGATTACCATCAAAGCTCAGCTGATCCGGATTTGATGCAGGAGCTTACCCCTGCGAGCGATTCAAGGTGTTGCCAGACCTGGAAAATCGCTCGCAGGGGCAAGCTCCTACAGTTCCATTTTGCATTTTCCTGAGCTTCAGTGGTAAATCATGATTCTATTTGTCAGAGTCGGTCTGTAAAGCCGCCACTGCTTTTTTTACTTTTCGTAAATCCCTTCCCATCTGCGGCAGTTTAGCGTACTGGCTCACCGAGCGTACCCACTGCCGCATGGGGATCGCCGGATAGCCACCGATAATGGCTCCACTCTCCTGGCTGTTATGCACACCGCTGCCCGCTGCCACCATCACCTGATCCCCAAAGGTGAGATGATCGGCAAGCCCGACCTGTCCGCCAAGCACCACGTTGCGGCCAAGGGTTGTGGATCCGGCAATCCCCACCTGGGACACAAGCAGACTGTTCTCACCCACAACCACGTTATGGCCAATCATAACAAGATTATCAATTTTCGCACCGCTCTTAATGTGCGTCACACCATAAGCTGCCCGATCTATGCAGGTATTGGCACCGATCTCCACATCGTCATCAATATGCACCGTCCCAACCTGCGGACGTTTCACGTGATTACCCATGGCATCCGTTGCATAGGCATAGCCGTCACTACCGATCACTGCCCCAGCATAGATAATAACCCGTTTACCGATTTTACACCCGTGCTCAATGGTGACATTTGCCTTTATAACCGTATCGTCACCTATTTCCACATCGTCACCGATAACCGTACCGGATCCGATACTCACCCGTTCCCCAATTTGCACACGTTCACCTATACAGGCAAGGGGAGCGATGGAAACCTGATCCGGGACTGTTGTCTCATCAGCTAGATATGCCCGTGGATGAACTCCTTGGGCAGTAAAAACCTTATTTAACAGACAGGTATGAATAATTGCCGAGGCAAGGTAGGGATCCTTTACCCGGATAATGGGAAGGTCCGCTTCTTCAATATCCATGGGTACGATCACCGCCCCTGCCCTGCACTGTGTGAGTTGATCCTTATCCTTTGCCTTTACCAGAAAGGAAATATCACTGGATTCTGCAGTCTCCAACGGAGCAAAGGCTGTAATCTGAGTCTGGTCGTCACCAATGCATTCACCATCTACAAGTGCTGTCAATTCTTTGAGAGTTTTCATTCTTTTTTGTTTTTATTTTTTTAATTATTTTTCGGCAGGGTCTATCGGATCGCTCGCGGGGGCGAGCTCCTACATCAGCATTTCTATTTACCGGTGTTGAAGGAATCAGATCGTTTTTTTTCAGGAATACAACTGATATTTTTTTCGCACATCACAAAAGATATCCAGTTCCGGCTGCCAGGCAGACTCCAGCTCCAGGATATCCGTACCCTCTTCCAGGCCTTTTCGCAACTCTTTGTCTCCAAGTATCAGATCCATTGGCAGACGCTCAAATTCATACTCATAGGGCGGCTGTTTGTAAGAAAAGTCATCCGGATAGCACCTTATCACTGCCTGCAGTAAAGAAATACTTGTCCGGTAGGGAAGAAACAGAGAAGGATCTGTCACATGTATCTGAAATCCTGTGCAGTTCTGTTCTGCCCATTTTCCTGATGTGGGCTGAAAGATCAGGGGTCTCAGATAACAGCCGGGCAGTGGTGTTTTCTGCAGAGAGTGTACAATCTCATCATGCTCCCAATACGGGGCACCAACGAACTCAAAGGGAAGTGTTGTGCCCCTGCCCTCGGAACAATTTGTGCCTTCCCAGATTACCTGTCCTGGATACACAAGGGCGGTTGCCGGGGTGGGCATATTGGGCGACGGCGACACCCAGGGGAACCCGGTGTCCTGAAAATACATGGAGTGCTGCCAGCCCTTCATGGGAACCACATGCAGATCTGCCCCGATAGCAAACTCTTCGTTAAGAAAGAGGGCGAGTTCGGCAAAGGTCATCCCGTGACGCATGGGAATGGGATAGAGCCCGACAAATGAGCGGCAGTCATCACGGAGAATATTTCCCTCAACGGCACATCCTATGGGATTGGGTCTGTCCAGCACCACCACCTGTTTTCCCTCTTCTGCGGCAGTCTGCAGGCAATACGCCATGGTGTAGAGAAAGGTGTAAACCCTTGTGCCCACATCAACAATATCAATAAGCAGAACATCAAGATGCTCGAACATGGCACCATCAGGCTTTCTCATATCTCCGTAAAGGCTGAAAACCGGCAGACCGGAGACAGGATCGATCTGATGATCCGATTCGATCATATTATCCTGCTTTTCCGAGAAAAACCCATGCTGCGGTGAAAACAGACAGGTGAGCTGTTTGCCGAACATCTGCAGCAGCACATCCCGGCTGTGCTGTAAAGAGCGATCAGTCGAAGCCTGATTGCAGAGCAGACCGAGACGTTTACCGACAAGGTTCAAACCTGCACCCTCGAGATTTTCAAGCCCGATGGAGATCATTTATTCCACAGTCACACTTTTGGCAAGATTCCTGGGCTGATCCACATCACAGCCGCGTCTTGCGGCAATCTCGTAGGAGAGAAGCTGTGCAGGGATGGTGTACAGAATGGGGTTTAACTCTTCATGGATCTCCGGCAGATAGAGCACATCCTCAGTGATGGTCTTCAGATGTTCATCCCCTTTGCTACCGATAAGAATCAAACGTCCCTGCCGTGCCTTTATCTCCTCCACATTGGAAATCGATTTTTGATAAACACTGTCTTTGGGAGCAAGGCCAAGAACGGGCATTTCCTTATCAATAAGGGCAATAGGGCCATGTTTCAGTTCACCGGAGGCATATCCTTCTGCATGAATATAGGAAATTTCCTTCAGTTTCAATGCCCCTTCAAGGGCAATGGGGAAATTCAGCCCCCTGCCCACAAAGAGAAAATCCCGGCTGTCATAAAATTTTTCTATCAGCTCTTTAATATCGTTCTGTAAAATCGGCAGTTCTTTCTCAATCACCTTGGCGACATTGATCAGCTCCCTGCCGAGGAGCAGACGCTGATCCGCCTCCATACTGCCTCGTTTTTCGGCAAGATAGAGGGTGAACAGGAAAAGGGCGGCAAGCTGAGAGGTAAAGGCTTTTGTCGATGCCACACCAATCTCCGGTCCGGCATGGGTATAAACCGTCCCATGTGCCTCACGGGTCATGGTGGAGCCGACCACATTGCAGATGGTGACGATTTTTGAACCGAGTTCTTTGGCAAGCCGAATTCCAGCCAGCGTATCCGCAGTTTCTCCCGACTGTGAGATGGATACGGTAAGCACCCGTTCATCTATCAGTAATTTACGATAGCGGAACTCGGAGGCGATATCCACTTCCACCGGAATTCCAGCCCAGCGTTCGATCCAGTATTTGGCAACAAGGGCAGCGTGCCAGGATGTCCCGCAGGCAACAAGAAAGATGCGCTCAATACCTGCAAGATCTTCATCACTGAGATTCATCTCAGGAAGCTCAACACTCCCGGTCTCCGGATTAATACGCCCTGAAACTGTATCGACAATAGCCCGGGGCTGCTCATAGATTTCCTTGAGCATAAAGTGCTTATACCCGCCTTTCTCTGCCATGGCGGCATTCCAGGCGATGATCTTTGTTTCCTTTGTAACTTCCTCACCACTTTCAAGTGAATACACAGTCGCACCCTCGGCTGTCAGCACGGCAAGTTCGCGATCATCAAGGAAAATGACCTGGTCGGTATAGGGGAGAAGGGGCGGAATATCAGAAGCCATAAAACCACCCTCCTCTTCATGCACGCCAAGGACAAGCGGACTGTGGTTTCTGGCGGCGATAAGCGTATCCGGCATCCCCGTCCAGAGCACTCCCAGGGCATACGACCCCTCAACACGGCTGAGTGCTTTTGTCACTGCTGCACGAAGATCCCCGTCGAGATATTCTTCTATCAGATGGGCGAGCACCTCGGTGTCTGTCTCCGAAGCAAAGACATGACCTTTTTCCACAAGTTCTGTGCGCAGGGAGTGATAATTTTCGATAATGCCGTTATGTACCACGACAAGCTCTCCACTGCAGTCACTGTGAGGGTGAGCATTGGCGGTGGTGGGGGCACCATGTGTTGCCCAGCGGGTATGACCAAGTCCGATATGGGAGGCAGCCCCGATCGCCTCTTCCATGCTGTTTTCGAGGTTAATTAACTTCCCTTCACTGCGGAATTTTTTAAGAGCACCATCTTCGTGATAGACAATACCTGCAGAGTCATAGCCCCTGTACTCCAGCCGTTTCAATCCGCCAAGAACAACCGGAACAACACGCCTTTTCCCTACATACCCTACAATTCCGCACATATAGACTCCTCAAGTGTTAGAAAATGTGATCCATCCACGTGGAAATACAGTCAATGTTCAATCCCTCAAAATAACATGGATTTTTTTATTATTACCAGTTTTTTCTTGTTCCTTGTGTAAAAACTGATAATTTTATATGGTATGTTTTCTGCTATTTTACAAACTTCAAATCTCAACAGGTAACCATGAGCGACAGACAACGATTAAAAGAAATTATTCTCGAAAAATCCTACAGAAAGGGCAATTTCACCCTTACCTCCGGAAAAACATCCGACTTCTATGTGGATGTGAAACAAACCAGTCTCTCCGCCGAAGGTGCCTATCTCTGCGGTAAGCTGATTTTTGAGCTCATGTTAAAAGCCGATGAGCCCATCATGGCCGTTGGCGGAATGACCCTTGGTGCAGATCCGCTTGTAACTGCGGTCTCAATTGTCAGCCACCTGGAAGGAAAAGCCATTCCCGCCTTTATCGTTCGTAAGGAAGCAAAGGGACACGGTACCGAAAACTATATCGAAGGGCTCAGCAATATGACACCCGGCTGCCGCGTGACACTTCTTGAAGATGTGGTTACCACCGGCGGAACATTAATCAAAGTAATCGAACGGGTGGAATCTCAGGGTTTTGTGGTGGCGCAGATTATTACAGTGGTGGAACGTCAGGAGGGTGGCACCCAGGTGCTTGCCGATGCAGGATATACTCTGGAATCACTGTTCACCCGCGAACAACTGCTCGGATAAACAATAAATAAATTATGAAATGCAGGAAATGTCAGGCAAAACTTGAAGTACTCCGCCAGTGCGGTCGGGTTCGTATGCGCTGCACCGGCTGCAACAAGACTTACCAGATCCACGAGGTCGCAAGTGAACTGGACAGAGAGACCGAAGAAATTCTGGAACGATATACAGTTCTTATCTACGACTGAAACAGCTATTGAATAGATTGTCATTTTATGATGATACATGGAGACATGCAAAAGGGAACCACAGGAGCTCGCCCCTGGCGTTAAATGCCTAGCAGGTAAAATAGTTTTTTATTCACAACACACCACATAATTAATTATTTAATCACTGACAGTTACCATGTTTTCGCATTATTGCAGGACAAAAAATAGGTATTTTTACCTATAGTAAATTTCCTCCAGTTTGATACAATAAAATTTAGAGAAGTGTGGAAGATGAAATAAGCAGTGGGAATTGGGGATACAGAGATGCTGACGAAACGCCAACATGGGCTGAAGGTTCAAAACACTTTTGTGACAGGGAACAACACTGCGTCAATCAGATGTCCTGAGTGTAACACTGTTAAGATCACCCCGGTAAGCAAATTTCGCAATATTGCCCATACCCTCAAAACCCGTTGCGGCTGTGGATGCATCTTTATTGTCTCTTTGGATTTTCGCAGACATTACCGTAAACCTACTAAACTTGCCGGTTTTTACACCCTCAATTCAGCCGGCAGTAATGGCGGCGGCAGGATGCAGCTCTTTAATATCTCCCGCAGCGGAGTGGGCTTCACCGTTTCCGGTATCCACAACATCAGTGAAGGTCAACGAGCCCGCATCACCTTCACCCTCGACAACAAAAAAGAAACCCAGATCGCCAAAGACGTTATCGTCAAATCCATCCGCAAAAAGAATATTATCGGCTGTGAATTTGAAGACAAGGGTCAGCTTGGCAAAGATCTCGGCTTTTACCTCCAACCCTGAGATTATTCTGCAGGCTGTTGTTCGTAGTGGAGGATCTTTCCGATCTTCTGCTGTGCCTGCAGAAGAAAAGGCTTCAGACTCACGGCATCAAGAGCACTGACTGCCACCCCCTCCCGCTCCACCTCAGCAAGCAGTATCGTATTTCCCGCTATCTTGTCGACCTTGTTAAAGAGCTTCATACAGGGGATAGTGTCGAGATCAAGCTTACGCAGCAGATCTTCAACCACCAGCATCTGTTCCCGAAAAACAGGATTGGAAACATCAATCACATGCACCAGCAGATCAGCCTCTTCCAGCTCTTCAAGGGTGGCTGAAAAGGCCTGCAGCAAATCGGCAGGAAGATTGCGGATAAAGCCCACGGTATCTGTGAGCAGCACCTCCATCTCCTGGGGAAAACGAAGACGACGACTGGTCGGGTCAAGCGTTGCGAAAAGCTTATCCTCGGCAATAATTTCACTTTTGGTGAGGGTATTGAGGAGAGTAGACTTTCCGGCATTTGTGTACCCCACAAGGGAAAGGACAGGCAGATCTTTTTTCCGGCGTCTGGAGCGTCGTCGATACCGTTCCTTACTGACTTTTTTTAATTCCCGGCTTAATCGTGCCAGACGATCATTAATCCGCCGCCGGTCAATCTCAAGCCTGGTTTCACCGGGCCCCCTTGCCCCAATCCCACCTGTGAGCCGTGACAAGGCATCATCACGGGAGGAAAGCCTGGGCAGCATGTACTTAAGCTGTGCCATCTCCACCTGCAGTTTTCCTTCCCTGGACAACGCCCGATGGGCAAAGATATCGAGGATCAGCTGGGTGCGGTCTATAACACGCATCTCACTGTAATCGGTGATGGAACGTATCTGAGAAGGGTTCAACTCCTGGTTGAAGATAAGCAGATTGGCATTCAGCTGCAGTGCCGTAATCATGATATCTGCGAGTTTCCCTTTGCCGAGGATCAGGCGGGGATTCACCTTTCTTCTTCGCTGCAGGACAGTATCAAGGACGACTATATTATCGGATCCGGCAAGTTCGACCAGTTCGGCAAGGGATTCCTCCGCCTGCAGACGCGACTCGGTGCTGACAGATACAAGAATCGCCCGGTCTTCTCCCTTATCAAGGGATTCTCCCTTGTCTTTTCGGGTGAACTCACCCTCCAGAGCATGGATAAACTCGTCAAAGGAATCGTGCTGATTTGCAGGATGGACAGGCGGCAGAAATGCCCAGTTTTTTCCGTCCCGGGAATCGGGAAGCAGATGAACTGAGTAGAGATTTTCCGGGAGTCCTTCCTCTGTAACCTTTACTACGGACAAAAGGTCGAGACGCAGAAAAAGGAGATCCATCAGATCCTCATCACTGATATCCTCTCCCGCAAGATGGGTATGAACAAGCCGCAGCCCCTTCAACCGCCCGCGACTGCGAATATGAGACAGGGTGGGAATCAGGATTCCACCAAAATCTCCAACGATCACCGCCTCAACTTTTCCGGAGCGCCGCAGAAGAAGTCCGATCTGCCTGTTCAGTTCAAAAGACAGCTGACACAGTGCCCGTGCCGTCTCCGGAGCAATAATCACATCGCTGCGCCCCCGTTTCCCGGCAAGACGCTGCAGCAGTTTGAGCTGATTCTTTTTCAGCCCTGAGGTATTGCCGCTGACGAGTGCTATGAGGAACTCTCCAGATATTTCCGGATGGAAACAGCAATGGTCTCAAAGACCCTCTGAAACACCTCTTCATCACGTTCGAGTAGCGTCACTCGAAAACCCTGCAGATCGGTGGCAAATGAGGTCAATGGAACCACACAGACACCGGTTGCCCCCAGAAGATAATAGACAAAGCGTTTATCAAGCGATGTTTCCTCAGGGGCCACCAGAGACTCTACCAGTTCCCGCACTTCATTATTTTCAATGGGCAGAGTTTGCCTGTCAGTCAAGGCACCGTTCTCAAAACAGACACTCATATAAAAGGCGCCATTGGGTCGGTTAACCAGCACCCCTTTCACATCTTTTAAGGCATCATAGGCAATGTTTGAGAACTTTTCGTAACGAGCAATCCGTTCCTCGAGATAGCCCTGATATCTGGGATGCTGTACAACTTCCGGGTACACACTCTGCGGAAGCGTTGTGGAACAGACCTCCACCATCTTGGCGTTTAAAATGGAATGAATATATTTGGTGAACATGGGGTCTTTGTCCCCGTTATACACCTCTATCCAGCCGCAGCGTGAACCGGGCCAGGGCATTTCCTTTGAGACACCGCGCATGGCGATGGCAGGCACATCTCCGATCACATCGGAAAGAGCCGATGTGGAGGTCCCGTTATAGACGATATGATGATACACCTCATCGCAGACAATAAAGAGATCATAGCGTTTGGCAAGTTCAACAATGGATTCCAGAATGGGTGTTGGATAAACTGCTCCTGTGGGGTTGTCCGGATTGATAATCAGAATGCCAGCCACTGCCGGGTTATACTTGATAGATTTCTCCAGATCATCAAGATCGGGATACCAGTGGTTATTGGGATCAAGAATATAGGTCAACGGCTTATCACCGGCATGTGCCGCTTCGGCAGAGGAATGAGTCGTATAGCTTGGTGTGGGCACAAGGACCCGTGCAGTACGACGGAGGAATCCGAAGATCTTGGAGATGGCATCACCCAGACCGTTAAAAAACAGAATGTCCTCAGTATCAATCTGCACACCACCGCGTTTATTGGTTTCCGCCGCAATAAACTCACGGGTGGCAAGCACACCTTTGGTGGGGCAGTATCCGTAGGTCTCGTTCTTCATTACCGCATTGGAAACAATCTCTTTCATCCAGAGAGGAATCTCTTCCCCTTTCATGATAGGATCCCCAATATTTTCCCAATTAGTACTCAGCCCGAGTTTCTGCAGCTTCATGCCGACATTGACGATATTTCGAATCTCGTATGTTAACTCACCGGCACCAATATGGACGATATCTGTCCTCATTGATTTTACTCCCTGTTTATAAAATTACGAGGGCTGAAGGATGTATCCTCCAGCCCGAAAAGTACCTCTTCACTCATATTTGCATACCACAGCGACTATAGAGAGTCAACTGATGGCTGCAGGTGTCACTGCAATGTCACTATTCATCATTTTTCAGCATTATCCGGTTTCTCTCCCTTGGCACTATACAGTTCCCGGAATCTTTCCCCTTTTTCAACTGCCGTATTTATGCAGTTTGTTCTGCAGGGTCTTACGGGTAATTCCCAAACGTCTTGCTGCTTCACTCTTGTTACCGCCCGTTTCCTCAAGGGTCTTTAAGATCATGACCTTTTCCACTTCCTGCAGCGAAGACGGCTCTTTAACGGTTTCCCCGACAGACTCTCCCCTGCTCTGCCTGAGAATAGGCATGGGCAGGCTTTTTTCTGTAAGGTACTCGCCACGCATCAGAATAACGCCCCGTTCTATGGCATTTTCCAGCTCACGCACATTTCCGGGCCAATGATACGCTGCAAGCAGCTGCAGACATTCAGGAGTGATCCCGGAGACATTGCGTCTGTTTTTAGCAGCAAATTTCTCCACAAAAAACTGCACCAGCTGCTCAACATCCCTCCCCCGTTCACGCAAAGGAGGAACAACAACTGTGACCACATTCAGGCGATAGTAAAGATCTTCACGAAAATTTCCCTCCCGCACCTCTTTTTCCAGATCACGATTGGTGGCGGCGATAATTCTGGCGTCGGTGTTAATGGTCTCATCCCCTCCCACCCGCTGTAATTCCTGCTCCTGCAGCACCCGCAATAATTTAACCTGCATTGCCTGACTGGTCTCACCGATTTCATCAAGAAACAGGGTCCCGCCTTCTGCCTGCACGAACTTTCCATCACGCTGTCTGTCGGCACCTGTGAACGCACCCTTTTCATGCCCAAAGAGTTCAGACTCCAGAAGGTTTTCCGCAAGAGCCGCACAGTTTACCCGGACAAAAGGCCCATCCCGCCGCTCGCTGTTGGCATGCAGTTCTGCTGCCACAAGCTCTTTTCCCGTACCGGACTCACCGGTAATGAGCACCGTCGCTTCAGTGGGAGCAACGTAGGAAATCATCTCCAGAAGCTCCAGCATGGGCGGAGAACTGCCGATAATGGCAGACGACGTTGACGGAGGCTCAACTATCTGCTGTTCCTGTTTTTTTTCCTCAACCTGCTTTCGATCCACAGCCCGTTCGAGGGTGAGCCGCAGACGATCAAAATCAAGGGGTTTGGTCAGATAATCATACGCCCCGTGTTTTATAGCCTCAACGGCGGCATCCACAGATGAGTAGGCAGTCATTATGACAACAGGCAATGCGGGATACTGCTCATGGATATGACGAAATGCCTCCATTCCGTCCATACGTGCCATCCTCACATCCATCAAGATGGCGTCGTAGGAAAACTTCTGAACCGCATCCACTGCCACACGACCGTCATCCGCCTCAACGCATTTCCAGCCCCACTCCTTAAACATGGAACTGAGCACATAGCGATGAACCTGCTCATCGTCCACCACAAGGATGGTTATCTGTTTTTTGTCGGGACTCACTCACACACTCCGTTTACCTGGCAATCTCATAGAAAAATCATAAGTTACATCCAATGTAGCACAACGAAGGAGATGAAAAAAATTACTTCGCTATCCTACTTCAGTTTTCCAAGAGCCCATGCAATGTTTTCACCAAGTACCTTCATGGTAGTCATCCCCTCCTCATCTTTTGCGACCTCTTCTTTTTCCCGTCCCATACCAATATTCCAGTAATTGGAACCAACCACTATCATCTGCCCGATCAAAAAAAAGTGATTCATGGAATCAAACACATGGATTGCCCCGGCACGTCTTGCCGCAACCACAGCCGCTCCCAGTTTACGCTTGAACATATCATCATTGGCCCGACTCACCATTCCACAGCGATCCATCAATGCTTTCATCTCAGTGGAAACATCTGCAAAATAGGTGGGGGAACCAAGCAGAATGGCATCCGCTCCCCTCATCTTATCCAGGCACTCATTGATACAGTCTTTTTCCACAGCACATCGACCGTCTTTAGTCTTAAAACACTGATAACAGGCAACACAGCCGTGAATCTTTTTACCGGCAAGCTGTACCAGTTCCGTATCAATACCGGATTTTGCAAGTTCTGCCAGGGCGGTCTTGAGGAGCAGGGCTGTATTTCCATCCTTGCGGGCACTTCCGCTGAACGCGACGACTCTCATGTGAATTTCCTTTTTATTTTAGAGTATTACAGAAAAAAACTTCCATGTAAAGCATACACCTTAAAAGAACGTGATGAAGCTATTAATCCCCCAAGGGGATACTGAAAAGTGCCGGTCTCAAGATTGATCGCCGATGTTTTCTACTTACCGGGAGAAACTGAAGAGCCGGCAGACATCTTCGGTGTCGGAATTTACTCTAATACTGAATAATTGACAACCATGTGATTCTTAACAGTTTCCCCTGCTCCTGATTTTTCCAAAATCAACTGGTAAAAGGAAACTTAAAAAAAACGGTAACTATTCAGAGACATCATCTTCACTTACCTGTTTTTTTGCAGGACAATTCGTGAGGAAATTCCGCACCCCCACAAGGAGGTACCGAAAAATATGGCAGGTTACAGTGCATTATCGATGTTTATCAACTGCTTTTATCTTTCAGTCCTTGACATATTCCCGACAGAACATATTATTGAGTAACAATTCTCTTTATTAATTCAACTCAGGAGACTCGCATGACAGAACGAAGAGATTTTCTAAAAGGCAGCCTGGCAGCAGCATCCATCCTGGCGCTTGGTTCCGTATCTTCAGCCGGAGCAACCACTGCTCCGTTCACAAACATTGTCTACACTGCAGACAATCCCGGAAAATGGGCAAAAAAAGTCGGCAGTCATCTGCCCTCAATAACTGTTGAAGGAGATAAAGTAACGGTTTTCACAAAACATGGTATGGCTGAAAAACATTATATTGTCCGTCACACCTTGGTTCTCGAAGACGGTACTGTTGCCGGTGCAAAGGTATTTTCCCCTGCCGACAAAGAGGCAAGATCTACTTTTGACCTGCCTGCCGGATATAAAGGGAAGATCTTTGCAACCAGTTTTTGCAATCTTCATGACTTCTGGCTGAACGAAACCAGTGTCTAACAGATAATATTTCAATTTTTTCTCTCCCGCAGCACCCTGCTGCGGGAGAATCCACCGCAGTATCACCCCTCTCCTCCATTAAAACAGCAAGCAGCAATAATTCTTATTGACAGAATATTATTTTTAACATATTGTCTTAATTAAGATCAATTCTTACAAGTAAAACCAATGAACAGGAAACCTTTCAGTACAGAACAGCTGCAGCAGTTGAAACAGGTTTGCAGTGATGCCGGGATCAAACTCACCCACCAGCGTCTTGAAATTTTCAGGGAGTTGCTGTCGTCTGGTGCTGATCACCCCTCTGCTGAGGAAATCCATACCCGCCTGCATAAAAGGTTGCCCACCATTGCCATCGATACTGTGTACAGGACACTTGCCACCTTTGATGAACTCGGGCTGATTAAAAAGCTTCATATCCTCAATGAACGCACTCTCTTTGATATCAATCTCACTCCCCATCATCATTTTATCTGTACCCGCTGTAAAGGAGTAAAGGATATCTACTGGTCGGATTTTGACAACAGTTCGCTTCCCGATCTCGTCAACAATATGGGGGAAGTTGAGTCCCGTCATCTTGAAATTCATGGTATCTGCAACACATGTCTTGAAGAAAAAGGATAATTGTCACATTTTTTTGCCCATTTATTAAGATACATTCTTATTACCTAAATATTCTTATATTGTGACAACAAGCATCTTAACAGCACCACAAAAATAAACATACAGGAGAAAAAAAATGACTGAAGAAAGCAAATTAACCGGCAACAACGGTGCCCCCGTACCGGACAACCAGAACATTATAACAGCAGGTGCACGTGGACCATTACTGATGCAAGATGTCTGGTTTCTTGAGAAACTCGCCCATTTTGACCGGGAAGTAATCCCGGAACGGCGTATGCACGCAAAAGGTTCCGGTGCCTATGGAACCTTTACGGTTACCAATGATATCACCATGTACAGCAAAGCGAAAATATTTTCAGAAATCGGGAAAAAGACCGGGCTGTTTGCCAGATTTTCAACAGTAGCAGGAGAAAGAGGGGCAGCAGATGCTGAACGTGATATCCGTGGTTTTGCATTGAAATTTTATACCGAAGAGGGCAACTGGGATCTGGTTGGTAATAACACCCCCGTTTTTTTCCTTCGTGATCCTTTAAAGTTCCCGGATCTGAACCATGCCGTTAAACGTGATCCAAAAACAAATATGCGCAGTGCAAAAAATAACTGGGATTTCTGGACATCACTGCCGGAGGCACTGCACCAGATAACCATCACCATGAGCGAACGTGGCATTCCTGCCACCTACAGGCACATGCATGGTTTCGGCAGTCACACCTTCAGTTTTATTAATGCAGAAAACAAACGATCCTGGGTAAAATTCCACTTCCACAGCCAACAGGGAATCAGGAATCTGACAGACCAGGAGGCAGAAATCCTTGTCGGTAAAAACCGGGAATCTCACCAGGAAGATCTTTTTAACAGCATCGAAGACGGGAACTTTCCACGCTGGACCAT
>JANTGG010000041.1 GCA_024763035.1 Desulfocapsa sp. | reverse complement strand
TAACCCCTTTTAAGATACGACCGTTCTTCGCCCTCACCACACCGTCTTTGTCAACCGTGACCAGATCGCGAGGCCGGGCAGGTTGTCCATCTGCTGTCAGCAGGCTGCCGTCCTTTGCCAGGTGAAGAGTGCTGTCCGCAGAGGGGACGATGCGAACCTTCCCGTCTTTGTCGATCTGTATCTCGTCAGCCGTCACCACTTTGCCGTCTTTTGTCCTCACCTTTCCGTCTTTGCCCACGCTAAGTCCTTTCAGAATATCACCACTGCGGGTCATCACGTTGCCGTTTTTGTCGATGAGAAAACCGCCTTTGGCAGTTCCGTAGCCGTTACTGGTGAGCACCGTGCCGTCGCCGTCAATAAGGGTGCCGTCCTTACCGGTAACAAGGGTGGCTGTGTCGACAAGTTTTCCGTCTTTTGTACGAATTCGACCGTCGTCACCGACTATCAGATTGCGCCCGGAGAGCACCGTTCCGTTTTTGGTCACCAGAAGACCATTTTTATCCAGATGAAGACCCGGTGTTTTGATGACGATCCCGTCCTTTGTCACCAGTTGTCCATTACTGTTCAGGTGTATCCCGCTGAGTTTTCTGTTCTGCTGTTTACTTACAGCTGCCTCAAGCATTGCACTGGAATGGGAGACAAGGTCTGCAATCCCTACTCTGTTGAAGAGGATGCCGCCTGTGTCACTACTGTTGCGAAGAGCTGCGATAAGTTCTCCCCTTGATTCGGCAATGGCGATAAGGGCAGACTCCCTGGGAGTAACCTCCAGGGTAAGTGTGTTGTAGGTTCGCTTTCTTTCCCGGCTGTCGAGGTTTTTATATTCGTCTTCATTGGGACGGGCGGATGCTTTATCGGTGGCAAGGACAAGAACATCTACCAGAACGGGAATGACCACATCTCCTCCACTGTCAGATCCTGCTGAGGGCAGGGCTGATGATGATACTCTGGTGAAAAGATCGATAAAGTTTCCGGGACGAATCAGTCCGGATATGGAATTTAATTCGTCTACCTGGATGGTGATGGCACGGTGTCCTGTCTGGATGGTACCCGAGAAATCCTTGGCAATTTTCAGATCGATATAGTCCTGGGCAAGCATCTTTCCGTGCTGCAGCGGTTTTACCAGGATGGCGCCCTGGATGGAATCAAACTGGGAGGGGGTGAAGATATCACTGTTGACGTAGGATTTGGGAACAGGTCGCACGGACATGGTGGAGGTGTTGACCACACTGCCTGCCGGCAGGTCCCGACTTGCTACAACAACATTAACCATCTGTTTCTTTGGCGGGGTTAAGCGCTCTTTAAGACGGCGTTCCAGGACGTTCAGGTAGATCATGGTTCCCAGCCCTGCCAGGAGGGCAAAGAAAAATGCGGCGATGAAGAGTTTCCTGCTTTTGCCTTGTGCGTCGTCCTGCTTGCTTGTGTTCATGTTGAAGAGTATCTCTTTAAAGGATATTGAATGGTATTACAAGGTTGTACGCTATGAGCGTATCATCAGAACAACCCTTTTACAAGCTTCAATAATGTTTTCAGGGCATCTTTGCTCGGCATCTTTCCATGGATAAGTGAGCCGAAAATATCCTGTTTCAGGACTTTCCCGATATCTTTCAGGGTTTTCAGGAAATGTCCCACCTTTCCGGTGTCTTTCTTGATCTCATCGTCAAAGGCTTTACTGGGTGGATCGGAGATGGAAACTGCAAAGGCGTAACTGCTGTATTTGTCCTGCATTGTATGGCTGAGCTGACGGTACACAGAGGGCCAGAGCGGGACAATAATCAGCAGTGCGGTGAGGATTACCAGGTACTCCACTGCCGATTGTCCGGATTGGCTGTTTGACGTACGCTCTGTCTGCCGGGATAATGTCTGCATGCTGGTTTTTCCTCCTGTGTCAGTTCCTGCTGATAATGTTCATGACAATGGCTGTGGAGTCACCAGAGCGGCTGAGTACAAGATGTGCCTCCCTGCCGCCTTTTCTGTAGGCAAGAACCTGTCCACCCTTTTCTCCTCTGTCCATAAGCATTCCCCAACCGTGATCCTCGTAGTAATTTCTGTAGTAGCTGATGTTGCTGGAGAGCGAGTAGCTGTTGGCAAGGAGCAGAGTTCGTCCTGATATTCCGGAGTCGTTGCTTGTCACGTCGTTAACTATTTGACTGGGGCTCATCTGAGGAACTGTTTCTGCACGATGTCTTTTTTGATCTTTTATCTGTTTCAGATCCGCAAGGGCAAGGTATCCTGTAATCTGCAGATCGTCCCCTTCCTGTACCTGCACCGTATAGAGATACTGATGGTCAAGTCGGGCGATAATATGCCACGGAGGGATAATGCTCTCCCGATAACCCGGTTTTTTGGGAGTTGTGTCATTCCATTTGTGTCGGTAAAAATCAAGAAGGTCTTCCATTTTCCGGTAAGATTGAAACTCCAGCACCGACGAGGGAATCCCATTGATAATCATTTCCCGGGCAACGGAAGAGGGCTTAAGCCAGTCGGGTACGGGGAATTCTTTTGCCGCTCCCAGGGCAGATGCGGTCTGCAGGAAAAGCAGGAGGAAACAAAAAACAGTGATGGAGTGCAGGCGGAATCTATTCATAGTAATAAAGTCCCGATTTGTCCCGCAGCTGTTTCCTGTTGTCTTCGAGATGTTCAAAGGGAACCAGGTCGTCCTTGACATATCCAAAATCCGGCATGGATGGAAGTTGTATCTCTAGAAGTGGAATATGGGAAACCAGATCGTTGATCCCTGAAACCATACCGTTCACCGTATCTGATACCGGTTTTAAAAGTGCTGTGAAGACAAGCCCCCTTGTCTCTGAGGTGGCGTTTTCGGTACTTCCGCTGTTCCAGGAATCGGTAAGAACAGAGGCCTTGGCACTGAGATGCAGGGGTGTTTCCACCGTTTCTGAAGTTGCGTCCGCTAGGGAATAGACGGGAAGGATATCGTCAATGGAACGTAGATTGATATTCACATCGGAGGTGAAATACCCCTTGGTGTAGATGGCATCAAACTTGGCATCGACGTGAACGAACTTCATGATATCGCCAAAGATTGTGGTTGTAAAGTTGATGATATCAAAGATGAAATCCAACACTCCTCCAAGTCCGTCAGGGGTTTTATTTTCCTTTTGTTCACCACTCATTATTTTTTGCGGATGGACAAAGAGAGTCTCCCCCCGGTGGTCAAGCCAGAGAGGATTTTCCCGAAACGGCATCTGTACTTTTCCGTAGTCTTCATCTGTGGGATCACTGAAAAAGTACTTGATTCCGTTGCTCCGTGTTTGTGCAAATGAGCGTGGTCCGGCACTCTGGTCGTCCCTGATGTCATTCATTACTCTTTGGTTGGGACCATCCCACACTGTGTACTCCCATGCTTCAAAACGTGCCTGATTAATTGCCGCATGTTTGATATCTATGTACTTCCCTAGAAGGGGAACGATCAGAAAGAGGGGGATCAGCAGAAAAACAGAGACAATAATACACTCGCTGGCTGCCTGCCCTCTGTTGTCTGTTGCTGGAAATGGAATGGGCATCATATTTTTAAAGAAAGTCGTTGAGACTTTTAAGGATTTTATCCAGTTTTTCTTTGATTCCTTCCAGGGCAGGGATCTGCCCGGCATCTTTTTTTGCCAGCCAGATGGTGTTATGCTGAATTGCCATGGCGAGGAAACGTTCAAGATCCGTTGTTTTTGCCAGTCGCGCCTTCCAGAACGGGCTGAACACATTTGGCTTCTCGATTTTTTTGTCTGCTCGCCAAAAATAGCTGAGATCCCTGGGGCGGTTGAAGAAAAGCTCAGACTTGGCAATGGCTCCCATCCGGTTATTCTTCGGATTATCATCAAGAAGGTTCATTTCATCGCTGAATTTTGGATCGTCTTTATGGATGTCGTCGAATTTACGGATTACGCCCACCAGGAAAAAGGGGGCATCGAAGGGATTACTGAGGAGTTTCTTCTTCTTTGGCAGATCCATTTTGCTCATGTCCCTGTAAGGGCGAAGACCTCCATAAGGTGTTCCTTCAACATCGTTCTCCGCAAGTTCAAGGGACGCACCTTCCCAGGCTGGCCAGCGGCCATAGGGATAGCCGGCACCGCCATATGTTTTTGGTTTTCCGTAATCACCAAGGGTGGGGGGCATATCTAAGGGAGTGAGGATGTTTTCAGGTTCCGCACTGCTGCCTGCCTGATAGCCTCCACCGCCGGTTGGAATGGCAAGCTCAATGGGAGTACCGAGGATATCGAGTTCTGCTTCAAGAACTGACGTGTCAACTCCGGACCACACATAATTTTTTCCTTTAAATCGCAGCTCAGATCCACCTTTACTGTCAAGACCGGTGAAAAATTTAAGGTGACCAAAGTGAATCTTGCCCACATGCAGATTCAGGTCGAAACCATACCCGAATTTCCAGTCCCGATTGCCGAATTTGAATTTCAGGTTGTAAATATTTTTATCATAGATGGGGGGACCGCCGCTGGTAAAAGGGTCCCTGGCTTCCCGTATGGTGGCAGCCATCCGCTGCATGCCTTCATTTTCCTCTTTACCCTGATGATGCTGTTTATCCCATTTCTTTTCATCGTCAGCCTGTTTTTTCTCGTCCGTTCCTAAACGCTTTTTGTCTCTTTGCAGTTTGTCCTCAGCTGCGGTGAGACGGTGTTGAATGGTGTCGATTTTGTTTTGATCTTCCTGAACGGCTGCCTTATCGTCGCGTATTCGCAGCTTGTCGTCACGGAGTCGTTCTGTACTCTGTGCAAGTTCTTTTTTGGTTTCCGGATCATGGTCTTTGTTCCATTTTTCCAGCAGGGCGTCGTGTTCTTTTTTATCTTTTTTCTGCTGTTTCAGATCTTTTGCCAGCAGTTTTTTGTCTTTGTCCCTTTGCTGTCGTGCTTTGCCAAGGTGCTTCTGGTATCTTGCAATATCCTTTCTATCCTGTGCGATCCGTTGTTCATCTTTTGTCAGAAGTTCCTGGTCTTTTTTCTCCTGTTCCTTTTCTTTTGCTGACTTTCCCTTTTCTTTCTTCTGTTTGGAAGGGGAGTAGCGTTTGGTGTAGGTGTAAAGATAGGAGGGGAGGTGACCTATGAGAGCCAGCATGCCGAAATCCGAAAGATGGGCACCTGGTTTGTTCGCATCCAGCATGTCCAGGGGGTGATGGATGTCCATGGGAGGGGTGCCGGGTACGTTGTCTTCGACACTTTTTAAAATGGTACTGGTCACAAGATATATGGTCGCAAGATGATAAATCTCCTGACTGTAGCTGTAAACAGCGTTGATTATAGAGAACCCCTTGATGGCAGGAGAGGCAATGGTTTCCATTGTTTTTTCTACATCCTCTCCCACTTCGGTTATGGTTGTGCCGATATCTTCCATGGTTGCCACCAAGGCGGATATGATAGACTCTATAACGTCACCGACCACCAGGATGGCAAAGAGCCAGGCTGTCGCCGCCTCCAGACCAGCTGCGTATTCGTCGATATATTCGCCGGTGGTTTTCAGTTCGTCCACAAAAGAGAGTAGACCGATCATCTGTCCAATGGCAACTTCATTGGCAGCCATGGCACGGTTGGTGTAGGCGGAGAAGTTGAGAGAGCGGGCCTCAAGGGTAGCAGCACCGAATGCTGCAGCGTCGGCAGCATTCTGCACCTGCATTTTTTCTGTCGTCAGTCGCCCTGCCTGAAAGAGGAAGATGACGCTGATGATAACAACCCCGATAAGGATCAAGACAAAAACAGAAGCCTGACCCTCCTGGTTTGATAGGCGCATCATCTACGGCTCTTTCACGGACAGCCGCGAGCGAAAAAAAGAGAAGATGGGAGCTAATCTATTGAGTCGATCATTTGCCTTAATCAGTCTGCCGATCCACATAATCTTTCAGATTGGCGTCTTTTCCCCCTTCAGCCTGTGCTTTTCCCGCGGCTGTGCTTGCATCTGTAATGGAGGTGGTTGCAGCCGTTTTGTCACCGGCAAGGGATTCACTCATGGCGGCTGTCTGGTTGCGTACGGTTCTTCCAAAATAGGAAAATGCGGCGATGGCTGCCAGGGCAATCACTGCTACGATGATGATGTATTCAGTCATCCCCTGCCCGGACTGATTGTTCAGTGTTTTCATAAAAAATTCCTGTTAGCTGAGTTGATAAGAGAAGGATTTCTCCATCTTTTTCTACAGGAATGATATCATAACAATTCTTGAAAACAAAAAAAAAGTGCAAAAAAAGGAGGTATATTATTTATGGGAAGCACAGTGTCGGTACATATAGGGAATTATGTAGAAGAGTTGTTCGTATTTGCTTGCTTCCGGCTTTTGTGAAAAGTGTATCGCTTTTGGGGCTGCCTGAAGAATGGGGACAGGGATCCCGGGTGGAAGAAAGGGGTTTCCAGCGGAGGGGCTGCGGTATCAGCAGTTCACTGAGAAAAGGGGCAAAGGTTCCAGCCACTGTTGCCGCTGCCGGAACAAATATGGCGGCAGCAACGTGACTGAGCAGAACCAGGTCTACAGCTGTTTGGCTTTTTCCATGGCATTTTTAAAGGCCTCGGCAGATCCTGCAATAACAGAATCACTGACACAGAATGCCAGGCGAAAATACCCGGGAGCACCGAATCCTCGACCGGGAACGGCAAGGATCTTTTCTTCCTGGAGAATGGCACAGAACTTCACATCATCTTCGATGGGTGCCTTGGGAAATACATAAAAGGCACCCTTGGGCGGGATAAAGTCATAACCGGCATCGGTGAGAATCTTACAGAATGTTTCCCGTCTGGCTTCATAGATGGAGTTGTCCACACTGGCATCCTGCAGTTCAGCCACCACCCGCTGCATAAGGGCGGGTGCGTTGACAAAACCCAGGATTCTGTTGGCAAGCGTCATGGCATCCAGCAGTGCTGCTTTGTCAGTGATGTCGGGATGGACGGCAAGGTATCCGATACGTTCTCCCGGCAGGGAAAGATCTTTTGAGTAGGAGGAGAGGACGATGGAGTTTTTAGTGGATTGAAAGATGCTGCCCACCGTATTGTTGTCGAAGATGATCTTCCGGTAGGGTTCGTCTGCCAGCAGATAGATGGTGGTTTTGAATTCCACTCCTTTCAGATCAAGGATCGCTCCCAGTTTGTTTAGTGATTCCTGGGAATAGATCTGCCCTGTGGGGTTATTGGGTGAGTTGACGATAACCGCTTTGGTCTTTTCGGTGATGGCAGCTTCGATGGCTTCAAGATCCAGATTGAACTCATCATCGGTGTTGACAATTGTGCTTACTCCGCCGTGGTTATCCACATAAAAATTATACTCAACAAAATACGGGGCGAGGAGGATTACCTCTTCTCCGGGATTAAGCAGGGCCTTCATAACAACATTCAGGGCTCCTGCAGCTCCGCAAGTCATCAGCATATCGCCGTGAAAAACTTCCACTCCCTGTTCCCTGGACATCTTGGCGGCAAGGGCTTCGCGTACCCAGGGGTATCCGCCATTTGGCATATAGGCGTGCATGCCGGGTGTCTCATCATTTACAATCTCTTTTATGACCTTGTTATACTCGGGCGGCGGCGGAACATCGGGATTGCCAAGGGAGAAGTCGAAGACGTTTTCAGCTCCGAATTCAGCTTTCATCTTTGCCCCTTCCTCGAACATCTTTCGAATCCAGGATGATTTTTCGGCGAAAGTACGCATTTTAGCGGATATGGTCATTGGTGTACTCCTGTTATTGTTTGGTGAAAAAATCGTAGGCTGCGTTGATTTCCTTCATTTTTTCCTCTGCAACACTACGGAACTCTGCACCCAGATGGTTGACTTTGTCCGGGTGATATTTCATACTGAGTTTTCGATAGGCCTTTTTTATCATTTCTTTGTCGGCACCTGGGGTTAAGCCGAGCACCTCATAGTAGTGATTGGCATTGCCACCGGCACCGGTGGTCTGCTGTTGCTGCCCGTATTTGTACTTGGCTTCAATGGTGCGTTTGTCATAATCGGTAATCTGCAGATAGTCGGCAATGTTACGTGCCATCTGAAGTTCTGCATCAGGTACCTTTGCCTTGGTATAGAGAACTTGATAGACAAGTTCAAGGAGAATCAGGCGGGGCTCGTATTTAAAGGTGGAACGAAATTCCTGGAGCAGGGTTTCCATGGATTCGGTGGAGTCCACTGCCTGATTGATCAGCTCTTTGATCCAGTACATTTTGGTCTGGTCGTAGCGCAGGTTCACCTGAAAAAAACGCTTGATGGTGGTGACCTCCTCTCTGCTGACCGTTCCGTCAATTTTGGCAATATTAATAAGGATCTGTACCAGGAGCCAGACAAAGCGGTTGTGACTTTCGGTCTGGGAGGATTCGTAGGTGGAAATTTTCTTCTGCATCCAGTAGGAAAATCCCCAGAAGGCAGCGATAAAGAGAAGAATACCGAAAATTCCCGAATAGAGAATGAAACCCAGGAAGTTTAAAAGACCGGAGAAACCGCCGGTGAGGAGGATGAAAAGTGCCAGGATGAGAAAACAGCCTCCGCATCCAGGTTGTTGCTGGCTTTTATATTCCATTGTCTTGCTCGGTTAAATGTTTAAAAAATACGAGGGAGAGGGGTGTTATTCATCAAAAAGGGCATCAAGAAATTCGTCGGGATCAAAATCGCGCAGGTCCTCAATCTGTTCACCAATCCCGATAAAGCGGATGGGGATGGAGAGCTCTCGGCAGACGTTTGCAATAATGCCGCCCTTTGCTGTGCCGTCAAGCTTTGTGAGGGCGAGCCCGGTGACGGGAACACTGTCGTTGAAAAGTTTTGCCTGGGAAACCCCGTTCTGCCCGGTGGTGGCATCAAGAACAAGTAAAACCTCATGGGGGGCACCCGTAAGGCGTTTTCCCATTACCCGGTTGATTTTTTTCAACTCTTCCATCAGGTTGACCTGGGTATGCAGTCTGCCTGCCGTATCGACGATAACCACGTCATAATCGTCGTCTATAGCTTTGCCGATTCCTTCAAAAACAACCGATGACGGGTCGGCACCTTCTTTTTGGAACACTACTTTTGTCTGGTTGCGTTCTCCCCATATCTTCAGTTGGGCAACGGCTGCCGCCCGGAAGGTATCTGCTGCAACCAGCAGCACAGATTGTCCGGATTTCTTAAATTTATTGGTGATCTTCCCTATGGTTGTGGTCTTGCCGACCCCGTTTACCCCGACAACCATAATGACAAACGGACCATCTTTAGGCATGACCAGCTCGGCGGGTTTGTCTGATTCCATGATATAGTCGCGAATCTTTTCCTTCAGGACACCTTTGAGGAGTTGCGGGTCTGAGAGTTCTTTTCGTTTTACCCGTTTTCTGGCATCGTCCAGGATCTCCATGGTGGTGGCGATGCCGAGATCGGCTGTGATCAGAATCTCTTCAAGTTCATCAAAGAGGTCGGCGTCGATCTCTTTTTTCCCAAGGAAGAGGGTGTCCATGCGATAGACCAGTGATTCCTTGGTCTTTGACAGACGTTTGGAGAGACGGCTGAACATGGAGCTGTCGGCATCTGCAGAACCCTGTGTCGCTGTATTTTCCCCCTGGACTGTTTTTTCTTCCTGCTGCCCGTGTTCCGGCTGAACAGCTGCGTCTACAGGGGCAGGCGGGTCTGGAAGTGACTCTTCAGCAGTTATTGCCGTCTGTTTTTCATCGTCGGGTTGGGTAAATTTTTTCTTAAACCAGCCTAGCATGTAGATACCTTGTAATGTGTTGTGGAGAATGTTTCGTATGATGGAAAATCTTTCATATTACGGCTAGATCAACAAGAAAGCAATAAAAACAGACGTGGTTTTTACTAATAATGAGTGAACAGCAGCAGAAAAGAACTGCAGGTCGCAAATGAGGGGCGGAAATTGTTTGCTTTTCCGGAGAACAGCATTAGTGTATGCCGAGGTTTCGGCACAGTCGGTTGCTTTTGGGCTGCTAATGGTTTTTTGCCGTGCTTTTGAGATATTACTTATTCTTTTTTCTTTTTAATAGATTGGCATCGGAGGATATTATGTCAAGTTCATGTGGATCATCAAGTTCCTGTTCAAGCGGCTCCTGTGGAAGTCAGGAGTCCCAACAGGCAGCAATGGCACAGCAGGATAATGCCATCACCCGTTCCCTCGGGAAAATCAAAAATAAAATTCTTGTAATGAGCGGTAAGGGCGGAGTTGGAAAGTCAACAGTATCCGTAAACCTTGCCCTCGGTCTCGCCCGCAAAGGGCATAAAGTGGGGCTGATGGATGTGGACCTGCACGGTCCTGATGTTATTCGGATGCTGAATATGACCGGCAGTTTGACTCCACCGGAGAATCCCAACGATCTGGTTGCTCCTCTGCAATATAATGATAATCTGAAAGTTGTTTCCCTCGAATATATGATGAAGGATCGGGATGAGGCAATTATCTGGCGTGGACCTTTGAAAATTCAGGCAATTCGCCAGTTTGTCGCGGATTTTGACTGGGGTGAGTTGGACTATCTGGTAATTGATGCTCCTCCGGGAACGGGTGATGAGCCTCTCTCTGTTGCCCAGACCATTCCCCTGATAAAAGCTCTGGTGGTAACCACACCCCAGAAAGTTGCCCTAGCAGACGTTCGTAAGTCACTTAATTTCTGTAAGACTGTTGAGATGGAAGTGGTGGGTGTCGTTGAAAACATGTCCGGTTTTGTCTGTCCGGAATGTAATGCCACCGTCGATATCTTTAAAACCGGCGGCGGAGAAGAGGTCGCCCGTGAGTTTGATCTTGCCTTCCTCGGTGCTGTCCCCATGGATCCAAAGGTTGTTATTGCCGGTGACGATGGCGTTCCGTATCTGTCATCAGATGCCAAGAGCCCGGCTACCGAGGCTTTTGCCAATGTTGTGGATGCCGTTGAGCTGCGTCTGCCCCCGGTTGCTGCTCCTGCCACGCTGAACATGGCCAGCAGTGATTCCGGTTCTTCCTGCGGTTGCGGCGGGTCATGTAATCCTGATACCTGCGACTGCTGATTATTCTCTTTCAATCCACCGGAGGATATGCACCTCCGGCGGATTGAGTTTTTTTAACGTCTTTAATCAATCATACATCATGTTTCTAAAACAAATCACCGTGGGCTCCATGGGAGTCTGCTGCTATATTGTCGGCTGCAGTAAGACCAATGAGTGTGCCGTGGTTGATCCCGGCGGGGATGAAGACAAGATCCTGCAGGAAGTAAAAGATGCAGGTCTGACCATCACTGCCATTATCGCCACCCATGGGCATCCTGATCATGTCTGCGGCAATCGCATCCTCAAAGAGGCAAGCGGTGCTGAGATTATCATGCATGAAGCCGATGAAGAGTTTTTTGCAAAGCCGGAAGTCATCAGTTACTTTTCCATGCTCGGTCTTGAAGCCTCACCACCAGCTGATCGCACAGTAAAAGACGGCGATGTGATTCGTGTCGGTGAGGAGGAACTGCAGGTGATCCATACGCCGGGTCACACCCCCGGCGGTATCTGCCTCTACTGTGCTCCTGATCTTATCACCGGAGATTCGCTGTTTGTCGGCGGCATCGGCAGGACAGATTTTCCGGGCGGCTCCTATGATGAGCTGATATCAGGGATAAAGAGCAAACTCCTTGTTCTGCCCGGGGAAACATCGGTCTGGCCTGGACATGGTTATGGCGGAAGTCGTTCAACCATCGCCAAAGAAGCCCGTTCCAACCCCTATCTGAGTTAATTCCACCCGCTACCTGCCATGCGTGAAATCGTCCTAGGTACAGCTGGTCATGTGGACCATGGAAAGACCAGTTTCGTCCGTGCTCTTACCGGCATTGAGACCGATCGTCTCAAAGAGGAAAAAAAGCGCGGCATAACCATTGAACTGGGCTTTGCTTATCTTGATCTCCCCTGTGGGCACCGGCTGGGTATCGTTGATGTCCCGGGGCATGAAAAATTTATAAAGAACATGGTTGCCGGTGTCACCGGTATGGATCTTGTTGCTTTTATTATTGCCGCAGATGAGGGCATTATGCCCCAGACCAAAGAACATTTCGAGATCTGTCGTCTGCTTGGTGTGAAACAGGGGCTTATTGTTATCACCAAAAAAGATATGGTGGAAGAGGAATGGCTGGAGATGGTCACCGAAGAGGTACTGGAATACTGCGAGGGAAGTTTCCTTGAAGATGCTCCCCTGGTTCATGTTTCCTCCACCAGCGGTGACGGAATTGAGGCAGTACGGGAGCTGCTTGATGCCTTTGTGAAAAAGCAGCAGTTTAAAGAGGTCTTTGGACCTTTCCGTCTACCCGTTGACCGCATCTTTGCCATGAAGGGTTTTGGTTCGGTGATCACCGGCACTTCCATCTCCGGACGCCTTGCTGTGGGTGAGGATCTCTGTTTTTATCCCACAGATCTTGAAGCGAAAGTTCGCGGTATTCAGGTGCATTCCAAGGATGTGGAAACCGTGGAAGCGGGGCATCGAACGGCAATCAATCTCCAGGGTGTTGATACGGCAGCTGTTTCCCGGGGAATGGTTGCCGCCACTCCCGGCTGCTTGGCTCCGGGATATATGCTAGACTGCGTATTTCTCTACCTTGCTGCCAATGCCAAGCCCTTAAAGCACCGGGTCAGGGTGCGTGTGCATCTTGGCAGTGCGGAGATTATGGGCAGAATTTCTCTCCTTGATCGTGATGTCTTGCAGCCCGGTGAAGAAGCAGGGGTACAAATTCTTCTGGAAGAAGCGGCAGCTGTCTGGCCGGGAGATCATTATGTTGTGCGTTCCTACTCGCCTGTTGCAACCATTGGCGGCGGCGAAGTTCTTGGCAATATGTCTCCCCGAAAACGCAAGCGCATGGCAGAAAAGGATCAGGAACACAACAGGCAGGTCTTTCAGACTCTAAGAGAAGGCTCTGTAGAAGAAAAAATCATCCTCTTCCTGCGGGAACAGGGGACTGCGGGGCTCACATTCGAGGAGATCGGGATACGTCTCGGCGTGTTTGGCAAACATTTGAAAAAGATCCTGGATGGACCGCTTTCCACCAGAAAAATAGTCGTTGTTGATTCCACAACTAAGCGATATCTGGCAAAAGGTGTCAGTGATACCGTTGAAGAGACCCTGCAGGCGGATCTTGCTGCATATCATCAAAAGAACCCCCTGCAGGTTGGACCTTCCAAAGAGGAACTCCGTTCAGGACTGAAGAGAAAGGTGGATGAGAAGGTCTTTCACTTTTGTCTCAATGAATTGCAGAAAAAAGATCTGATTGTGCAGGAGGACTCGGCAGTGCGGCTGGCGAGTCATCAGGTGGCATTGCAGGCGGATGAAAAGAAGCTGCGCCGGGATCTGGAAAAGTGGTACAGAGACAAAGGTCTGCGTGCCGCGACGGTACGGGAGACCATGGAGCAGTTCCGGGATTATCCGGAGTCGCTGGTAAAAGAAGTGATTGCCCTGTTATTGCGGGAAGAGCAGGTGGTAAAGGTCAGCGAAACCCTGTACTACGATGCTGCGGGTATTGATGCACTTATGGCGGATGTCACGGCATTTATCGAGAAGGAAGGGGAGATTGATGCACCGCGTTTTAAAAACCTCACCGGTCTGACCCGTAAATTCTCCATTCCCCTGCTGGAGTATTTTGATCGTATCAAACTCACCATTCGTGTGGGGGATTTGCGGGTGTTGAGGAAAAAAGTCTCCTGAACCTGCTGTTATTGCAGCAGATCTTGAAGCATCGTTTTAAAATGACTCAGATCAACGGGCAGAATCTCAATCTCAACCTGAGTCAGATCGTAAAATTCCATAATCTGCTCATCGTCCAGTGGTTCCACTCCGGTATCAAGGATCACAATTTTATTGTACCAGCCAAGATTTAAGCGGGCATCGGTCACCGACCAGTTTCCTTCCTCGATGGATTGATTTATCATTCTGATCCAGGCTGGAGTCATCAGTGAGGTGCGGTTTTTCTGGAGCTCTTTTGCCAGTTCCTCACCGATCAGCATGTCGATGCAGTTCCTGGCATGGGGGATTTTCCCGTTGCAGTCTTCCACCACCTCTATCATATCCCGTTTTCCTTTGCAGTGTTTCCCTACTAGAAATCTGACATCATGTCCGGTGTTTTTGGCATTCTGTACATGAGCCCGCAGTTCCTCCTCCATTATCAAGGGGTTGTTGTGGATTGTGTAATGCATGTAGTTGATTGCGGGGACCAGATGTAACTCCATAAGAACATGTTCCAGCTCCCTGCTGAAAATAGGACAGGCAATAATACACTTTCCGCTTTCCTGTTGAGGGATGGTGTCTTGAAAGGTCTGTGTTCTGTCACTTTCTTTTTTCAGGTTTTTCTGCATCTGTTTCAGGTTCCGGTTGAGATTTGAAAACGTGTCTGTAAATACCATTTTCACTGCCGGGCGACAAATCAAAAGTTTAAATGTTCTTCAGCAGCAAATTCGATAAAGAAAGAGGTCTCCAATCAAGTTGCCAGATATGCTTGCTGTCAGGATGTACACGAAACGAATGGTCGATGCGAAGACCGGGCAGGGCGATAATCGTTTTCCCGGATACCAAAACAGGGTGGCAATTTCTTTTGTGGGCTGGGATTTTTCGGTCGGCGAGAAAACGGGAAACTTTCTTTCTGCCCGGTGCTCCCAGCGGATGAAAACGATCTCCAGGGCGGCAGGGACGCAGGGTAAGGGGAAGGGGGAGCGTATCAGGGTCAATAAAGAGTAATCCTGTGGGGGGTGAATGGGGGAGAACGGAGAGTTCCTGAATACAGAGTTCATGGGCGAGTTCTGCCACCGGATATCGGCCGGGAGAAGGTATCGCAACCTGCTGAAAAGTGCAGGTTACCGGAATAGAATGGCGATGGGGGGTTTTTCCTAAAGGATAGTGAAAGATGATTGTATCTCCCTGCTTATTGGCACGCAGACCGTTACTGAGATGGAGCTCGCCGTTGCCAGCCTTGTCAGTAAGGTCGAGCATGAGTTGTATTTTATGAAACGATATTTGAGTCTGCAGGGTGATACAAATTTTTTCCAGGATTCGTCGTTTAATGGCAAGGGGTTCTTTTTGAAAATTGGATAGTTCGAGGATCAGGGTATCTGTTGTCTCTTTGTTCTGGACAACCCTCGGGTAGGACTCCTCCATGAGTTTCTGCAGCAGGGCGTCGTCTTCCCGCAGAATGGATGCTGTGCGGAGGAGGGATTTGCGGATAGCCGGATTGTAGTGCTCTTCCAGCGATGGCAGGAGGTCAAGCCGGATTCGGTTTCTTAAAAAGCGGGTGTCGCTGTTTGAGCTGTCTTCACAAAAGCTGATGTCGTGCTCTGCGAGCCAGCTGCGTAATGTTCCTTTGGTTTCAAAAAGCAGGGGGCGAATAATCCTGCCGCTGGACAGTTGCATCCCGGACAGACCTTTACTGCCGCTTCCCCGAATCAGACGCAGCAGCACTTCTTCTGCCTGGTCATCTGCGGTATGACCAACACAGATGCATGCTGCATTATATTTGTTCCGGATCGATTCCAGTTCCCGGTAACGAAGGATTCTTGCCGCCTCTTCCGGTGACAATCCATGTGTTTTTCCAAATGTCCGTACGTCCACAGAGACATGCAGAAAGTCAGCTTTACAGCTCATTGCACAGGATTGAACATGTTTTCTTTCGGCGGGTGTTTCCTCCGGTCGCAGACCGTGGTCGATATAGACTGCTATGCGGTGGATGTGAGGCAGGAGGGTGGAAAGGATATGGAGCAGACAGATGGAATCCGAGCCACCGGATACTGCAATGATGATTGTCTGTTTTGTTCGGGCGAGTGGAATGGAATTGAGGATTTCTTTTATCCGGGTAAGCAGAGGTGCCTGGGGATTTGTTAAAAATTCCCTGTGATTGCATGAAAGAGAGTGTTTTTCGTTTGCCTGATCCATGGTGTATCGTATAGCATAGAACGTGAAGAGAACAAAGGAACAAATACGCAGGACAACAGGCTGGTAGCACTCGGGCTGATTCTGCACCATCACGAATGGAGATTGCCAATGGTGTCATCTTCACTGCTTGAACAGATAAGGGACTATGTGTGCACACATTTTGAGCTTGGAGAAGATGTCGTGGATACGATGTTGCCGGTTTTTTTTGCCACACTGCAGAAGCACATGAAAAACCTCGAGTATGCCATTGCCGGAGATGATCTGGCGGTCACGGCGAAGGCGGGCCATACCCTGAAGGGGGCATTACTGAACCTTGGTCTGGATGAGAGCGCAGCCGTTGCCAGAACCATAGAAGAAGAAGGGCGGACGGGAAACGATGAGGCAGAATATCTGAAGATGTTTAAGCAGTTACAAGGGGAATTGGAGGGGATTTTGTAAGAAGACTCCCTCCCGGGAGAGGAGCGGCAAAGCGTCCCCGGTGCAGATCGTACCCGCTTTCGGGAAATAGAACAGGATATGCCGGTTTTGTTTCTTCTTAAAACAGCAACGGCGGATCGGGAAAATTCCCGATCCGCCGTGATACTTTCCGACATACTATATCCTGGAGCCGACTTATTCTTTTACGGCTGTCAGCAGGTTCTGGACGGATGCTTTTGCATCACCAAAGAGCATCATGGTGTTGTCTTTAAAGAACAGTTCATTCTCAATTCCTGCAAATCCAACATTCATGGAACGCTTGAGAACAACAACGGTCTGTGCCTTGTCAACTTCAAGGATAGGCATACCGTAGATGGGGCTGCCGGGGTTGGTCTTCGCGGCAGGGTTTACCACGTCGTTGGCACCGATAACCAGTACCACGTCAGTTGTTCCAAAGTCGTCGTTAATGTCTTCCATGGCATAGAGCTGATCGTAGGAAACATCAGCTTCCGCCAGCAGAACATTCATATGACCGGGCATACGACCGGCAACCGAATGGATGGCGTAGCGAACGTCCACGCCTTCTTCAGAGAGGTAATCGCCAAGTTCACGGGTGACGTGTTGTGCCTGGGCTGCAGCCATTCCGTATCCGGGAACGATAATAAGGGAATCGGCATTTTCCAGGGCAATGGCGACATCTTCCACCTCAAAGCCTTTCATTGAACCTGCGGGGCCTTCGCCGGCATCGGCAACGGAGTCGTCAACAGCACCAAAGGCACCGAAGAGAACATTGGCAAGTGACCTGTTCATAGCATCGCACATGATCTTGGTGAGGAACAGTCCTGAAGCACCAACCAGGGAACCAACGATGATAAGAGCATTATTGTTTAAGGCAAAACCTGTCATGGAAACCGCCAGACCCGAATAGGAGTTCAGCAAAGAGACGATAACGGGCATATCCGCTCCACCGATGGGTATAACGGCGAGTATACCGAGTCCAAGGGAGAGGAGGATGATCAGGTAGAAGGCGAACAGATTGCCGGGATTATGGTAGACCGTCCAGGCAAGAAAAATGGTAAGTATGACAATTGCCGCATTCACCACCTGCTGAAACGGGTAGGTGATGGGGCGGGTGGAGATGATCCCCTGCAGTTTGGTATAGGCGATGACAGAACCGGTGAAAGTCAGTGCGCCTATAATAATGGAGAGCAGGAGGGTGACCAGTGAAAAACCGGCAAAATGACCGGTCTGACCGTGGAACTCTGCCATGGCAACAAGGGCGGATGCTGCACCACCGCAGCCGTTAAACAGGGCGACCATTTCCGGCATGGCGGTCATTTCCACTTTTACCGCCGCATAGCCGCCGATTGCAGCACCGATTGCGATGGCTATCACAATCATGGTGAACCCGAACATATCGGGACTGGCGAGGGTGGCAACAATGGCAACTGCCATCCCGGTCATGGACATCTTGTTGCCGAGTTTTGCCGTTGCCGGGGAACTCAGATTTTTGATACCGAGCATAAAGAGCACCGCTGATATCAGATAGACAAAATCGATAATATTTACAGTAGACATTGTTTGACTCTCTTATTTAGTACCTCTCAATGTGTTTTCTGTACTGCTCAGCAGGAAAAGATTTTGAGAGGTGTTATCCTGGCTTGTTTCCTGTTTACCAAGGGTAAACATTTCTTAAACAGTTTTGAAGATTAGCGTCGGCTACTCTTTTTTCTTCCGTTTCTTTTTCTTGAACATCTGCAGCATACGGTCTGTGACCATATATCCGCCGACCACGTTGATTGTGGCAAAGATAACAGCCAGAAATCCGAGCCCGGATTGTGCATTGACAGACTCAGGCACTCCGGTGGCAAGCAGGGCACCGAGGATGGCGATTCCGGAGATGGCATTTGATCCGGACATAAGCGGGGTATGTAAGGTTTGGGGCACTTTTGAAATAAGTTCAGCCCCTGCAAAGCAGGCGAGTACAAAGATGGTCAAACCAACGATGATTGTTCCAGTATCCATTTTCTTCTCCTTAAGCGGCGGCCATGAGTGACTTGGTCAGTTCGTGAATAACCTCGCCATCTTTGGTGACCAGTGAGCCGCTGGTAATTTCATCTTCCATGTCCATCTTGAAACCATTTTCGTCACAGAGGTGGAACAGAAACTTCTCAATATTTTTAGAAAACATCTGCGAGGCATGAAAGGACATGGTTGAGGGCAGATTTGCGTGACCGATGATCTGTACACCGTTTACGACCGTGTTTTCACCAACGGTGGTCAGTGCACAGTTTCCTCCCATTTCAGCAGCCAGGTCAACGATGACCGAGCCGGGCTTCATGGATTTGACCTGTTCCTCGGTGATGAGGATTGGTGCTTTCTTGCCTGGAATAAGGGCTGTCGGGATAACCACATCGGATTTGGCAATATGCTTGGAAATAAGTTCTGCCTGTTTCTTTTTGTACTCATCAGACATCTCTTTTGCATATCCGCCGCCGCCGGAACCGTCCTCTTCAACGGGAACTTCAACAAACTTGGCACCCACCGAATGGACCTGCTCCTTGACTTCCGGACGGACATCAAAAGCTTCAACCACCCCGCCCAGACGTTTTGCCGTAGCACATGCCATAAGTCCTGCAACACCGGCACCAAGTACCAGAACCTTTGCAGGGGCAATAGTCCCGGCTGCTGTCATCAGCATGGGAAAGAATTTGTTGATATTGTCCGCTGCAAGCAGCACCGATTTGTAGCCGGATATCGTACTCATGGAAGACAGGACATCCATGGACTGGGCAAGAGTTGTGCGTGGAATGATGTCGAGACCGAAGGCTGTAATCTTCTTTTCCTGCAGTTTCTTGACGATGTCAAATCGGATTGTGGACTGAACGATGGAAATATAGAATGACCCGTCTTTTAAGGCCTCAACTTCTTCCATGGAAGGTGGACGAACTTTTACCACACAATCTGCCTGATTAATCAGCTCCTGTGCAGAAGCCACGATAGCGGCTCCTTTATCCGTGTAGTCCTGATCGCTGTGACCGGATGCCAGACCTGCGCCTGCTTCTACCAATACCTCAAAGCCATTTTTGCTGAGACGCTTGATTGAATCCGGAATGATAGCAACCCTGTTTTCGCCCTCTTCAATCTCTTTAAGGACAGCGAGTTTCATGATGGGTTCCCCTTTAAAAAATAAAAAAACTGTGTCGAATCTCCATGTTACCGCCAACTTTGCGGGAAGATTTGATCGCTAATATAAATGAGGGAACAATAGTACGGTATAATGCTTAAATGGTCAAGAATTTAGAAAGAGAAATTGCAGGGAGAAAAGAGGGGGGATATCTGCATCATGCCGGCAATTCAGGCAGTGGGGCAGATCTGAGCAGGGAATGGTTTCTACAGAGATTTCAGTTTTTTTAGAAGTCTGCTGTGGATATTGTCAAAGCCGCCGTTTGACAGGATGGCGACCACGTCGTTTTCTTTGAGGACTGGCAGGAGTGCGGTAAGGATGCTGTCGGTGTCAGGAAAGGATTGTGCCTGCCTTCCCCGGATTTTTAAATCTTTTGCCAGTTGCTCTGCAGAAAAGAGTTCACTGGCAGAGACGTTGTCCAGGGGAACTGGTTCCCGTATAAAGGTAAGGTCGGATGCATCAAAGCAGCTCACATAATCCTGTTGGAAAATGGCACGTCTGGAAGAGTTTGTCCGGGGCTCGAACACTGTAATCAGGCGCTGCCCGGCATAGGCATCTTTTAAGGCATGCAGGGTTTCTTTTACAGCCGTCGGATGATGGGCAAAGTCGTCTATTACAGTTATATTGTTTACAATGCCCCGAACTTCCTGGCGGCGTTTGATTCCTGCAAAGCGGTTCAATCCCCGCCCGATGGTCTCTGCATCGACGCCTATTCTGTGCAGAACAGCGGTTACGGCAAGGCTGTTAAGACAGTTATGTCCACCGGGCAGATGAACACTCATCTCTGCAAAGGGGTTTCCCTGCAGAAATGTGTTAAAGCGGGTACTTCCGCCCTGTGCTGAAATATCAGCAAGGGCCCAGTGAAATTTCCGGTTGAATCCGTAGCCCTGTACTTCGCATGGAGCATCTTTGACTACTTCGACGACGTTTGGATCGTCGAGGTGGGCAATGATCAGACCGTTTTCCGGCAGCAGGGATACAAATTTTTTAAAGGATCTTTTAATCGCCTCAAGGTCTGCGAAGATGTCGGCATGATCAAATTCAACGGATGTGATAATTGCAATATCGGGCTGGTAGTGAAGGAATTTTGACTCTTTGTCAAAGAAAGCGGTATCGTACTCATCTCCTTCGGAAACAAAATGCTTGCCTTCACCCAGTCGGAAATTGGCGTTGAATTCCCGGACAATGCCGCCGATCATAAACGTGGGGTCGAGTTTTGCATGGTACAGACAGGAGGCAAGGAGGGAGGAGGTTGTTGTTTTCCCGTGTGTTCCGGTAACCACAAGCGAGGTGCGGGAGCGAATAAAAAAATAGGCAAGTGCCTGGGGGAAGGAAAGGTAGGGAATGGTCGTACCGGCAAGGGCAACAGCTTCCGGATTTTTTCTGGTAATGACGTTGCCGACAATTACCAGATCCGGTGCTGGTGACAGGTTGTCGGCAGCATAGCCCTCGGTCAGCCGGATCCCGATCCCTTCAAGGAAAGTGGACATGGGCGGGTAAACCGCCTTGTCTGATCCAGTGATGTGGTATCCGGAAGATTTCAGCATTCCGGCAAGGGCTGCCATGCCGGTGCCGCAGATTCCCATGATATGGATATGGCTGATATCCTCGGGGGGGTGATTCAGCTTTGGCAGAAGTTCCATTATTTCTCCCGCACTGCTTGTTTGACCGTTTTGTATATTTTGGCAAATGTTGCATCAAATGTTGAGGGTGTCAGGCGACCCACCTCGATAAATTTTACAGCAATTTCCTTTGCCACTTTCAGGAGAATTTCGTCGGCGATACCAGTTTCTTTTTTGTCCATGATCGTTTTGAGCAGTGAAAGATGAAGCGTCCCTGCCGGTTGGAAGAAGACCAATTCTATTAACTCGGCAGGGACGGGATTCAGCAGAAATAACCTCTTAAGCCATTCCTGTGAAAAATGTTTGTTCAGGTTTCAGGGAAGAGCAGCTATCCCTTTGAGATCTATTGCTTTTGCGTAGTCCATAAGTATCTCGCGTGAGACTCTGCTGCCGTCTAGAGTTACAAGGAAGCGATTGTTGACTATGATATTGATGTTCCCTCCGTTTTCCTGATAACTGACGATGCCCCTGTATCCGTTGATAAGTTCGAAGGTGCCGGCAGCAGAGGCAAACATGGGGTTGGAAAACATCATAATCATGGACTGGAGCAAGGGAGAGTCGGTTACAATGGAGATTTTCACAGTGGAATCTTCCCTGGTATAGGAACGTTCAGCAGTCAGTCCACCCCCAAAAAGAGCGGCGGTGGTAACCTCTGCCTTGATGTCTGCTGCCGTCCATCCTGCAAGAGGGGAGGGGAGAAATTTCCCGAGGGCAGCACCTTTTTTCTGGCGAATAAGCTGGGTGGCGTATTCAAGATTGCTGGCTGCATTGGTGAAATCCTGATCTTTATATTCCTGCAGAGCTTTTTCCATAGTTTGCAGGACGGGGTCTGTTTCCTCGGCGGATAACAGGGGAGGCATGAACAGAAAAGAGCAGAGCAGGAGGAGAAGCAATGTTTTTTGCATCGTGAATTCCTTTTTAAGATAACGATTTCCAGAGGTACAGAGTCCTGGCATTTTAATGTATTTTTTGTTTGATGGCAAGGTGGATTCATTTCCAGTTTGGTCTCGTTAAAGGGAGTAGAGTAAAAAATATTTATAAGGTAGGGAAGAGAATGGTGAAAAATGTAATTCAAGATGGGGGAGGAGAAAATGACATGTCAGTGTTCAGTTAAATGCTTAACTAAAGGACAGTATGGTTTTGCTGAATTTTCAAAATAAATTTCTGTGTGGTTGAACAGATGTAGTAGTCTAATATGACAATGATTTTTTGTGCTGCATGAATGGATAAGTTGGCTAACTTGTTAAAATATCGATGTGAAAAATAGATTGTTTTGTCGAAAATGGTTGACAGTTTCCCGAAAATAATTGATTATGGCGGCTTAAGATTGAGAGCACAATTGAAGTACGAAATGGTTGGTACGTCTTATTCACAATCCTGGAGGGGAATATGAAAAAATTACGTAGTATGGGAGTGGTGGTTGCATTGGTGAGCCTGATGTGTTTCGGTGCCGCTTCCAATGCAATGGCCTGGGGATTCTTTTCAGACTGGTTCAGTAAGATTATTGAGCCCGAGGTAGTTGAAGAAGTTGCTCCTGTCGACCTGATATGGGAAGGTGATCTGGTTATTGCATCTGACAGTGATGTTCTTGCCATGGAGAACTATGTCGGTGTTACTGGTGATCTTGAGATTACCGGTGATGTGACAAGCCTTGCGGGTCTGTCTTCGCTGACTTCAGTGGGTGGCGATCTGTCAATTCATAATACGAACTCACTCACCAGTGTTGCCGGTCTTGATAATATCGCAACGGTTGGCGGGAATGTTCTTATCTATGAGAATGTGTCACTGGAAACCGTCGATGGTTTAAATGCTGTTGTTGAAGTTGGCAGTGAGCTGGATCACAGTGGTCATGTATATATATTTGATAATCCCGGTCTTGTGAGTGTTAATGGCTTCTCCAGTGTAACCGCACTGAATTCACTGGTTATCAGTGGTAACACAAACTTGGGTGAGGCTGGAGGTTTTGCAAGTCTTGCTTCCATTACCCAGTACAACGGAAGCTCTCTCTATATTGATCTCTGTCTTGGTTATGATACGGAGTTCAATTTTGGACTTGAGTTTAATGCCGGTGTGATTGGAGATGCTCTGTCACCCGTTTTGCCGGATATCGAAATCGGCATGGGTGCTGATGTCGCTGCAGACATGGCTATGGATATGGGTGCCGATATGGGGAGCCAGATTTCTGCTAATTTTGGCGGCGGTCTGACAGATGGTATGGGATCTGATCTTGCTGATGGAATCAGTACAGGTGGCGGCGTTGATCTCTCTTCCGAGTATTCCACTGACCTTGGTCTTTCCGTTGGCTCCAGTGTTGGTATGGATATCATGGGATATGGTGCCACCATGAGTGGCGATATGTCCAGTCACCTTACAGCTACGGTAATTGCACATGTCTCCGGTGACTTTGCCACCGGTCTTTCTGCCGATCTCGGTGATGATCAGCTTGCGGCAGATCTTATTGCTTCCATGGTTGGTGATGTTGCTGCCCGTCAGGCGATGAAACTCAGCCTTGAGATGAGCATGGAAATGAGTCAGACCTTCCAGTCAAATGAAGATGTTGACTTCGGTATGGGCTTCCATTCCGGTATGAGCATGTGTTTTAATGCAGGAGTTATGGTTGATGTTGCAGCTTACTTTGGTGCCGGTCTTGGAACAACTGACGGAACCGGTGTAACCATCGAGCAGGGTGCCTTTGCTGCCTGTGATTGTGCAGCTGAGGAAGAAGTACCTGTGGCAACTTGTGATACCTGTGCCCCCGGTGGACAGTACGAATTTGATGATGTGTGTGATATTGCCAATTTTGATTATGAGACCGAGTGTGTCCCTGTAGCAAATTGTGATACATGTGCAGAAGGTGGTCAGTGGGCAGATAATGCTGTATGTGCTGATTTTGATTATGACTATGAGTGTGTCCCTGTAGCAAATTGTGATACATGTGCAGAAGGTGGCCAGTGGGCAGATGATGCTGTATGTGCTGATTTTGATTATGACTATGAGTGTGTCCCTGTAGCAAATTGTGATACATGTGCAGAAGGTGGTCAGTGGGCAAATGATGCTGTATGTGCCAATTTTGATTATGACTATGAATGTGTCCCCGTAGCAAATTGCGAGACGTGTGCAGATGGTGGCCAGTGGGCATCTGATGCAGTTTGTACCGATAATCCAGACTTTGATTATCAAGCTGAGTGCGTTTTAGTGGCCAATTGTGACACCTGTGGTCCAGATGGCGATTTAAATGGTCAGCCCTCTTGTGAAACTGCAGATTTTAGTTATACAGCTGAATGTGGCGAAGAAGAACCTGAAGGGGGGTGTGCTGAAACGTGTGAGGAGTGGGATAATGGTAATGGACTTGAACCTTGTGATTCCTTGGATACGTGGACTTGTAGCTAAGAATGTTATGACCTTGAAGCCTGGTCTCTGAGAAGGAGTTTACTCCTGTTCAGAGAGGAAGGAAAACGAATGGGGAGTACCTTAATGGTATTCCCCATTTTTGTTTTTAAACCAATTGCTTTGCTTTGAAAGGACTTTTATTGTTAGTCGTTATTTGTAGTAGCGTATACGGGGGTACTCAATGCATCAGAGGTGTTTTGGTATCTGCCGGATCGAGTTGAATCATCATTGCTGTCCAATCCCAGGGGGCGCGGTGAACCACTGCCCCTGTGGTATATGTCCGACCATCTTGTTTTACCCATTTTGGCTTTAAAACCAACGTAAATTTCCGCTCCTTGTGAGAAATAACTGCCGTAAAACACTCCTCTTTTATTTGTAATTTTCTGGGCAATTTTGTAATGCATACGCCCAGTCTCGAAAAATTTCTTATGATTCCAGTATGTAGTCCACTCTTGTTGGAGATGTCTGCAGTCATGCCAGATACAGTTAGTCGTGTTTCTTCCCGCTGATTCATATTTCCTCCCCTGTTTAAAGGTTGAGAAATTAACTTTTGTTGTTTCAGGATACTGCTGTTTTCTCCGTTTGCAGGAGGTAATCACCCCATCCCGCCGGAGCATCGGCGATTTCTGCTCCCATTTGATAACCGGAGTCCGTCTGTAGCAGCCACTTTGGGCTGATCGTGAGTTCGTGTCCTATTATGCCGTACTGTCTCACTGTGACGGTGATTTTATCTATTTCGTCTGCAAGTATTTCCGGCAGATTTTTTATTTTAATGCCGAATTTTGAAATATTACAAACCAGCCCGGTACAGGTTGTATCCCCAATTGTTATCTCGGCAACCGTGTCTCCGGATGATGTGACCCGGGGATGTTGACGTTTCT
>JANTGG010000040.1 GCA_024763035.1 Desulfocapsa sp. | reverse complement strand
TAATAGGTTTTGAAACTTGCGGGGAGAATGGTAATTTTTCCGGTGTATCCGTACTGCCTGACAGCTCCGTACAGACCGAGGTCGTGAAAGTAGATAAAACGCCCCCTGCGCTTCTGCAGTTTTCGCAGATTGGCAATGAGATTTTTACCTCCCGCGTCAATGCTCAGCCCCTTTTTACTGCGGAGAAACCGCTCGGTGGCGGTTCCCGGATTGGTAAGGATTATATTGTCCGGTGCAAGGGCTCGGATATCGTCAAAATTTTCTATGATTGCATCGTCATCTGCCCGTTTGGCGATAACATGATGCACCGCGTAGAGGGGTGTTTTTAAAAAGATATACTTTTTCTCCCGGCTCTTATTTCGTGCCATCCCCACGAACAGGTCAATGGTGTCAACGGCAAGCTGCTGCTGAATGCGTTTAAAGGGAATGAATTCGGAAGAGGCGGATATCTTCACAGGAACGGTTCGTTCAATGGCATGTATTATATCCACACAGAGACCGTTGACTGTTGGGTTGGCAGGATCATCGGCAAAACGGAAGTACTTGGGAAAGCTCTCCTGCCAGGCGGTGGTGAGCTCTATGGGTTGGGCAGCTGAGCCTGCAGTATGGCAGAAGAGTGCAAGTATGAAGATTGCAGCGGCAAAGACTCTGTTCCTGTCTCTTTTGAGTTGTGTGATCGTGGTCATGGGAGTAGTGTGTTACACAAAGTGGACCAAGGGTATCCCGATTATTTGAAATTTGTCAGTTTGCAGCGAACCTTGCCATCCAGGTCATAGGCCTGCGTTTGGGTATTGTAGAACAGATTTCTGCCCCGGATTTCAACTTTTTCACCGAGGATCTGTGTTTTTCCGGGGGAGTGGGCCATGTTCGTTTCGTCGTTGTAGATCAGCAGCTCTGTATAGAGCTCAAACCGGTCCTCCGGTTTTACAATGACCACCTCATTGATCAGGGTGAGGATGTTGTTCTTTTTGTCGAATGTGCCCTTTCTGGCTGTTACAAATGTCTGCTCACCATCTTCATCGATAATGACTGCGTCCACCTCCTTCATCTGCAGTTCATCAGGATTGTCGCCGGTATATGCCTGTGCTGCACTGACCTCGATCGTCGTTTTTCCATTCTGACTCTGGGTGACCTTGATACCCTCCATGTTGAACGTCTGCTGGTTGTCTTCACGGTTGGTAAAGGATGAGTCATATCCGCCGCGGGGGCTGAGGAAAGCGGTGAGGGGAATGCGCCACAGGGGAAAGGTGATGAGAAAGGCCATGGGCAGAACCCAGACCATACTTCTGCTGGAGATCATCGACTCATGTAGTTTTGGAGGGACTCTTTGAGTACACCCCGTGCCTCAAGGATAAGGTCACAGAGTTCCCGTACCGCACCATGTCCGCCGTAGCGTTCGGTGGTATAGTGCACCATCTCTTTCACCTCCGAAACGGCATTGGCAGGGGCGGCGGCAAGACCCACCCGTTTCAGGAGCACCAGATCCAGCCAGTCATCACCCATATAGGCAATTTCAAAGGGTTTATATCCTGTTTTTTTGAGGATTTCCTTGTAGCTGTCCAGTTTGTTTACCGCACCCTGATAGAGATGGGCAATCTTCAGATCTTTGCCACGTCTGCTGAGAGCCTCAGAGCTTCTCGCAGTAATAATCCCGACTTCCACTCCGGCATCCTGCAGGATACGGAGGCCGAAGCCGTCCTGGGTGTTAAAGGCCTTTGATTCTTTGCCCTCATGGGAGTAGAGAAGAGAACCGTCGGTCAGTACACCGTCCACATCAAGGAGCAGGAGCCTGACCGGCTTTGCTTTTGCCAGACTCATTCTCCAGGATTTGCTGCGGGGATCACGGGCAGCCTTCTCTCGAACCAGTTTCCGGTAGCCTTCACGTACTTCACAATCCGACGGGTATGCACCGGGTTGTGAGGGGGGACAGGAGTCGCTGCTCATGGTAAAACGGCTTCTCTTACGCGGATGAGTTCGCTGAGAAGCTCTTTAATCTGGTCAAGGGGGACAGAGTTTGGACCATCACAGAGGGCACTGTCCGGGTCGGGATGTACTTCCATAAAAAGACCATCGATACCTGCTGCTGTTGCTGCACGGGCAAGGGGAGCAATGAATTCACGCTGTCCGCCGGAAGAGCCGCCGGCACCTCCCGGGAGCTGGACGGAGTGGGTGGCGTCAAAGATAACGGGACAGTTGAAACCACGCATAACGGGCAGGGAACGCATATCCACCACCAGATTGTTGTATCCGAAACTTGCCCCGCGTTCCACAAGCATAACCTGACTGCTGCCGCCGCCCCGAATCTTATTGACCCCGTTTTCCATATCCCAGGGAGAAACAAACTGCCCCTTTTTCAGATTGATGGGTTTCCCGGTCCGGGAGGCTGCTGTCAGAAGGTCTGTCTGCCTGCAGAGAAATGCGGGAATCTGGAGGATGTCGAGTACTTCGGCAGCATCTTTTACTTGACTGACATCATGGACGTCCGAGATGACAGGAACCTGAAACTCTTCTCTTATTCTGGCAAGGCTTGCCAGACCGTCTTTCAGCCCGGGACCGCGATAGGAGGAGAGGGAGGTGCGATTGGCCTTGTCAAAGGATGCCTTAAAGACATAATTCAGCCCGAGATCGCTGCAAATTTCCCGCATTTCGCCAGCGATCCGGCGACCAAGTTCTTCTGACTCGAGGGCACAGGGACCCGCAAGAAGCAGGAGCGGCCTTGCAGATCCTGCTTCTATGATGTCTCCCGAAGGAGTATTGATGCCAACGGGTGTGACGGACATTCTCAGCCTTTGTGGGTAATGGCGGCGGCAATGAAGTCACGGAAAAGCGGATGCGGTCTCATGGGTTTGGACTTGAACTCCGGATGAAACTGGCAGCCGAGAAACCACGGATGGTCTGCAATTTCAACAATCTCCACCAGAGTGTTGTCAGGAGATGTACCGGAAACAACCAGCCCTTTTTCTTCCAGCTGGCTGCGGTATTCGTTGTTGAACTCATAGCGATGCCGGTGCCGCTCGAAGATCTCACCCTCACCGTAAGCCGTTTTCGCATAGGTGTTGTCGGTGAGCACACAGGGGTAGGCACCAAGCCGCAGGGTGCCGCCCATATCTGAGCTCTCATCACGTGTCTGGATTTTCTGGGTACGGTAATCAAACCATTCTTTAATGAGATAAATTACAGGGTTGGATGTTTTGTCCACAAGTTCGGTGGAGTGGGCATCTTTCAGATCCAGCACATTTCGGGCATACTCAACAACGGCAAGCTGCATACCAAGACAGATCCCGAAGAAGGGAATCCGGTTTTCGCGGGCGTAGGTGATGGCGTTGATTTTCCCCTCCACCCCGCGTCTGCCGAAGCCGCCGGGAACAAGAACACCGTGACAACCCTTGAGCAGTACTGCCGCATCTTTTGATTCGAGATCTTCTGCACTGATATAACGGAGTTCCACCTTTACATTGTTGCCGAGACCGCCGTGAACAAGGGCTTCATGCAGGCTTTTGTAAGATTCTGTGAGATCCACGTATTTACCGGTGATGGCAATCTGAATGGTGTCTTTCGGGTGTTTGATCTTGTAGACCAGCTCTTCCCAGGGCTTGATATTGGGTTTTCCTGTCCAGATATTTAAAAGCTCGAGGATCTTGCTGTCCAACCCTTCCTCGTGCAGGCGGAGAGGGACTTCATAGATGGTGTCAACGTCAATGGCGGTGATGACGGCATCAACCGGTACGTTGCAGAAGAGGCTCATTTTCTTTTTCAGTCCTTGCTCAATGGGCACTTCTGTCCGGCAGACAAGAATGTCGGGCTGAATGCCGTCGGCACGGAGTTCGCGTACCGAATGCTGGGTCGGTTTGGTTTTCACCTCACCCGCCGCTTTGATGTAGGGGACAAGGGTCAGGTGGATAAATAGAGAATATTCCCGGCCCAGGTCAATGCGCAGCTGGCGGATGGCTTCCACAAAGGGCAGCCCTTCGATGTCGCCAATGGTCCCGCCGATTTCGATGATGGCAACATCCACAGTCCCTTCAAGCTGCATCACTGCAGCCTTTATTTCGTCGGTGATGTGAGGAATGACCTGAACGGTGCCTCCGAGATACTCACCACGGCGCTCTTTCTGGATAACCGAGTAGTAAATCCGTCCGGAGGTGTAGTTGTTCATCTGTGCCATGATCGCATCTGTATAGCGTTCATAGTGTCCCATATCGAGGTCGGTCTCGGCACCGTCGTCGGTGACAAAGACCTCACCGTGCTGAAAAGGGTTCATGGTACCGGGGTCGACGTTGATATAGGGGTCGAGCTTCTGAAAAGTGACGGTGAGCCCTCTGCTCTCAAGGAGTGCGCCGATGGCTGCAGCCGCCAGTCCCTTACCGAGGGAAGAAAGAACTCCGCCGGTGACAAAGATAAATTTGGTCCGTTTGGATGATTTTGAATTTTTCATAATGCACTATATCTCTTCACAAGCCTTTTTTAAATAAAAAAAGAGGACTTTTTATCACCTTTCCACTTGCCTCAACAGGTGTCAGTGTATACTAACTTTAATAAGAATAATTATTTATGCTATATGGGGGATGTATGTCTTACAGCTTTAAGATTATGGTAAATGTACTGTTTGTTTTTGTATTATCATGTGCTTATGGGAGTGTTTGTATGGCGGCAGAAAAGAAGGCAGTGTTTGGTGGAGGGTGTTTCTGGTGTATGGAACCTCCTTTTGAACAACTTGAAGGCGTGACGGATGTGCAGGCAGGTTATAGCGGCGGCAGCGAGGCAGAGGCGACCTATGCCCTTGTGAGCAGCGGTCGTACAGACCATTATGAGGCGGTGGAAGTCCGCTACGATCCGGAGAAGATCAGTTACAGGGAACTTGTGGAAGTTTTCTGGCATCAGATAGATCCCACCGATTCAGGGGGACAGTTTGCAGATCGGGGTTCCCAGTATAAAACGGCAATTTTTTTCGGTGATGAAGAGGAAAAACAAGTCGCGCTGGCTTCCAGAAAGGATTTGCAGGAGTCCGGAATGTTTGATGATCCCATCCAGACAAAAGTTTTACCGCTGCAGCCATTCTACAGGGCTGAAGAGTACCATCAGGACTATTACAGGAAAAATTATGGGCATTATGCGGCGTATAAGGCAGGTTCCGGACGCAAGCATTTTGTGGAAAAAGTGTGGCCGGAAAAGCTTGCACAGCAGCAGGGAAGGTATAAGAAACCCTCCAGCAGAGAGCTCCGTTCGACACTGACAGAGCTGCAGTACAAGGTGACTCAAAAAGAGGGGACAGAGCCTGCGTTCCGGAACGAATACTGGGATAACAAGGCTGATGGAATCTATGTGGACATAGTCTCCGGTGAGCCGCTGTTCAGCTCCCGGGATAAGTTTAAATCGGGGACCGGCTGGCCCAGTTTTGTTCGACCGCTGACACAGGAAAATATAGTGGAAAAAGAAGACAGAGGGCTGTTTTCTGTACGCACCGAGGTGCGTTCCCGCTATGGTGATTCCCATCTCGGACATGTGTTTGCCGACGGACCTGCACCCACCGGATTGCGTTACTGTATTAACTCTGCTTCTCTTCGTTTTGTGCCTGTGGATAAGCTGGAGGCTGAGGGGTATGGTGAGTATATACAGTCATTTACCGGGGTAAAATAAGAGTAGTGGGAGAAGAAGAATCATACCCGGGGCGGGGTGCTGATGTGCGGCATATTGAAGTCTTGATGTTAAAAAGAGTGGCAGATGTTCTTTTTTTAAAGAATTTCTGTTAGGAGAGGACGAAAAAGGGTATTGTTATGGAGGTGAGTAAATAAGAGGCTTGGAACACTTTCCAGCCCTCTCTTAAGAAGTTTGTCAGGCAGATATCTTTTTTTTGTTTTCATGGGTAATAAAGAAGAAACCATACTGGTCGTTGAAGATTCGGATGTAAATCGAGGACTGTTGGCAAATATCCTGCTTAAGCATGGATATAGAGTGCTGCAGACGGATAACGGGCGTTCTGCCTTGAGGGTTCTTGAAGAAAATCAGCCGGATCTTCTCCTTCTTGATATTCTGATGCCGGATATGGATGGCTATTCTCTGTGCAGCCGGATCAAACAGAATAAACTGACCCGTGATATCCCGGTTATTTTCATCAGCGGCCTTGACGGGGTGGAAAGTAAACTTACCGGCTTTGAGCTGGGTTGTGTGGATTATATCACTAAACCCTTTCAGGTGGCAGAGGTTCTGGCCCGGTGTGCCACCCAGTTGAAAATCGGTAAGATCCAGCATCAGCTTGAAGAGCAGAATCTGCAGCTTGAAGCGGAGAGGAAGCAGTCAGAAGATCTCCTGCTGCAGGTCTTTCCCTCTCAGGTGGCACGGGAGCTGATTGACGGAGGCGATTGTTCGCCCCGACTGTTTAAGGATGTGACCGTCTGTTTTGTGGATATTGTGGGGTTTACCACTGTCTCCTCTTCCCTTGCTCCCGAATTTCTTATTGATGAACTGAATGATATCTTTACAGGCTTTGATCAGATTGCCGTGCAGTATCAGTGCGAACGCATCAAGACCATCGGCGACGCCTACCTTTTCTGTTGTGGAGTTCCTGAAGAAAACAGAGAGCATGCAGAGAATGTGGTCCTTGCGGCAAGGGATATGGTTGTCTTCCTGCATAATCGGAATGTTTCAGCGAAACGCCAGTGGCAGGTGCGCGTTGGTGTGCACAGCGGCGAACTTGTGGCGGGGCTGGTCGGTTCCAGAAAAAATCTTTATGATATCTTCGGAGATACAGTGAATATCGCATCCCGTATGGAAGAACACTCCCTGCCCATGCATGTGAATATCTCGGAAACAACCTATGCTCTGCTGTCCAGCGAGTTCAGTTTTACAAAACGATGTGATGTTGATGTGAAGGGAAAAGGAGAGGTTTCCATGTATTTTCTGGAAGATGCGGTGCTGCCCTGACACCCCGTTTGTACCGATAATCTTTTTTTCTTTTTTGATCTCAGAAAATATTTGTACGTTTTTGCCTGAAAGTGATACCTTTCCATATATGGATTGACCCAAAAATGTGAAGTGATCTTTTTGCGGGTGGTGATTTTTTATGGCAGATAACGAACAGAGAAAATATCAGCGCTATGCTTCCAATGGCAGTTTTCGGGTGTTCACTTCAGTGAGTAATATTGCTTATACCGTGGACTTGAAAGATATCAGCAAGTCAGGTGCGTTTGTAAAAACGATCCATTTTCCCCGCATCGGAGAAAAGATCACCTTTCATGTTTTAAACAAACATGGAATCACACTTGACAGAGGTGAGGGGCGCGTTGTCCGCATACTCGACGGCGGCATGGACAACATGGTTGGATTTGCTATTCATTTCAGTGAAGAGCTGTCCGATGAAGTTGAGACTATGCTCATCGATGATGCCGTTGAGGCGGTTTTCCCGTAACCGGCTGTCATTCTTCCCCGCATTCTATTCTCTCCACTGCCAGAATCGTCACATCATCGTCAAATTCAGGTGACCGGCTGAATTGTTTTAATTCTCCTGTAATGTTCTGCACTGCCCCCTGCAGTGGAAGAGTACGGCTGCTTACCACCGTCTTTAGAAAACGATCCTGTGAGTACGCCTGTCCATTGCTATCTTCCTGCTCGGTGATGCCGTCTGTGTAAAAGAAAATCCTGTCACCCTTCTCAAGCCTCCCCTCTCCGTTCTTCCATGTGCTTTTTGAATCTCCCATCCCTGCAGGCGGACCACCGGCATTAAGAAAGTTGATACCTCTATCTGTGAGATGGACGGGGGGTGGGTGACCGGCACAGGAGTAGCTGAAGGTTGATGTCCGGGTGTTAAACACGAGATACACAATGGTCATATACAGGTTGAATCTGTCAATGGGGAACTCCCGGTCAAGTTCACGGAGTACACTGGCAGGAGGGGAGATTGTTTTTTTTTCACCATTGTCTTTTGTGGTAATACCTCCGGATGTAGTCAGTGCCTGGGTGACAAGGGCTGTCATCATGGCTGCAGGAAAGCCGTGACCGGAAACATCGAGCAGATAGACGGCAATATGCTCATCATCGAGGCGGAGGATATTGTAGATATCGCCACCGATCTCTTCACAGGGGTTGAAATAGGAGGAGAATTTCAGTTTTCTGCAGTTTGGAACTTGTTTGGGGAGGAGGTTGCGCTGCAGGTCTGCTGCTGCTTGAATACCCTGCATAAGTTCTTTTTTTTGCAGGATAAGTGTCTGGTTTGCCTGCTGCAGGGATTGTGTCAACTGGTTGATGGTCAGGTGGGTCCGAATTCTTGCCATGACCTCACCATGATTAAAAGGCTTGGTGATATAGTCAACGGCACCGAGGGTGAATGCCTGCATTTTTGTTTCATAATCGGTATCCGCTGAGATCATGATCACAGGGATGGAACGAAGGCTTTTTACCTTTTGCAGGGACTTGAACATGGAGAATCCGTCCATTTCCGGCATGGCAATGTCAAGCAGAATAAGATCCGGGCTTTCGGTGAGGCAGCTGTCCAGCCCGGTTACACCATTTTCTGCTTCAAGTACCAGGTATCCCTCCTCACGCAGGTAGGAGCGCAGCAGCACCCGAATGGGTTCGCTGTCATCGACGATAAGGATAGTGGATTTCTCAGTCAGAGGAGACATCGTTTGTAGTCCGGCTGGGAAGACGTTTGCTGATGGTGAGAATATTTGTGGTTCCTCGCCGGGTATAGTTGACCGTATCCATAATATTGCAGATAAGGCATATTCCCCTGTGATTTTCTGCCGGAAAATCGGTTTCGGTACATGGACTGCGGGTACGATTGTCCTTGAGAAAATTCTCACTGATTCCCTGATCGCTGAAGACACATTTCACATGGGTTGTGCTGACGGAAAATTCCATCTCGAAAGATTGTGTCCTGTCTTTTTTACAGGCATGGACAACGATATTATTGCCGGCTTCAACCACGGCAAGTTCAAGCTGGAAGACCAGGGTGGAGTTGTAGGAGAGTTCCTGGAAAAGAGCGCGGGCGGAAATGCCGAGCAGACAAACATCAGGCAGGCAGGCGGGAACGCGAAAGGTGATGGATGAGCCGGGACCTATCACGAGTGTTTATGGCTGATGCTGCCCTTTTCCATACCCACAGCACCGATGAGCTGGTTGAGGAAACTGGTGGTTTCGGGAGTGGGGTTAATAAACTCAATACCATATTTCCCGTCATTACTGGAACGGACAACCCCTTTTTCCTTGAATTTGAAGGAGGTGCCTATGGTTCCCTGGAGGATGAGTTCGTCGCCAACGGAGTGGCTGGAAGGTGAGACCATCAGAACACCGCCGGGAGAGATATCCACCACAACACCGTTTGAATTTTTCCCCGAGGAAATATTGGTCCAGTAGACAATGATGTCGTCGTTGAGAATCTTTGAGTGGAGTACTCGTCGATGTCGTCTGCGTTCATCATTTTCCACTTTCCCGATGGTGTTGGAGTCTTCCATCACCAGCGGCTCAAGAAGCTCTTCTTCAACTTCGTGCTGTTTCTTCTGTTTCTCTTTATTGGCAAGCAGCAGTTTTACAGCACCTGCACGATCTTCCGCAATGGAGAAAACTTCATGCAGGCGGGTCATTTCCAGCAGGGTGCGAAGGGTTTCGCTGATGCCGCAAAGGACAAGCTGCCCACGGTTGTCGATCTCTTTGAGACAACGGACAATGGCACCAAGCCCGGTACTGTCTACAAAGTCAATAGTGGTCAGGTCGAGAACAATATCAAGGTAGCCTTTGTTGATCATTCCCTGAATGGCAGTGAAGAAGGATTTTGCAAACGAGGCATCGAGACGGGGACCGTCACAGGTGATAACGAGGACTTCGTTTACGACTGCAGTTTTCAGTTTCATGCTGACTCTCCACTAATTCATTAATCACTGACATTCATTTCTGTAATTGTACACATTTGTTGAGGGAATTCAAGGAAATTGGCAAGTGGATGGAAAATTCTGTATAGCAGGTGGAAGCCCACTTGTTGTTCTTCACCGACGGTAGATGGGGCTGTGGTATGTGGTAAAGTTGTACTAATAGCAATCGGTTCAGGCGGTGCAAGGCGTGTTTATGTTTGCTTGTCAGCACTCAGCCAATACGGTTCATGACAATGCCGGGTCACATGCGGGAAAATGTGACCCGGCAGGAAGAAAGAGGGGGTCAGCTGCGAATCATATCGGCAATCTGAAAGGCGACTTCCAGGCTCTGTTCGGCATTCAGCCGTGGATCGCAGGTGGTGAGGTAGTTGTTTATCAGCTCGGAATCAATGATGTTTCGTGCACCACCCGTGCATTCTGTGACATTTTCACCGGTCATCTCAAGGTGGATACCGCCGGGAATGGTTCCTTCAGCCCAGTGGGTTTCAAAGAAACAGGTGATTTCTGAGAGAATGTCATTGAAATTTCTGGTTTTCAATCCGCCATCCGCCGTGTAGGTGTTGGCATGCATGGGGTCGCAATTCCAGACAATGTTATATCCCTCCCTTTTGCACTCGCGGAGCAGGGGGGGGAGAACTTTTTCGATATTTTTCATGCCCAGACGGGTGATAAGGGTGAGTCTGCCGGCCTCATTTTCGGGGTTTAAGGCATCAATCAGCTGTTTCACATTGTCCAGATCGTGATCCGGTCCAATTTTTACGCCGATGGGGTTGTTCACTCCGCGCAGGAACTCCACATGCGCACCGTCAACCTGCCGGGTACGTTCACCTATCCAGAGCATATGGGCAGAGCAGTCGTACCAGCCGCCGCCTGTTGAATCTTCACGGGTGAGGGCAGTTTCGTAACCCAGCAGCAGTGCCTCATGGGAAGTGAAGAACTGTGCCTGTTTCATCTGCGGACTGTCTGCATCAATACCGATGGTTTCCATAAACTGCAACGCCTGGTTGATCTGTTTGGCAAGGCGTTCGTAGTTTCGTCCCATGGGAGATTGTTTGACAAACTCCTGGTTCCAGGCGAGAACCCGGTGCAGTGCCGCAAATCCCCCGCGGGTGAAGGCACGCAGCAGGTTCAGGGTGGAGGCTGCCATGTTGTAGCCCTGCATCATCCGGTTTGGATCGGGAATACGCGCTGCCTCGAAAGGTTCGGAGCTGTTGACCATGTCACCCCGATAGGACGGAATTTCAATGCCATCCACCGTCTCCATATCTGCAGAACGGGGCTTGGCAAACTGTCCGGCAATACGCCCGACTTTAATAACGGGTTTGCCGCCGGCGTAGGTGAGAACAACTGCCATCTGCAAAAGCACCTTCAGGGTTTCCCGAATTTTCGGGGCAGTCACCTGGGAAAAATCTTCGGAACAGTCGCCGCCCTGTACAAGAAAGGCATCTCCTGTGACAGCCTTTGCCAGCAGGGCCTTCAGGTCGCGTATCTCTCCTGCAAAAACCAGGGGCGGGAGGGTGGACAGACTTTCAATCACACTGTCGTGTTTTTCCATGTCCGGCCACTTGGGCTGTTGAAGTGCTGTAAAGTTCTGCCAGCTGTTTTTTGTCCAGGTATTCTGATTTGTTCCCATATCGTTATCTCAATTGTAATGTGGTTTTCTTTTTCTATTTTTGTACAGACCTAGCGGCAGCATATCTGTACATCAAATGCGTTTAAAATTCTCAGCTCGCCCTCTCTTTTCTTCCCTTCCGCCCCCTTTCTGAACTCCAGCTGGGGGAGCATCTTCTGCAGCTGCTCCCGATCGGGGATAGCGTCCATGCCGGTGGCAAGCACCTTTGCGCTGCCACTGTCGATCAATTCGGCATCCCGGCCATTGGTGATGACAGCAAGGGGAATCTGATAGCTTTTTTCAAGAACCCGTGCTGCGGCAATGGTCGAACGCTCACGACTGACAAGGGATCCGGGAGCATAGCGCAGAAGAAGAACACTCCTGCCGTTCAGTTCAATGGTAAACTCAATATTTGAGCGAACAAACTGGGAGGAAAAGAGTGTCTCAATATAGCGGCGGGGTGTCAGGTCATCTTTTTGGTAGCCGAGTTTTTCGACCATCATCTTCGACAGTTCCTGGCGAAACCGCTCATCATCGGTGTCCGTAAGTTCTTCACCGGTGATATAATCTTTCAGTGTCCCGTAAATAACGTGATGGGTAGGGATGTCTGTCATGCCTGTGTCTCCCTGCCGATCCGGGCAGGGATCGCAAATGAGGTACTTGCCCGTCCCTTCACTGACTGAAGGAACGGGCAGCGCCTACTGTAAAGTTTTACAGTTCAAGCCAGGACTCGGAAAAGACTGTCTGTCCGGAGAGTGCCTTGTAGGTCTTGAAATGCTCCATGGCAACTCCTGAGAGGGAAGCCGGGTCAGGATCATTGCCATCCATCATGGCGTGAACCATATCCACGTGTTCCTGACGCTCACCTTTGCAGATTGCCATCAGCTCTGCGTCGTAGGAGTTGACAATGGCTGTGGAGATACCATATTTCATCAGCATGATGAGGTAGGTACGGTCAAGGTATTTGCGAAGGTTGTCGGCAACGCCGTTTGACACGTTGGAAAGACCAACGGTGGAACCGGCACCGGGGGCGATATCCGGCAGCATTTCCATGAATTCAAGGCCGGATGCGATCTGATCGGCACCGAGGGTTATGGGGGTTCCGATTGGATCAAAGAGGATCTTCTCGTTGGGGATTCCGGCTTCATTCAGTGCCATCATCAGATCAACGGACATGGCAGCACGTTCTGCTGAATCACGGGGCATTCCGTCTGCTCCCCAGAGAAGGGCGATAACGTCACATTTCATCTCGGCAGCAACGGGGATCATTTTTTCCATACGTTCGGGCTGGGCAGAGATGGAGTTCATCAGCGCCTGTTCCTTGTTTTTAACGGTCTTGAAGCCGGCAGCCATGGCATCCATGTTGGTGGTGTCCAGGCAGAGCGGGATATCAGCAACTGCTTCAACAGTCTCAACAACAAATGGGAGAAGTTCGGTACCATCCTTACGGGCAGGTCCGATATTGAGATCAAGGTAGGAAGCACCTGCGGCGACTTCTTCTTTTGCCATTTCCTGGATGGGTCCCGGGTTACGCTCTTTCATTGCTCCGCCGCTGCGGTTACCCATGATGTTGATGCTTTCTGCAATTGCTTTTACTGTCTGAGACATTGTGTTCTTCTCCTTAACTATATGAAGTATTGAGTTTTCTTCTGATCCTTTCTGGTGTGAATAAGGACGCTATTCTAACTTTATTTAAGAGTTTTGTCAATGATGCCTGTTTTTACGGTTAATTTCTCTTTTTTGCTGTCGGAAAGAGGCTCATATCAGTGTGCGGCAGAAAGAGGGCAGCCATGTAATGATTCATGAAATCCGGATTTTCCGAGAGTTCCATATTGGTCATCAGCGAGCGTACTGCCACCCTTTCGCGAAAGCGGCTGTTGTCTGTAAGACTTATCTGACAGCCGAGCATGGAGGCATTGCCGATGTAGTAGAATTTTTCCCGTTCGATGTCGGGGAGCAGGCCGATGCTGATGGCTCGCTCAAGATCGATGTATGCACCGAAGTTTCCGGCGAGAATCACCCGGTCAAGGTCGTTAAATGTGAGACCCACCGATTCGAGCAGAGTCTGGTATCCTGCGTACATGGCACCTTTTGCCCGGATAAGGTTATCGAGATCCACTTCTGTGATAACAATGTCTTCTCCGATCATGGAATCCCTGTCCCAGGCAAGTACATATTCCCACTTATCTTCTCCTTCACGGATGCGGGGATGATCCAGTCCCTTGTTGAACTTGCCCTGGGGGTCGATAACACCGCATTCAAGCAATTCGGAAACAATGGAAATCAGACCGGAACCGCAGATACCACGGGGTTTGGTCTGACCGATGGTGACCACCATGGGGTCGAGGGTTTCGGGGTGGATCTGGAAATTTTCAATGGCGCCCTGACTGGCACGCATCCCGAATTTAATGCCGCCGCCTTCAAAGGCAGGGCCGGCGGAACATGCGGCGCAGACCATCCAGTCCTGATTGCCGACAACAATTTCACCATTGGTACCGATATCAATAAAAAGAGAGATCTCTTCACTTTTCTGCATCTGACAGGCGTGCACACCGGCAACAATGTCACCGCCCACATACGATGAGATACAGGGGTAGAGAAACATGCGCACCGATGGATGGGCCATAATACCCAGACCTGCCGCCTTGGTCAGCGGAAACTGGCTGACACTGGGAACATAGGGCGCCTCCCGCAGGAATTTCGGGTTGATGGCGAGCATCAGGTGTGCCATGACCGTATTGCCGGCGGTCATGATATAACTGATATCACTGGGGCTGATGATGTGTTTTTTGCACACCTCCTCAATGATGTTATTAATGGTGTAGATAACTTTTTCCTGGAGTCCTTTCAGACCGCCGGGACGCTGGGAGTAGATCATGCGGGAGATAACATCTTCACCGTAACCGATCTGGGAGTTGTATCCCGAACCGTCAGCGACGATTTTTCCACTGTTTAAATCAATCAAAACTCCACCGCAGGTGGTTGTGCCGATATCCACGGCGAGCCCGTACAGGCGATCTGTGGTATTGCCCGGTTCCACGGCAATAATCCGGTCCGGCTCTGTCTTTCCTTTGCCATGGAGCAGGATGACGGTGACATTCCAGTTGGCTTCCCGGAGAACTGAAGAGAGTTCATGGATAAGTTCGGGGTGATCGTAACTGGGTTCGAGACTGTCGGGTGCATCGTTCTTAAGGGCGCGCATCAGCCGCTGCATATCCGAGATATTATCTTCAAGGGTGGGTGGCGGAATTTCCAGAAAAACCTTACGAACCGGCGGGTCAATCTCCCAGGTGCCGATCAGCGATTCCAGTGATCTGGCAGAAATGGATCTGGTGGTTTTGGGAGCACGTTTTAAGGCCTTACCGTCCGCTTTTACCATATCCGGGACACGAACAGTGATGTCACAGATTACTTCCGCCTTGCAGGCGAGGCGTACTCCCTTGTCATATTCTTCCTGTTTCAGTGAGGCGGCACTGTCGGATTTTACCTCCCCCTTCTCCAGGCGAACTTTGCATTTTCCGCAAACGCCATCTCCGCCGCAATAGGCGTGAATATAGACCCCTGCCGATGCTGCTGCTGTGAGCAGGTTTTCCCCATCTTCAACAGTGACATGGACGTCATCGGGTAAAAAATGTATGGTATGCTGCATGGAGCACTCCCGGGTTGAAATAATAAGAACTAATTTCTCAGCCTGAAAATAACAGGAAGGGTATCCTTGTCAAGAAATATCACTGATGATATCTATAAATAGAATTGATTTGCGAGAGAGATGCTCGCCAGGTGGAGCGAATATGGAAAAGGAAAATGAAGGGTTGAAACAGCAGTCCTACTGGCTGAAGGCACGTCTTGTAACAGATCCAGTCATGCAGGAAGCAGTGGAAGAGTATCTGCTTGGAGTGTTGGGGGCGGGGGTTGAGCAATCTGTTGATTCGCCTGATGGAGCACTTTGTCTCAATGTGTTTTTTACAGATATCTCTCCCGATGAGAGCAGGCAGCAGGAGCTAAGGGAAGAGCTGGAATCCCATCTGCAGGAACTTGCTGTAATATTTGCGATTGCACCGCCTGTGGTCAGCTGGGAACTCCTTGAAGATCAGGACTGGTCAAGCAACTGGAAGGTTCATTTTAAACCCTTTGCCATTATTCCAGGGCTGGTTATTGTTCCCACCTGGGAGGATTTTCAGGCAAAAGAGGGTGAGCTGGTTATTACTATGGATCCCGGCATGGCGTTCGGGACGGGGCATCATGCCACCACAGCTCTGGCACTTGCATTTGTCCGGCAGATACTCGGGGAAAAAGGAGAGGAGCAGCGGGTACTCGATGTGGGCACGGGAACCGGAATTCTGGGCATGGGGGCGGCACTTTTTGGGGCGTCGGAGGTCTTAGGCATTGATAATGATCCCGATGCTGTGCGTATTGCGGGTGAAAACGTAGAACTGAACAGGCTCGAAGCAGTGATGAGCACAGCCGAAACAGCCATTGAGCTGGTATCTGTTCCCCGCAGCCTTGTTGTTGCAAATATCATTCACGACGTATTGATCGAGATGGCAGAACAGTTGAATCGTTTACTGACTGCTGATGGAGATCTGGTTCTTTCCGGGATTCTGCATGGCGGGCAGGAAGAAAATATTATCCACCATTATGCGAAGATGGGATTTGTCTTACGGGCAAGGGCTGAAAGAGAAGAATGGGCGGCGCTCTGGTTTCGGAGGGGATAATTCAGGAGTTTACTTCACTGAGTTCCTCGTCCGAAATGGTATCCATGGGGCTGATCTGGTAGTTTTCGTCGAAGATAATGGCCATTCCAGCCTTTTCGTGGCGCAGGACAATACCCGTTGCGGTGACCCACACCCGCTTCCCGTTCCATGATTTAAGGCTGTCCAGGGAGAGGACGAATTTCAGCGTCTGCAGATCCTGCAGGGAGAGAAGGAACTGCAGACGAACCTTGCTGACCAGCGGCAGTGGATGATCTGTTTCAATAAATGCCCCTCCGGCACTGATGTTGGCAGTTATGTATTCCACGACAGGGGTTTTTCCGGATCTGGTTTCAGCAGTGAGTTTAGTCTTGATCTGCAGATGGTGCCGCTCCTGTTCCCTTCGCTCTATGCCCATTCCTGTTCCCTTTTCTCTCAATAAAAAACATTTGTCTGTATGACAAGATCTTCCACTCCTATATGCTATCGTTTTCCATGGGTGAAGGCAAATTTTTTTTCTTTTGCCATGGGTAAATATTTGTGGGATGATCAGCGGTGTCATAAAATTTCAGCCTTTCGCAGGGAGTTGCTGCTGGAGTTGAGTAACCTTCCTGATCAAAAAGATAAAGGAGATTCGTATGTGGGAAGTTGTTGTTGATAAAGATAAATGCAGGGGAAGTGAAGAGTGTGTGGATGCCTGTACCGTCATAGAAATTTAATATCAGTTGAAAGACAGTCACATGCGTCGGTTTTGCATACATTCAGAGAGTGTTGTCAGCGATGAGATTCTGCTTTCCGAGGAGGAATCGCATCATATAACACGCGTGTTGCGGTTGTCTGCAGGTGAGGTGCTGGAGCTGTTTGACGGCAGAGGGACTGTTTACGAAGCCGAAATTATCGATGTGGGCAGCCGGGTGCGGCTGCGTATCTGTTCTTCCCGCTTTGTGGAGGATGAAGGGGTTCCACTGCGGGTTTGTCAGGGAGTTTTGAAGGGAAAGAAGATGGAGTTTCTGCTGCAGAAATGCACAGAGCTCGGCGTCTCTGAATTTGTCCCCTTTGTCAGTTCCCGCTGTCAGCTGAAAAAAACAGAGCGGAAGCGACTGGCGGGCAGGTATGAGCGATGGCGGAAGATAATCGATGAAGCCTGCAAGCAGTGTGGCCGGGTTCGTCCCATGCAGCTCGCAAATGTTCTGACGTTTCAGGACATGGTGCAGCAGGGGGAAGATGGGCGGCGGATTCTTTTTTGGGAAGAAGAGCGTGAGCATACACTGCACTCTGTTTCTCTGGAAGCTGTTGATGAAACCCTGCAGATTGTACTTGGTCCGGAGGGTGGTTTCAGCAGAGTAGAGGCAGGAGCAGCAGCACAGGCAGGGTATCAGGTTTTGAGTCTTGGACCGCGTATCCTGCGGGCGGAAACGGCGACAGTGGCGGCAGTATCTATTATACAATATACCCTTGGCAATATATAACAATCAGGAGAGTTGATGAATATCCAGGCGTTACAAGATGTTTTCCCCCGTTGTGCAGAATGTCTCGGCGACAGCTGGGATGAGCTGACAGCATCCTTTGATTCTGCAGCAGGACTGGCAACTGTGCCCGATCTTCTGCAGTCGGGGAACGGCGCTGTTCCCTTTGTCTCTGAACTTGCCCGTCTTGAGCTTGCCGTTCATGATTTGCAAAAGAGTGACTCTCCGGAAATCACACAGCCGACGGATGGTCCTGTCTGCAATCCGACCCTTAACCTTCTCGTCCTGAGCTGGAAACATCTGCCTGATTTTTTGCGGCACGGCAATATCAAACCGCTGCAGGATCAGGAGCTGGTGCTGGTGTACAAAGTGTCGGGAACAACAGATATCCGGGTACATCCCGCAAGCGACCAGCAGCTTCTGGCGTTAAAAGTGGTTGTTGAAGACCTGGACAGGTCTGTGGTGGCGAAAGAATCCGGTGTCTTTGTGGGAGCCGTGGACGCGGCTGTTGAGGAGGCGTGTGAGCAGGGGATTCTCCTTGCTCCTCCTTCCCGTATTGTACGTGGTAAATCCCACTATCCTCAAGCAGGAGCGGAGGGCTGGCAGCGTCATCTGCAGTCTGATTATTTCACCCTGCAGTGGCATGTGACCCAGGCCTGCGATCTGCACTGCAAACATTGCTACGATCGTTCTGTTATCTCCCCGCTGACCCTTGAGCAGGGCATTGCCATTCTTGACCAGTTTCGGGAGTTCGTCCTTGACCGTAATGTCCACGGCCAGGTCACCTTTACGGGCGGGAATCCACTGTTGTATGCTCATTTTCAGGAGCTGTATAAAGAGGCTGCCAAACGAAATATGACCATTGCCATCCTGGGGAACCCCACCGATAGGGAAACAATCCAGGCTCTGCAGGACATTCAACCCCTTTCCTTTTATCAGGTGAGTCTTGAAGGGCTGCCTGCCCATAACGATTCAATCCGTGGAGAGGGGCATTTTCAGCGGATTATGAAATTTCTGGAAATACTCGATGAGCTTTCCATCTATTCCATGGTGATGCTGACCCTCACCAAAGACAATATGGATCAGGTACTTGATCTTGCCGAAATACTGCGCGGAAAAACGGATCTTTTTACGTTTAACCGGCTCTCGCAGACAGGAGAGGGGGCGGGCCTTGCTGCTGCAGATCGGGAAAATTACAAACGGTTTCTGGAGAAGTATTTACAGGCACGCAAGTCAAATTCCACAATGGGGCTGAAGGATAATCTTATGAATATTGTCCTGCAGGAGCAGGGGGAGGATATCTTTGGAGGGTGCACCGGATTTGGCTGCGGAGCGGTGTTTAATTTCTGCTCACTCCTGCCGAACGGCGACCTCCATGCCTGCCGGAAGTTTCATTCACCCATAGGCAATGTTCTGGATTCGCCACTGCTTGAACTGTATCAGTCGCCTGCTGCTGAACAATACAGACAGGGACCCGAGGAGTGCCGGGGATGTAAAATTCGTCCGGTATGCGGAGGATGTCAGGCGGTAATCCAGTCCAGTGGACTTGATTTCACCCTGAATAAAGATCCATACTGTTTTCTTGCAGATACATAGGGGCTGTTATTTTCCCTGCTGAAAAATACGGTGCACCTCTTTTAACAGTTTTTTTATTTCAAGAGCGGCATCGGAGCTGCGATTGAACTCAATAACCGATTTGCCGTGCATCAGAGATTGTGCATAGGCAACCCGGTTGTGCAGTCTGGACTGGAGGAGGGGGACGGTGTAGAGCTCCCGGATATACGCACCGATCTCCTTGCTGAGGTTGGTACGTGGATTCACACGGTTTAAGAGGAAGTAACAGGGGATGGTCCTCTTCGCTTTCTTCATCACCTGCTCACAGGCATCAATGGTGCGTTTGGCGGATTTGATGTCGAGGGGTGATGCCTGCAGGGGAATAATAATAAAGTCTGAAACAGCCATTGCTTTATACATGATGTGATGGCTGTGGGGCGGGGTATCAATAAAAATAAACTGGTAGTCGTCTTTTATTTTTTTTGCTAATGTATCAACATCCTTGTCGGATGCAAACACATCAAGATTCTTCTTGTCATGCCCTTCAAGGGTTTCCACACAGCTTTTCTGTTCATCCGCATCAATCAGTGCTGTTTTGTAATTCAGGGCAGCTGTTCCCAGAGCAAGGTTCATGGTTGTTGTACTTTTCCCGCAGCCGCCTTTTTGGTTCGTCAGTGTCACAATCATTGTGCCTCTTTGCTCCTGATGCATAATTTGTATGATAAATTGAAGAGTTCACCAGTGTATGGGATAGCATTCTTTCCTCTTTTGGGCAAGTTCTTTCCTTTGCTGTCTGACATAGATGCTGCGAAACAGGGTGGATGAATTGCTATTGATTTCTCTTGTTTTCTTTTTTGTGATACGCTCCTGCAGTGAGACAGATGTGTCCTCTTTGTCAGAATTGCGCTTAACTCCAATTTTAGGACCATCTTCTGGATAGCAGGTATTTGAACATCAGTTTTTCTGTAATATTCACCTGTTTGCAGGGCATGTGATAAGAGCTTTACGTCTATTGAGGAGTGTTGAGAGGATTGTTTTCCTCTCTGATTCTCCCTTAAAAAGCAATTGCTTATGACCAAATGGTAATATAAATCATGGGAAAGCAGCCGGGAGTTCGTTTTGCAGTATCGTATTGGACAAATTTTTCTGAATGTGATATGCTTTCGCAAAAATAGATATATAAGGTCTTTTTGTGGCAAGTGTTTTTCATACACTTCCAACAGTTCCACACCTCTGATGTCTGACATGAGAGTAATTTTTTTATCAATTTATTGACACTGCACAGGTCAGTAAGAGAACCGGAGGAAGAGCATGTCCATTCGCGGGCGCTTCTGTACCCTTTCTTTTCTTTTTTGTATCTCTCTCACAGCGGGCATGGTTTCTATTGCTTCCGCCTATGATCTTTCCATTTACGATCCCCCCCGTCCCGTACAGCCGGTAATTGTCACCGGTTCGAAATATGTGGTTAACGGGCAAACTCCGGGTGCCTTACCGGTAACGGTGAAGGTGCTTTGTGAGAACCTGGAGAGCGGGGAAGATCCTCCGGGTTCTCTGGTGCTCAGGTATGTTCTTGTCCGTGGAGGTCATGAAATTACACTCAGCACTTTTACGGCTTCATCACTGTTATGGTTTCCTGATGTTCAAGCCGGAGGGAAACTGGCAACTGTTGCATACAGTCTGCCCCTGCCGCCTGTTGGTCCCGGACATTCCGAGTTACGCAGTGATGTGTATCTTGTTGATGTTCGCTTGATGCAAGGTAAGGTTGAGGTGAGTTCCGCCCAGAGTCCGGATTTTTCCTATACTGTGTATTCCGGACTGCTGAAATTTGCGGATGTCGAGACCACTTTTTCCACAATGATCCCTGCTGCAGATATGCAGGGATGCACCGCTGATCTGCTGCTTGATCCGGCAATGTCCTATACCTGGGATGCCGGTCAGAATAGTTACAGCTTTGACGGCACGTCAGCCAGTGAAGATTTTTGTGTGAATGAGGCTGCAAGTGGTGACGGTTTTTCCACTGATTTGCTGGTGGGGTCCGGGTCTGTAAATGTAGGCATCGCTGAAGGGGAGACTGCCGGTATCTCCTGGATGCTGTCAAATATTGTCCTGGACAGTACAGGTGGTAGATTTCCTCATGCCTTGCTCGATTTAAACGATACTGCCACTTTTCATCCCTTTATTCACAATCAGGTCTGGCCCGAAGCACTGTCCATTGCATACCTGCCATTTTCAAATTCTGGCAGCGATTACACGTTTACGTCATCCCTTGATGAGATAACTGTGGGAGTTACTTTGCCGGCACCGCAAAGGCATTTTTATCATAATCAGGGACTTCCCTTTTATGTGTCCTGTACCGGATTTACGTTCTCGCTTGCTGCCGACAACAGTGAGGGGATGGTTCTCATCAATCCTAAACCCTATTATATTCATGAGGATGCCTTTATTTCACTGCCGGCCGATCATGTCAATCGTATCTACGGGTTTCCCAGTAATGATGTGATTTTCCGGGAAGCCAGTCTGGCGCGTCTGTCGTACAACTCTGCTCATATCAATCAGGACGGCATCAGTGGTCACATGGAGTTTCACCGAAATGTGGGGCACACCGCCTTTCCCTATGCCACGTTGAATCACGCCGCTTTCGGGGTGGATTTTTCCGGCGGTGAACTGGTCGGCAGTAACGGTATAAGCACCGATGAAGCCGATCCGATACTGTTTGCCGTGTTTCCGGACACCAACTGCAGGGAAAAAGGCTGCAGTGAAGTGACATCTGCAAAAGGGTTTAGCAGTACGTCCTTGAGTTGTGCAATCTTTGGCGACGGCAGTCTTGCCAGTCGTTTCAGTAATCTTGGGGATCGTGATGTGCCGGATTCATCAAAGTTAGGTTGGGGCGGCTATGATGGGACAGAGTATACCTTCAGGAGAAATGATGCGGATATTCGTGGCGTCTGGGTGGTTCCCGGATTCCGTATGACGGGGACAGCGGCTACACATACAACAGAGTCCGGTGTCACTATTACCCAGGTGCTTCTTGGTTCCAGAACATTTACAGAACCGGCAAGTTCCGGTCTTCCCCTTGGGGGCGGACAGCTGCATCCCCTGAATGTACCGGCAGACACTGACAGCCGTCTGGGAAATGGTTTCTTTCCGGGAGTGAATATGGGGCCGGAATTCCTTTCGCCAGCTCCAGCTCCCGGGGTCGGTGCTTTTCTGACTGCCGGAATTGACGTCCGTTTTAACGGCAATGCAACATTTGCGTCCATGCCTGACAGAACCGCCACCAAATATAACCTGCGTAAAGCAGGCATCACCGGAGTTTTTAATACCGGTTTCAACGGGGCTTCAGACGGTGACGTGAGCATCTATGGCTACAATATCAATTTCAGCCGTTTCAGCTTCAGTCAAAACTTGAATCTGCTGTCAGGCAGGAATCTGATTGACGGGGAGTTGACCCTGCATGGTCCCACCGGCGGTGCAGACGGGCTGCGGGTGGCTTTTACCGACCTTGCTTTTTACTGTGACGGCAATCTTGGTTCCGGTTCGCTGGATACTGAGAGTGAGCCGGACTGGCCCGAAGGACTTGCCGCTTCCGGAACCGGCTGCGATGGTATCAACAGTGACGGTGATACCAATACAGATGAATCCTGCCATATCCTCGATTACTGGAACATGCCTGTCCTGATAACGGGTATGGCCTTCGCCCCTCCATTTGCCGGGAGTCCCTGTGCCAACGGTGGGGAACGTAAACTGCATTTAAATACCCTGAACCTGGTGGAAGGTCTGGCAAAACCACTGACCATGGAGGGGGATTATGAGCCAGACGGTTCCCTGACGAATCAGAAACTTTTTACCGCAGTGGAGAATAGTATTGATCAGCCTGCAGACGGCAGTCACCCCGGGTTTGCGGTGCGTGTTCAGGATGCCTATCTCAATCAGGTTCCCGACGCACAGTCGGTTCCCGACTGGCAGGGTTTTACCGTGGTGGACGCTGTTATTGATGTTCCCCTGTTTAACGATGCAGCAGTGAGTTCCCACCTTACCAATCAGGTCGCACAGGGGACCAGACCGGTCTATTTTTTTGAACAGGCCGCCGATAATGATAATGATGGTATTCAGGAATCATTTGACCCCGACGATAGCGATGCCGGAGTCGGAACAATCGGCAGTTTTCGTGCCCATCTCGATGATATTGATCCAGCCTCTCCAAAACCCCTTTTTGAATACCATTGGCCCAGCATGAATCTCATTAATCTTTCGTACCATGCCGGCTATCTGCCCGCAGGTGAAAGCTCTGTCGGGAAGTTTACCGGTATCCCCAAAGAAACCGACCTTGCCGGTGTTGCCGATGTTACTTCGGTAGCGGATTATATCACACCCCAACGGACCAAATTTTCGTTCGGAATTCAGGCGGATGTGGATGCTCTTAAAAATCTTTCCTTTGATGCCGGTCTGCTGACCGATGGTGTTGGTGATTTTCTTGCGGGTTCACTTGGGGTGAATCTGGATTTTGATATTGATGCCATGATCGGGAATGTGACATCTGCAGAAGAATTGATGAATGATGTTACTGGTGGTGATATCACCGGTATTATAGCAGATTCTCTGGATTCGGCGTTAAAAGAGGGGCTTGAGGAAGAGGGTTCCATGGCGTATGGAATCAGAACTGTGGTCAATACACTGAATGAAGCACATCAGGCGCCGTATCTTCTTTCCTCCATTCTGGCAGAACCCTTTGAAGATGTTATTGGCGGTATCACAGATCTCCTGGAGGATCCTGATCTTGATTTCTCTCTGCTGGCAGTGGATGTTAGCGTCCATGATGATCTTGTTCATGCCTTGGCACCGTTTTTGAAATATGATATCGAGCAGTTGCGCAGTCTGTATGAAGCTGCTGCCGATCCGATAAATGATCCGTCTTTTGATGATATTTTTGCTGATTACCTTGCCATGCAGTCGAGAATTGACGGGTTATTTGCCGAACTTGATGAATTGCAGCAGGTAAAAGAGAGGGCAGAGCATTTCCTCACGGATGGTGCCGGGACAGCGGGTACAACCATCGATGATGTTATCGGGATGGGCTATACCGCCTCTGATGAAATTCATAATCTGTATATAACCATCACCGCCGGTCTCGGTCCTTATGTTTCTAACGATAATGCTAATCCCGTGCGGGTGGAACTCCATGCGGCAAAGCAGCGTGTCAGAGAAGTGCGTGATGCCATTGCGTCTGTCCATCTTGGGGAGATTGCCGACGGGCTCTATATTGCTTCCCTGGTAGCTGGTTCTCCCATGGATGTTTCCATGCTCCATGCAGCAGAAGATACGGCAAATAATGCGGTGGCTGAGCTCGATGCCATAATTGACTCTGCAGATACCAGTATCAGTGAGCTATTGGATTATATGCAGCTCTCCGATATTCTTGATCCGCTGAACGAGTTTCTTGGCGATGACGGGCTGCTGCAGCATTCCCTGCTGGACGGAATTTACGGTCAGCCCGCAGGCGAGAATGGGCTGATTGGAATGCTTGTTGAGCTGAAGGGGAGGGTGGAGACCGAACTTGCCAACCTCACCGGAGATATGGATAACCTGTATGATCTGCTTATGACCCTGCGACCATCCAATCCGTTTCCTGCAGTCGGTGTGCCCACGTGGGCAGCTGCTGTGGAAAATGCCCAGACAGACCTGGATGATGCCTGTAACTCCGTGTACCTGGCGGTTTATTCCCGGACGAACGCTGCTGAAAGTTCATTGCTGGCAGAGCTCTCAAAACTTCCGGATCACAATTTTGTGACGCTTTTTGTCGACCATTTGGAAACGGAAGCGGAGTCCAACGTTCAGCGCCTGCTCTGTGCACCTGTCACGAATCTTCTGACGGCAACAGATGTACAGGAGATCCTTGAGGCAATTTTCGAAGATATTGTCGCTATTCTGCCCAATCCGTCAGAGGAGGATATTCGGACCATGATCCGTTCTGCCATTGTTAATCAGGATCAGATCGAGGCAATCAATCGGGCGTTTTTTGAACATCTTGGTTTTGTCAGTGACATTGTGGATCAGGTGGCAAGCAATCTGATATCGCAGATCAATACAATGATTCGTACCACCATTGCCCATCTCCAGGAGGAGATGCAGCAGCAGATTGACGATGTGGTTGCCGGAATTGGTCCCGCCTCCTGGGGTGTGGAATCTGCAGGTATCGACGGGTATGCTTTGGTCAGTCAGGATGAGGTGGAGAAAATTCACCTTGAGGCCGAATTTTCTTTTGAGGCGGAGCCGGAATCTACATCCTA
>JANTGG010000039.1 GCA_024763035.1 Desulfocapsa sp. | reverse complement strand
ATCAATTCGATCGAGAAGCGGTCCTGAAACCTTTCCCGCATAACGCTGTATCTGTATGGGACTACAGGTACACTCCCTTGTCTCCGAACCATGGTAGCCGCATGGACATGGATTTGATGCAACAACCAGAACAAAACGGGCAGGAAACTGCAGGGTCTGATTGGCTCTTGCAATGGTTACATCGCCGGATTCAAGCGGCTGGCGCAACACTTCAAGTACATGTTTTTTAAATTCCGGCAGTTCGTCGAGGAAAAGAATGCCGTTGTGGGCAAGAGAGACTTCACCCGGTCGTGGATTTTGTCCGCCTCCTATCAGTCCTGCATCTGAAATAGTATGGTGAGGTGCACGAAACGGACGTGTTCCCACAAGGGGTTTGTCGGTGGACAGCTTGCCGGTGATCGAATAGATTTTGGTGGTTTCCAGTGCTTCGGGAAAGGTCATATCCGGCAGAATGGTACCAAGCCGTCTGGCAAGCATGGTTTTCCCTGAACCCGGGGGTCCGGACAGGGCGACATTATGTCCTCCGCAGGCAGCGATCTCAAGGGCGCGTTTCACATGCTCCTGTCCTTTCACATCCTGAAAGTCGATATCATAGACAGCACTGGCAGTGAGTAGGTCGGAATGATTGAGATGCGTTCTCTCACACTCAATTTCTCCTGCAAGAAAGGAAACCACCTGATGCAGCGAATCAACACCGTAAATATCAATACCACTGACAACGGCAGCTTCACTGGCATTTTCCCTTGGGACGATAACGCCCTGCAACCCCAGCTCTTTTGCACTGAGAACCACCGGCAGAACACCATTTACTCTACGAACAGCACCATCAAGAGAAAGTTCTCCAAGAACACAAAACCGCGCCAGTTTTTCTGCGGGGAACAGTTTTGTAGCGGCAAGAATACCAAGGGCTATGGGTAGATCGAATCCTGATCCGCCTTTTTTGATATCGGCAGGTGCAAGATTCACGGTTATTCGACGGGCAGGAAAATCATAACCGGAATTTTTGACGGCAGCCTTTACACGTTCCCTGCTCTCACGGACACTGTTGTCCGGCAAACCAACGGTAGTAAATTGAGGCAGACCCAGGGCAAGATCCACCTCAACCATCACCGGTAAACCATCAACTCCGTGCAGAGCACCGCTGTTAACTTTAGCAAGCATTATGCATACACTCTAACTGGGATTGGATTCATACATTTCCTGCATCATTTTACTGTAATTTCCGTTTTTTGACTCATAGATGTAAAAGGGAGGGAGTATTTCCACACCATCCCCGCCGTTTTTCACAGCCTCCACCAGAACCAGACGGGCAGAGTTTTTCGAGTCGGGAGAAGAATAAATAAACTGCATCCGCTTACTTTGGAGTCGGACTGTCTGCATGATTTTCAGCAGCTCACTCATCCTTTCCGCCGGATAAATCAGTATAAACCTGCCCCTGTTTTTCAGGACAAACGCGGCTGCCAGAATATCGGTTAACGTGCAGGCTATCTGGTGTCTGGCAATGAGCTTTTCTTCCTCTTTATTCTGACGCCCTGTCCCCGGCGGATAAAAAGGAGGATTACAGACGATGGTGGAAAAGGTTTCCGCGTTAAAACTCTCCGAGATGGCACAGACATCACCCTGTACCACAGGAAACTGTTCCTGAAAACCATTACGGGAAACATTTTGACGGGCAAGCTCAACCAGCCCTGACTGCAGCTCAAAACCGGTTACAGAGGTTAAACTGCCGCCATACCGATAGAGAAGAATAAGCCCTACAACACCGCAGCCGGTACAGAGATCAAGGATTTTTTCATTCTTTACAGAACGTACAAAATGAGCAAGAAGTACAGAGTCTACGGAAAACCGGTAACCGTCCTGATACTGGCAGCAGAATAATTCACCATTAAAGAGGGAGTCGTTACTTGTTGGCCGTGAACTCCCGCGGCAGAAACTGTCAGGCAAGCCTGTCGACCTCTTCATCTTCTCTTTGCTGGTTGAAGAGGAGACCGGTCATAATCTTCGGGTAAAAATAGGTGGATTTGTGCGGCATGATAATCTTTTCATCTGCCACCTCTTTCACCTGCTCCACAAGGGTGGGGTTCATCACAAAAAGCAGAGGAGTTTCCGCAGAAGTATTATTTGATTTTTTGACAGCCGCATCCATAGCCTCATCAGGGTCACTGAAGTAGTTGATAAGATTCTCCGCTTCACACTGCTCATGGGACAAATCAAGTGCGTGATGGATGATGATATCTGAGAGAATCACCACATCGAGTCCGCGCAGCTGGGCAGGTTTATCTGCGAGCAGTTCCCGTGCCTTCGTTTTCATAACGAGAAGAAAACAGCGATCTTCACCGGGATGATACACACCAAAAGAAGTTGATCGTTTCCCTGAAGTATGATTCTCCATCTCATCCATTCGAGACAAGACTTCTGCAAGGAGCACCTCACGGCTTCCCCCTGTAATCTCGTCCAGTTCAAACAGCGGTTTTAAACGCTCCACCAGGGCATCCATGGAAAGTATTCCGGGACGGTTGAGTAATCTGTGAGTGGGCAGCACAGAGAGTCCGGGATCTTCCATGGGGCAGAGGTACATCATGATATGATTGGCAGGATCTTTGTCGGAAAAGTCTTCCTTCCGTTTCCTCATAAGCTCTCTATAGGCAAGGGCTGTGGTGTAACGATGATGCCCGTCGGCAATATAGAGAGATTTATCCATAAAGAATTTCTGTACCTGTAGGATAACAGCGCCATCACTTACCCTGTAGAGAGAATGGATACAGCCGTCCCCGTCGGTTACCGAGCCCATGCATTCATCTTCACAGTTTTTTTCAAGGAGGGATAAAACTGTATTTTTCCTGTCGGAATAGAGGGAAAAGATCTGACTGAACTGAGCTTTGGTGGTATCAAGCAGTCGCAGTCTGTCCTGGATCACCGAAGCAAATGTTTCTTCGTGTGGTTTTACTACCCCTTCTCCAAACTCCGAAAGGCCGACCTGTGCCACAAAGCCTTTTCTGGTGAGCATTTTCCCGGATGGATGCTTATATTGTATTTTATAGAGATACAGTGCAGGCGAAGAATCGCGAAGCAGGATATCATCATCAAGCCAGGAGTGAAAAAGGTCTGCCACTGCCTGATATCTGGAATCGGGACCCACCGCACCACCCGGGTTCTTGGTGATGTCGAGCTGAATCATGGAGTAAGGATTCCTAGTAATGTAAGAATCTATGGAACTGTCCTGAATAACATCATAGGGAGGGGTTACAACATCGTCGAGACTGCCTGCCTTTTCCCTGTTATAATAAACGCCCCGAAGGGGTGCGATAAAGGCCATGCGTGTTCGCTCCTTTTTTGCTACAATGTTGTATAATGTGTAAATAAAATGAGTTGGAAAGATACTGCAGACTCTAAACAATAACACTGTTCCAGCACTTCTTTCAAGCTTTGCTGTTCTTTTTTTCCAACAGTGACAACAGACTATAATACGGAGATTATTTTATGTACGATATATTTATAAAAACACATTTTGCCGGTGCCCATCATTTACGTGATTACCCCGGAGACTGTGAAAAACCTCATGGTCACAACTGGAAAATCCGCGTCACTGTAAGGGCTTCTGAAGTTGATGAACTTGGAATGGGTATCGACTTTAAAATCCTCAAAAAAGTTGTCAAGCACGCCGTTGACAATCTTGACCATCAGGATCTCAACACCCTGCCCGCCTTTCAGGATCGCAACCCGTCTTCCGAGCATATCGCCGAGTATCTTTTCCGGGAGCTCGCACCGGAGTTATCGGCCGACAGATACTCGCTGTACAGTGTGGAAGTTTGGGAAACGGACACATCGGGACTTATTTACTACGGTCCCGATGCAGCAAATTAATATCTCTGAAATTTTCTATTCCATCCAGGGGGAATCCACCTACGCCGGATTCCCCTGTGTCTTTATCCGTCTGAGCGGCTGTAATCTGCGTTGCAATTACTGTGACGCAGACTATACTTGGGAAGTCAACGACACGCTGAGCATTGATGCGGTACTTGAAAAAATCAACCAGTATCCGACAGATCTTGTTGAAGTTACCGGAGGAGAACCGCTTTTTCAGGATAACTGCCCTGCCCTTCTCTCAGCACTTCTCTCACACGGAAAAAGAGTGCTTCTGGAAACGAACGGATCGCTCAGTATTGGCAAACTGCCGCAGGAGGTCACCCCAATACTCGACGTAAAATGCCCGGACAGCGGCTCCAGCGATTCCTTCAACAGTGAAAATATTCATCACATCCGCCACAGGCTTGAAAAAAAATCTGCTTCATGTGAATTAAAGTTTGTTCTCTCATCAAAGAATGACTATTTATGGGCTGTGCAATTTATACGACGTCACCAGCTCTCCATGTTGCTGCCCATACTTTTTTCTCCTGTAAGGGATAGAGTATCACCGCAAAGTCTGGCGCAGTGGATTATGGATGATGGACTGCCCGTGCGCCTGCAGTTGCAGCTGCACAGCATCATCTGGCCGGGTTTCAGCCGCGGCGTATGAGCGGCAACAACGTCTCAATGGATACCTTTACTATCTACACAATGGCAGTGTACCACCAATATTGGCTATATAATCAGGGAGTAACGCACCAAACACGATGAAAAAAACTATAGCAGTAGACAAAGCGGTTGGCATGGTGCTTCCCCATGATATCACCGAAATAGTAAAAGATTCCTTCAAAGGCAGGGCTTTCAAAAAAGGGCATATTATTCGTGAAGAGGATATTGAGCACCTGAAGCGTCTTGGCAAGGAGAATATCTACGTCCTGAAACTCACCGACAAAGAGATCCACGAAAACGAAGCCGCCCAGTTGCTTGCAGACAACCTTGCAGGTCCCGGATGCAGTCTCTCATCGGAGCCTGTTGAAGGAAAAATCAGCATCAAGGCCGGCTGCAACGGACTTTTAAAAGTAAACGAAGAAGCCCTGTTTCGCTTTAATATGCTGGGTGAGGTGATGTGTTCCACTCTGCAGACCAACACTCCTGTAAAGGCAGGAGAGACAATAGCAGGGACCCGCCTTATTCCATTGGTATCCAGTCGTGATATTGTGATGCAGGCTGTAAGCATTGCCAATAATGACAGCCCGGTGCTGGAAGTAAAGGAGCTGCGTTCGGCAAAAGCCGGACTGATTATCACCGGCAACGAGGTTTTCTCCGGAAGAATAGAAGATAAATTTGAAAAGGTTCTGCGTGAAAAACTCACTGCGATCGGTTCGGAAGTGATTTCTGTCACCTTTGCTCCCGACGATATCGATGAAATCAGTAAAGCAATCCAAGGTGCCATTGAAGGTGGTGCCGACCTGATCGTAACTTCTGGCGGGATGTCTGTTGATCCTGACGATGTAACCCGTATGGGAATTGCAAAGGCAGGGGCAGAAGAGTGTTATTATGGAACACCTGTTCTCCCAGGAGCCATGTTTCTGAGCGGAAGAATCGGAGATATCCCTGTTCTTGGACTCCCTGCCTGCGGGATGTTTCACAACATCACCGTATTTGATCTTATACTCCCCCGTGTACTCACTGGTGAAAAAATCGGGCGGGCAGAATTTGCACGCATGGGACACGGTGGACTTTGCCGTAACTGTAAACGTTGTCAGTATCCGGTGTGTAATTTTGGTAAATAAAAATGTAATCAACACTCAGGCACAGTCGAGCTTATATTGGTGCAGGAGCTCACTCCTGCAATCGATTCATGGTGTTCTGAACCCAGGTATTTCACCGCAGGGGCGAATTTTTACAGGTTCATTGTGCATAAACCTGAGCTCCAGTGCTGGTCATGAGTAACAAATCACCCAATCAGGACGCACTTCACTGCAGTGTTACCGTCAACAGTCCTGCAACCACCTGCCAGCTGCTGGCTGAAACCAGCGGCCTGCCCAAAGGACGTATCAAAGATGCCATGGTGAAAGGGGCTGTATGGCTGAAAAGAGAAGGAAAAAAAGAACGTCGGCTGCGAAAGGCAAAATATGCCTTGAAAGCCGGGGATCTCGTCCAGCTTTATTACAACCCGCAGATTCTTTCCCAAAACGCTCCGCAACCTCACTGCGTTGAGGATAATCAACATTACAGCGTCTGGTTTAAACCGGCGTGGCTGCTCAGTCAGGGCAGCAGATACGGCGACCACTGTTCTTTGCTGCGCATTGCGGAAAAGTTAAACAGAAACATCGACTACAAGCTTATTCACCGTCTTGACCGTGAGGCAAGCGGACTGATGCTCCTCGCCCACAACAGTAAATCGGCCCACCTGCTCTCCGGGCTTTTTGAAAAAGGGACAATAATAAAGCGGTACTTTGCAGAAATACACGGCACCCCCGTCATACAAGGTGATGGACTCAAACTCACCTCCCCCATAGACGATAAAAGTGCCTGCACTGAGATCCTGACCTGTCTTCCCGGAAATACTGAGAACACATCATTAGTCGATATTCTGCTGCATAGCGGCCGTCTGCATCAAATCCGCAGACATCTGGCAGACTGGGGACATCCCGTGCTTGGTGATCCGCAGTATGGGGAAAGGAAAAAAACAGGACCAGGTGAAGAGCTTCGTTTATGTGCCTGGCAGTTAAGCTTTAACTCACCATTTGACCAGAAACCGCAATACTACCAGGTTTCCCAACGGTTTCTGCCTTCCCCTTTTCAATCATTACTCAGTAAAATCGAGGCAAATCCGGAAAAGCTTTTAAAAAAGCAGTAAGAAAAACGAAAAAAAAGAAGCACAGAATAAGCGCGGATATCAGACGAATGCACAACACACCTGCAGAAGCCACCCCTGCTGTAAAGAGAGCTATCCCGCGCCTTACTGTGGTATTACCGGGGATTATCCGCCCCATCTTCTGACTGCAGGGGATGATAACACCAGTGTGACGCCTCCCACGGCTCGCCACCGGGGTTATTTTTTGGATAGGTTTCCACAAACCCGAAACGCCCTCCATTCTCCTGCAGCCACCTGTACATTACGGTTCCTGCAAACCGCCAGTTACTGGGAGAGAAATCGGCTGCACAGCCGAGGGAATGTTCTGAATACCCAGGAGGAGCAACAAATTTGGCAATCTCCTCAAACGTCTTTCCCCTCACAATTTTTCGCTGATAGATCTTTTTTTGATACCAGATACTCCTGTACCCGGAATCAATCAGGAGCAAAACACCATCTTTTTCTGCACTTTCTGCCATAGCTGTTAAGGCATTACAGGCATCTTCACGCAGATAAATCTGCCCTTGATTGACAACAAACCTTCGGGGGACGAGTTGCAAACGTGACGCGGTATCAGTTGCAGGATATATTCGTTTCCCCTGCCACAGAGGAGGGATATCATATTCCCTGGAAGCGATGGTAACAGTTTCCGGACGATACTCTTCATGGATGATTTTTGGGATTGCGGTCAGCTCGATGGGTTGGAAATCTGTTTGGGCACATGCCTGAAGAGGAATCAGACTAATGAATACGAAAAATGCCTGGAATACTCTCTTAAATGATGTATTGACAGCCGAAAAACACATAACGTTAGACATTAACATAACAACCCAAGTGCGAGTTCTGCTGCCTTTATCGAAGCACCTTTCTTCCCCATTTTCTTCCGCACAAGCCGCAGCCCCTGCTCCATTGCCTCCCGCTTTCCACCCGCATGCAGGATAGCAGACAACTCTTCTTCAATACGCTGAGGATTCACTTCTTCCTGAAAAAGTTCTGAAACTATGGGTGCATCAGCGATCAAATTTACCAAGGAGAAGTATTTCAACTCCTTGCTGATAAACCAGATCCCTATTCGATATGTGGATTTCGAGATTTTATATACCACCACCATCGGTGTATCGAGAAGTGCAAGCTCCAGGGTAACGGTACCCGAAACAACCACGGCAGCATCACAGGCTGCCATCATATCATAACGATTTTCTGTAATCAGATGAATATCCAGCCTCTTCTCATACTCGCCAATACCAGCGGTAATCAGGTCTTCTTTGCTGACTGTGGAGGCAAGGGGAATACAAAAACTGACAGGCTCCCTGCTCTTTATCTGTATCTGCTCAGCTGCTGCAAGCAGAATCGGGAGGAGGCTTGAAATTTCTCTTTTCCGGGAACCGGGAAGCAAGCCAACACACTTATTTCCAGCAGGTATCTTCCGGCTTGTCCGGAACTCATCCGGGCTGCAGTTCTGTTTCACAGAGTCAAGCAGCGGGTGACCAACATATTTGGCATCTACGCCACGATCACGAAAAAACTTTTCTTCAAAGGGAAGGATCACCCCTATGCGATCTACCAGTTTTTTCATGGTCTTCACCCGCCCGGGGCGCCATGCCCACACCTGGGGACTAATATAATAAAAGACGGGGATGCCCAGTTTTTTGGCAGACTTTGCCAACATGAAGTTAAAATCAGGAAAATCGATAAGAATAAGAAGATCGGGACGGCTCTCTCTCAGGTGTGATCTGAGAATCTTTCTGGCAGCGAGAATATCACTAAGATGGGTGAGCACTTCTGCGATACCGACAACCGCAATTTTTTTTGCATCAAAAAGCAGATGAACCCCAACAGCGGCAAGTTCTCTGCCGCCCATGCCACTGAAAACAAGATCAGGCCTCTTTGCTTTCATGGCAGACACCAACCGTGCCCCATGGAGATCGCCGGAGGCTTCACCGGCGACAATCATAACTTTTTCAGCCATCAGTTCCCCGACATATCCTCGGCATAGACGCCGAGGTTTTTATGCTCCTGGATCTGTTTAATAACCTGCAGGGCAACATCAAGTGCCCTGCGGCCTTCATTACCGGAAACCAGTGGAACTGTACGATTTTTCACGTTATCTACGAAATGAAGGATTTCAGAATTAAGGGCATCCCCCTCCGGAAAAGAGTTCACAGTCACTTTCTGTTTGGGCATACCATTGGAACGAAATTCGCCTTTTTTCAGATGCAGGGTCATCACCTTGCGATTGGCAAAGTCCACATTGATAAAAGAACCCGGCTGAAAGATGCGCATTCTGCGGGTATTGGTACGGGCTATTCTTGAGACAGTCACGTTTGCAGTGGCGCCATTCTCAAAGATAAGCCTGGCGTTTGCTATATCGGTAAAATCAGTAACCACCGGGGCACCGACGGTGTGAATGGTTTCCAGGGGGGATTTTATAATATTCAATATAATATCAATATCATGGATCATAAGATCAAGGACCACATCAACATCCACGCCGCGATTCTTAAAGGTGGAAATCCGCTGACTCTCGATAAAAACCGGGACAGTGAGTGACGGCTCCATCGCCTGCACGGCAGGATTAAAGCGTTCGAGGTGCCCTACCTGCAGGATCAGTTTTTTTTCATCCGCTTTTTTGATGATCTCATCTGCTTCCTCAACGGTTGTGGTAACAGGCTTTTCCATAAGCATATCAACACCTGCCCCAATGCAGTCAAGTGCGACCTTATGGTGATAAATGGTGGGGACGACAACCGATACAGCATCAACATCCTTAAGCAGTTCACGGTAGTCGGTATAGGCAGTACAGTTATTTTCGGCAGCTATTGCCTTTGCAACGGCAGGATCAATATCTGCCACTCCGACAAGCTCAACACCTTCCATATCCCTGTATTTCTGGGCATGAAATTTGCCAAGATACCCCACTCCAATAACCCCTGCTTTCATTCGAAGACTTCCTTTTTACGGACTAACAAACAACGGTCAAAGGGTCAGATTCCCAGATATGCCTTTTGTATATCCTTATTTTTCAACAAATTTTCCGCACTGTCACTGATAACAATATGACCGTTTTCGAGAACATAGCCGCGATCAGCAATATGCAGTGCCTGATTGGCATTTTGTTCAACCAGAAAAATTGTCGTATTGTGGTCTTTATTTATTTTTTTTACGATCTCAAAAATCTGTTTAATGATAAGTGGCGCAAGCCCCATGGAAGGCTCATCAAGCAACAACAGCCTGGGACGCGCCATAAGAGCCCTTGACATGGCAAGCATCTGCTGCTCTCCGCCGCTCAATGTTCCGCCGTCCTGATTTCTGCGATCAGCAAGGATAGGAAAAAGTGAGAAGACGTAATCGAGATCCTCTTTTACGGCACCATGATCATTTCGCAAAAACGCTCCCATATCGAGATTTTCCTGAACTGTGAGTTCGGGAAAGATGTGTCGTCCTTCGGGAACCTGACAAATTCCCATGGCAACCAGTTCCTCCGGCGGCAATGTATTAATGTTCTTTTCCTGGAAGAGAATCTTGCCGGAGCGGACAGGGACAATACCGGAAATTGCCATCAGGGTTGTAGACTTCCCCGCTCCGTTTGCACCAATAAGTGTTATAATCTGCCCGCTCTTAATATGCAGATCAATATTGTGCAGCACCTGTATATTCCCGTATGCAGCACTTACATTCCTCAGTTCAAGCATCAACATCCTCCCCGAGATACGCCTTGATCACGGCTGGATTAGAACGTACCTCTTCGGGGGTACCCTCCGCAATCTTTTTTCCATAATCCATGACGAATATTCTGTCAGACAGACTCATGACAAGTTTCATATCATGTTCAATAAGGAGGATGGAATGCCCCTCCCGACAGATTTTCCGAATAAGCGCAACCAGTGCCTCCGTCTCATTGGGGTTCATCCCGGCAGCCGGTTCGTCGAGCAGCAGGAGGAAGGGTTCAGTGGCAAGAGCCCTGCCGATTTCAAGGCGACGCTGGGCACCATAAGAAAGATTCCTCGCCTCTTCATTCACCAGTTTGTGCAAACCGACTTTTTTCAGGATATCATAACTCACCTCTATGATCTCTTTTTCCTCACGTCGGGTTGCCGGATTTCTGAAAATTGCACCAAGGACAAAGGCTTTCGTTCGGCAGTGACGCCCAATCATCACATTTTCCAGGACACTCATAGTTGGAAACAATCGAATATTCTGAAAGGTTCGTGCCATTCCCTTTTCTGTGATCTTATTGGGTTTCATGCCGTTTAATCTGGTTCTAACTCCGGTTTCCGGGTGGTGCAGGACAATATCGCCACCAGTTGGGGCATAGATACCGGTGAGGCAGTTAAAAAATGTTGTTTTTCCGGCACCATTGGGACCAATCAGTGCCACTATCTCACCAGGCAGGATATCGAGATCAACACTGTCAATCGCTTTAATGCCGCCAAAATTCTTGGACAAGCCCTGTACATCGAGGATCTTTTTCTTCATCACTCTGCTCCTCGAGTGGAAATATGTTTTTTAAACTGATAGCTTCTGCGCACGTTGGAAATAATGCCATCGGGTTTAAAAACCATCATCACCACAAGGATACCACCAAAGGCAAGCATGCGATATTCGGACAGTGCCCTCAGATATTCGGGCATCAGGATCAGAATAAGTGCCCCGAAAATAACACCGACTATTGAGCCCATACCGCCAAGAACAACAATAGAGAGAATGATTGCCGACTCGAGAAATGTAAAACTTGCCGGATTAACAAAGGTGGTTTTGGCAGCAAAAATAACCCCCACCAAACCAGCCCAGAACGCACCGAGACTAAAGGCAATAAGTTTTGTTTTTGTCTTATCAATACCCATCGCCTGACAGGCAATCTCATCTTCCCGAAGAGCAAGCCAGGCACGGCCAAGGCGGGAATTCTGCAGTCTGTTCACCACAAATATGGTGAAGACAACAAGTGCCACAATAACGTAATACATGTAGATAATACCGGCATCAAAACTCATTTCCATTCCAAATAAACCTGGACGGGGAATATTTGCTATTCCACTTGGACCGTGGGAAAAATCATTCCAGTTTTCCAGAATAAGACGGATAATCTCCCCAAAACCAAGGGTCACAATAGCAAGGTAGTCGCCACGCAGGCGCAATACCGGAAAACCGAGCAGGACACCAAAAAAAGCGGCAAGCATTCCACCAATGGGCAGAACCGTCCAGAAACCAAGGTTGAAGTGCAGATTCAACAGTGCGTAGCTGTATGCACCAACCGCATAAAAAGCGACATACCCGAGATCAAGCAGACCGGCAACACCGACCACTATATTCAAACCAAGCCCAAGAACCACATACATGAGAGCTGTCGTCATAATATTGGTCTGATAGGTGGAAAAAACAGATGGGAAGGCAATGGCAAAGACAAGAGCTGCAATGCTCAGAGGGTAGAGAAAACGTGGTTCACGAAGAATTCGCTGGATAAAGGGCTCGGCGATATCTTTTTTAACCTTTTTACGACCGGCACGCCGTTCACTGCGGACCATATACACTTTGGCGAGAATGGAGATGACAAAACTGCCAAAGGCGATAAAAAACATATTGTGCCATCGATAGCTCACAATGCGCTCTATGGGGTCAACCTTGATCACCATGATGGGAAACGTGAGGAAGGCGAACCAGACAGAAATCAACAATGACCGCTTAAGCTCTTTTACTGGAAACATGACAATACCCTTTCAAACCTTCTTTGTTTCAGCCTTTCCAAGTAATCCGGAAGGTTTAAAGATGAGAATCAGCACAAGGAGAGAAAAAGCAAAAACGTCCTCATAATCAGACGATACATACCCGGTTGCAAAACTCTCTGTAAGCCCTAACACCAGACTTCCCAGCACAGCTCCGGGAATCGATCCGATTCCACCAAGTACCGCCGCAGTGAAGGCCTTAATCCCGGCAATAAAGCCAATATAAAAATTTATCTGACCGATATGGGAGGCGATAAGTAGCCCGCCGATGGCAGCAAGAGCCGAACCGATAATAAATGTTGCCGAGATGACGCGATCAACATTTATGCCAACCAGCACAGCCATAGTCTTGTCCTGGGCAGTGGCACGCATCGCCTTGCCAATTTTGGTGAATTTAATAAGAATCGTCAGCCCTGTCATAACCAGAGTAGTGGTTATAAGTATCACAAGATCGGATGAACCGACAATATGGGCAACCGGTTCCATAAAGGCAAACTCAGGAATAAGCTCAGGAAACGGCAGAAAATCAGATGTCTGGGCAAGAAGGACATAGTTTTGTAAAAATACTGACATCCCGATTGCACTGATCAGCGGTGCAAGTCGCGGTGCATTTCTCAGTGGACGATAGGCAAGTTTTTCCACGGTAAACCCGTAGGCACTGGACCATACGGTTGCGGCAAGACCGGCAATAACCACAATGGCAAGCAACGGAAATCCATAAATAGAAAGTACTGTGGCAACAATAAATGAAGTGAACGCCCCTATCATATAAATCTCGCCATGGGCAAAATTAATCAGGCCTATTATTCCATACACCATGGTGTAGCCAAGGGCGATAAGGGCATATATGGAGCCCCTTGTCAGTCCGCCGAAAAACAGTTCAATAAAATAATCCATAATTATCCTGCACTCCCGTTTCCTGTCAGACAAAAAACAGGAGATATACCATAATGCTCCGGTTTTTACCAAATCTCCGCAGACATTAAAAAGAACAGCCTGGAACAGAATGTTTCTGTTCCAGGCAAAACACACCTGAAAAAAAGTGGGCTTAATTTGACAGGCTCGCAAATGATTTCAACAATCTCTTCGGCCCCTGATACGTCCTAACAGCAGAAGCTGTGCAGCAAAGCAGGAGCTGCACAGTTATGCAACGCCACCTCACTGTACTTCTACATATTTTCCATCTTTTACAACATACATCGCAAAACCAACACCGACAGCATCACCCTTTTCGTCAAAATGAATGAGCCCAACAGGGGTTTCCACGTTTTCCGTATGCAATGCTTTGACAACGGCAGCCATTTCTGTGGAACCTGCCTTTTCCACAGCATTCAACAATGCAAGAGCACCGGAATAGGCGTTTTCATAAAAAGCACCGGGATCTTTGCCGTATGCCTTCTTATGAGCAGCTATGGCAGCAATAGTCACAGGGCTTTTTGAATTATCCAGTGGACCGGAGGCGTAAACACCCTCGGCATTCTTTCCAGCTACTTTGATAAAGGTGGCATCTTTAACACCGTCATCAGAAATAAACGGTATCTTCAGCCGTTTTTTCTTCATCATGGAAACAATCTTGGAAGCCTCGGGATGGTATCCCCCGAAGATAACAGCGTCAGCCTTTTTCCGTTTTATTTTCTGAACAATTGCAGTGTAATCAACAGCCCCGGGAGTCACTCCTTCAAAAAGAGCAACTTCTGCTTTTCCTGACCGTTCGATAAATGTTTTAGCAAACTCTGCCAGCCCTTTACCGTAGTCGCCTTTATCATGAACAACAGCGATCTTTTTTGCTCCAATTACATTAATTGCAAAGTCAACTTCTGTTTTTGCCTGGGCATCATCAGAAGCAATGGTTCTGAAAAAATTGGGATAATCGCCGGACTGGGTGAGATCAGGCGTTGTGGCAGAAGGGGAAACAACAACAACACCTGCCTGTTTGTAAATGGGAAGAGCAGCTTTAGTCGCCCCGGAACAGATATGTCCAAGAACCACATCAACTCCTTCTGTAACGAGTTTAGTGGCGGTATTTGTTGCCACCTCAGGTTTACACACATCATCTTCTATCAGCAGTTCAATTTTTTTACCATTGATTCCGCCATTGGCATTATACTGATCCACCACCAGTTCAGCTGCTTTTACAGTGGGCAGACCATAGGAGGCAAGGTCACCACTCTGGGCACCAGCCACACCAAGTTTAATGGTATCGCCGGCAAAACCTGCTCCCGGGACTGCCATGGCAAGCCCTAAAACAAGGGCTGCAGAAAACATTTTCCTCTTTAATCCTAAGTACATAATCTTCTCCACATTTAGAAATATTCATATTTTCGTTCCTTCCTGAAAAAAAGAAACAACTTATTAAAATAGAGCTGAAAGTCTTTGTAAATGATAGTATCGTGCTCTAACAATTTAGTCAAAAAAAGTAACCACCGGCAACAGCTTCATGTCCGTTGGTTTATTATTAATACTCACCGCTACACGAATACCATTGACACCGGTGATGAACGGTAAGCCGGCATAAGTGCCTTGTAGCTGCCGTTACCATTCGAGGTTTAAGGTCATTTATTTTCTTGTTTTTTATTACAGCTTTTCAGCAGTAAGGCACTAACACCGGTGATGAACGGTAAGCCGGCATAAGTACCTTATTAGAAATTTTCTTGCAAAAAAACAGGTAAGCGAAGACTCCGAGAAAATTATCTGCAAGGTACTAATCGCGTATCACCATAAGAAAATCCGTGAACAATAATCAGCTCTAAAATATATGCCACAGAAATCTTCTTCCCTATATACACTCGGACGCCCCTTCAGCCCAATTTACAGTCTTCTTATGAAAATTCGGGCCACAGCATACAGGAATGGTCTGAAAAGACGTTACAAAATTGATGTGCCTGTTATTTCAGTTGGCAACCTCACAATGGGTGGCACCGGGAAGACTCCCATTGTTGGCTTTCTCGCCAGTATGCTGCAAGAACACGGTTTTAAACCTGCTATCATTTCGAGGGGATATGGGGGAGTTGCAGGAAATCGGGTAAATGTGGTTTCTGATGGAGAGACTATTTTTCTCGATGCTGCCACAGCAGGTGATGAGCCACGGCTTCTTGCCGAAAAATGTCCGGGGGTACCTGTACTCACAGGAATCGTACGGGTACTTCCCTGCCGGCATGCTGTTGAAACATTCGGGAGCAATGTGCTTATTCTTGACGATGCTTTTTCCCACCTTTCGGTACAGAGAGACCTTGATCTGGTTCTCTTCAGCGGGGCAAATCTTGCCGGAAACAGCCGCGTCTTTCCGGGCGGTGACCTGCGTGAACCTGTCACTGCCCTGAAACGTGCTGATGCTTTTGTTCTGACAGGAGTCACAGATGATATTCGTGACCGGTGTCTGAAATTTAAAGAGCTGCTCAGCTCCCGGTTTCCTGATATTCCTGTGTTTTTTACCAGCTATCACGCAGAATCGGTGACAGATAAAATAAACGGCGAAAGTAAGGAATTATCCTCCTTACCCACCCCCCTCTTTGCATTCTGCGGCATTGGACTCCCCGAGTTATTTCAGAAAACATTGACAGCTGAAGGTATTTCGCCTGTCGGATTTCTCCCTTTCAAAGACCATCAGAAATATACTCCCCTGATTATAAGGAAAATCATCAAACATGCAGAAAAGCTTCATGCGGAAGCGTTGATTACCACAGAAAAGGATCTCACCAAGCTTACAAAAACCACACTCCCCATTCCCTGCTTTGGAATGAAGATGAAAGTAGGCATTGATGACGATTTCAAAGACTACCTGCTTTCATCTTTTTCCGCCTTCAGCATCCCGGACAATCCACTTTCTTGAAAAAAATTACATTCGAAAAAACATGTCCCTTTTCACCCACTTGTGTCATTTCTCCCACAAACACAGCACCTGTGTCAAAAAAACCCGCATCCAGCTATCATGTTGTTTACACAATGCTTTTTCACACAAAACACCCCACCCATGAGTAACATTACCTATGGTATGCATTTTGCATAAAAAGAAGTTGTAGTCTTTCAGGCAATTTATTCTTACCATAGAAAAAGGATCAATCATGGCTTCATTCAGTCTTGACCCGCATCAGCACACATTAAAAAGAGCAGTGAGTTGTATGGGCGTCGGTCTCCATTCGGGAAATCAGGTAAATCTTACCATCAAACCCGCCGCTGAAAATTCCGGAATCCGATTTATCCGCACAGACGTTGCCACCCGGGAGACCATCCCGGCGCATATGGATCAAGTTATAGACACAAGACTCGCCACCACCATCGGCAACAAGAAAAACCACGTTTCCACCACAGAACATCTGATGGCTGCCTTGCAGGGCTACGGAGTAGATAATGCAGACATCGAACTCGATGGGGCGGAAGTGCCGATCATGGATGGCAGTGCTGCACCTTTCATATTGCTCCTGCAACGGGCTGGATTAAAGAAACAGCATGCCATGCGCAGGGTTCTGCGTATTACAAAAGAAATTTCCTTTACTGACGGTGACGTTCAAATCAAGATTCTCCCCTACGAAGGCTTTAAAGTCAGCGGTGAAATTCATTTTGATGACGCACTCATCCAAAATCAGTCCTACACCATTGATATCAATGCTGAAAAATTCACCAACGAGATATCACAAGCAAGAACATTCGGCTATGTTGAACAGGTTGAAGAACTCTGGGCAAACGGTCTTGCCCTTGGCAGCAGCCTCGATAACGTCATCGCGATCCACTGGGATCGTACATCCGTCCTGAACGAAGGCGGACTTCGCTTCGCCGACGAATTTATTCGTCATAAAGTGCTGGATCTTATCGGCGATCTCGCCCTCCTCGGTTGCCCGATTCTTGGTCATGTGATCGCTTCCCGATGCGGTCACACCCAACACCTTGCCTTTATGAAAGCTCTGGCACAGGCAACAGACTGCTGGGAAATTGTGGAATTGAAAAAAAACGGAAACCATTCTGTTTTCCATCAAGTAGCCCACTCAACAAAATCCATGGGTGAGCAGATCATTCCTTTCCTTGTCCCACAGAACAGGTTTCATCAGACAGGCACTGCTGCCGCACCCTGCTGACAACACCACTCTTTCAGCGCCTGTTATTTTCACGTAACAGGCGCTTTTTTATTCTCCAATTATCTTTACCAGCACCCGTTTTTTCCTTCTACCGTCAAACTCCCCGTAAAAGATCTGTTCCCATGTACCGAAGTCCAGCTGTCCTTCGGTAACAGCCACGACGACTTCACGCCCCATTATCTGACGTTTCATATGGGCATCTGCGTTATCTTCATATCCATTATGCCGATACTGTTCAACAGGAGCATGCGGGGCAAGTTTTTCCAGCCATACTTCATAATCATGATGTAAGCCTGATTCATCGTCATTAATAAAGACAGACGCTGTTATATGCATTGCATTCACCAATACGATCCCTTCGACAATCCGGCTCTCCGCAAGGCATTCTTCAACCTGTTGTGTAATATTGATAAATGCTCGCCTGGTTGGTGCTTCGAACCATAATTCTTTACGAAAAGTTTTCATGACATTTTTCCTCTTTGTTAAGATAGTGTTTCTGCACTTTCCCTTTTGGTGCCTATATTTTTACATATCATCAGTATAAAAACAATTGCTTCCTGCATTGATCATCATTGGCACCTGTGCTTTTTTATTACAATTCCCGATACATACATGAACCCAAAGAACAATCTCGATAACCACTCGAGATGGCGTTCTCTCAGCAATAACTTTTCATTGGTACCGATGTCTGTAAATACTGTAAAAAGTCGATACAAGAACCCGCATAGGTCTGATCGGCAGCATATTATTCTAACACCGGTGATGAACGGTAAGCCGGTACTCTTTTCAGTACCCCCTTGAGGGGTGTAAGTGCCTTGTTGCTGTCGTTACCATTCGAGATTTAAGGTCATTTATTTTCTCGGAGTCTTCGCTTACCTGTTTTTTATTACAGCTTTTCAGCAGTAAGGCACTAAAGCAGCTGATAGTCAGGTTGTATCAATTTTATTGACTGTATTTTCAAAAAGGGTCATCATTGTTAATGCCTGCTATCTGTTGATGTTTGTAACATTCTATCACTAAAGTGAATATAGGACTTCGTGTTTTCACTACAGCTTTTCAGGAGTAACTCACTAAAAATGCAAAGGAACTCATATGATATTAAGTAAATTTCATTTAATTACCTGCTATTTTCTATTTTTTTGCACGAGCATTACGTCTGTTGCTAATTCAATAGAACTCAAGGAAAATTTTCCCGTACCCAATCCACCTTTTTTTGAGAGTGAGGATACAAAACCGTTCCATATTACTAGAGAAAAATTTAGCACTAAAGCTGCAACTACTGAATGGACTTTTCACAAGACGCTTGACGGCACTCACCCCAATGGTCACGAACAACAGATTGTATGGTTAATGAACAGAGCAAGAGCTAACCCTACTCAAGAAGGACTATGGTTGGCAACTTCAAGTGATTCTGCCGTAGCTGGTGGTCGGACTTACTTTGGCGTTGATCTTGACAAATTGCAAAATGAATTTGCTGCACTTGCCACTAAACCACCTGCAGCATTTGACAATCGACTCTATGCTGCCGCCTTTGCTCATTCAACAGATCTCATTTCTCGTAATGCTCAAGACCATAACCAGCAATTTGATCGAATATCTGCGGCTGGTTTTCATTTTTGGGGTGCAAGAGGAAGTGTCTTTTCATATGCCTCTTCCGGTCTTAACGCTCATGCGGCATGGAACATCGACTGGGGGCCTGACAATCCTGACGATGGTGATGGAATGCAGGCAGGTCGAGGACATAGGATGGCTACCATGGCAACTGATGGTGATTATACGAACGTAGGAATTGCCGCTATTCGTGAAACAAATCCTGATACCAGTGTCGGAGAGTATGTAACAACGGGAAATTACTGTCAGGCGGACACAAGCTCTGCTAACCATTTTAATAAATTTATTGTTGGAACAGTCTGGGAAGATGTCAATGCTAATAATCAATATGATCCCGGTGAAGGTAAAGCCAATGTGAATGTGACCCCAGACCAGGGAACCTATTACGCGATTACTGGTGAAAGTGGAGGCTACGCTATTCCTGTCGTTAATGATGCTACATACCAACTCACCTTCAGTGGTGTTAACCTTACAGGAAATTATGTCAAAAGTGCTACCGTAGTTGGCAAAAGTGTTCTGGTGGATATTGAAACTGGAAGCGACTCCCCTATTCCTCAACAGACCTTTCCTTTATCAGCAATCTTGTTATTGTTGGAATGAAGTTCATTGGGGAAACAAACAATTTTACAACTACCAGTAAGTTATCACATTTCACAACGTCACATGGAACACTTACAGGTGACTTTTCCCATGAGTTCACGCCCATGCCGAACGTACACAAACACATGCACTCGTTAGCCTTCACCAAGGAAAAGTGATGCTGATTGATCATATTTTCATTTTTGTTCCTTCCAGGCAAGCCGCAGATCAGTTGGTTGATTTTGGCCTTTCTGAAGGCAGTGGCAATATTCACAAGGGCATAGGTACTGCCAACCGGAGGTTTTTCTTTGATAACTTTTACCTGGAAATACTCTGGGTTGAAGATGAAACTGAAGCGAAAAGCGTGGCTGAAATTGGAATTTGGGAAAGGTCAGACTATATAAACACTGGTTATTCCCGGTTTGGTCTTTGTCTGGAAAATACCGAAGCGACAGATCCAATTTTTTGTAACTCCATCAAATGGAAACCTTTGTTTTTACCTCAAGGTGAATGTGTAAACATTCTCACCAGCGCAGTACTGCCTTGGATCTTCAGGTTTCCACAAAACAGACAGAAAAGCCTGACCACCGAACCCAGAACTCATAAATCAGGGATAAAACAATTATCTCAAGCAACCTTCCATATTTCTGAGAATCAATTTGAAAGCAAACTGAATTATATAAGTGCAAGTTCAATCGTTTCGTTTATCCAGGACTCAAAAAATTCTCTGGAATTAGAGTTTGACAATAACAAACAGGGAAAAATCAGAAATTTTGAACAGTTGAATCTATCTATTAGGTATTAGACATTCATCACCGCTGTTAGGAATGATTATGGCGCAAGTAAATATTATATTCAAAGCAAAAGTAAAACTGACCACCATCAAAGCAAAGTTACTTGGGATTGGATGTGGGAGCTCGTTCCTGCGAGCAATTCAAGGTGTTGCCATACCTGGAAAATGAATTCTACAAAATTGATTCGGAAATCATGAAGTCAACGAATGCTGAAAAGAAGGACCGCGTAACATTTACCTTCCATCAGCAGGTTAATAATCCGTTAGTATTGTTCGCAAACGAACAATATCTCCATCAAGAAACAATGAATTACCATTGTGAAAGACTTTTTCACCACCCTCACACATTTTGACAAAATACACATTGCACTTCATCAGACAGCCCTTTTCTCTTTCCGTTGCATATCTCTGCCTGTACTTTCTCTTTTTTCTGTCGCTCTCCCCTGCATTGTCTGCAATAGAAGGTGACAGCAACGACTATTTTCTCAATGTCATTTATGTGAAAAACTTTGACGGGGATTCCATCACCTTCAATATCCCTGACACACCGTCTATTGTCGGTAAGAATATGGTTATCAGGCTGCGCGGCGTGGATACTGCCGAATTAAAGCACCCGCATTGTCAGGCAGAAAAAGAAAAAGCGGAAGAAGCACAAATGCTGGTGCAGTCCTTATTGAAAAGCGCCAGGGTGATCAATTTACTCAATATTGATCGGGGAAAATACTTCAGGATTCTTGCTGATATTGAATTTGACGGCAAAGATCTTGCCCGGATACTCCTCAAAAAGAACCTTGCCGTCCCCTATTTCGGCGGCACAAGAGATCACGACTGGTGCGGTGATAAACGATCGGTAAACATGCCAGAAACACCACGCCACTCAACCCTTCCGCCAAAGGTTAACGGTATCTATGTATGGCCGCCTCCCCCTACCGGGGAAAAGTAGTTTCTCGCCACCCTCTCCTTTAATATCCGCTGTTCCTTGTAGACCTCTTCATTTTTATGCTATCCTGAAATAGTTTTCCGCAATACGAGACATTCAAGCATTTTTCTTAATCCATGGAGGGGATTTATGCCATTCTTTCTTAAAACAGTACAACTGCTGCCATTTCTTCTACTTTTTCTCCCGGCTGCAGCATGTGCATCCACTGGCAGGGAAACACTCGATCTTACAAGGCACAGTGTTGGTTATATCTCATTGCTGCTTTTCCTTATTGCCTATTTACTGGTTATGGCTGAAGAAGTGACCCATCTGCGGAAGTCAAAGCCTGTCCTTCTGGCTGCCGGGTTTATCTGGATACTGATCGCCGCAGTCTATGCAGAGCATGACCTCCCCCATGCTGCCGAAATCGCCATTCGCCACAACATCCTGGAATATGCCGAACTTTTCTTTTTTCTTCTAGTGGCAATGACATACATAAATGCCATGGAAGAACGGCTCGTTTTTCAGACACTCCGCTCAAAGCTTGTCAGTGCCGGACTCTCATTACGGCAGATATTCTGGATTACAGGCGGACTTGCATTTATTATTTCTCCGGTAGCTGATAATCTTACCACTGCCTTGCTTATGTGTGCAGTGGTGCTGGCCCTTGGCAAAAATAACACTAAATTTGTTTCACTATCCTGTATTAATATCGTCGTAGGTGCTAACGCGGGAGGAGCCTTCAGTCCATTTGGTGATATAACCACACTAATGGTATGGCAAAAAGGAATTGTTCAATTCGGGCAATTTTTTGCTCTTTTTATCCCCTCCCTGGTGAACTGGATTGTTCCTGCTTTTATAATGAGCTTTGCCATTCCAAAAGGTAGACCGGACTCGGACGGCGATGTTGTAAGCATGAAACGAGGTGGATTTACAGTAATGTTCCTCTTTTTGATGACAATTATCACCGCAGTCAGTTTTCATAATTTTCTCCACATTCCTCCCATGGCAGGAATGATGATGGGATTGTCATACCTCAAGCTCTATGGGTTTTATCTGAAGCAGACACACAACAAATACATGGAGTTGTGTGACAAATACGACACAGACAAGGCAGACGAACGTCTGGGTGATGTGGTTGCTTTTGATATTTTCAAAAGCGTAGCACGGGCAGAATGGGATACGCTGTTCTTCTTTTATGGTGTTATACTCTGCGTTGGTGGTCTTGGCTTTATCGGCTACCTGGCTATGGTCTCCCATGTGTTGTACACCAACTGGGGAGCGACACCTGCCAATATTACTGTCGGACTGCTTTCGGCTGTTGTCGATAATATTCCTGTTATGTTTGCTGTGCTCACCATGATGCCGGAAATGTCACACGGACAATGGCTGCTTGTTACCCTTACGGCAGGAGTTGGGGGAAGTCTGCTCTCAATCGGTTCTGCAGCAGGTGTCGCCCTGATGGGTCAGGCACGGGGCCAGTACACATTTGGAGCCCATTTGAAATGGGCTCCGGTAGTAGCCCTTGGCTATGCTGCATCCATTGCCGTTCATTTTCTGGTGAACTCCAGTGCATTTTGATACCGGTACGACACGACAGGCGGATACGGTCTCACCTACCCTTTACACGAAAACAATTCATAACGTGATGTCATCAGGTATTTGAGTTTGCAGTTAATTCATGAAGGAGCAAGCCCGGGAAATGGCCCGCGGGGGAGCCGTCTATAGTTTCATTTTGCAGACTCCCGGGCTTTAGTGGTGAACATGATCCATAAGATTCATATATTACGGATCATGTTCAAACAATATCAGCGAATCTCCACACCATTTTTCGCAAGGGTCTCTTTCACCTCTTCAATAGGCACTTCTCTTCGATGAAAGATTCCTGCGGCAAGGGCTGCTTCCGCGTCAGTCTTTTGAAACACTTCAACAAAATGAGCAGCAGATCCGGCACCTGAAGAGGCAATTACCGGTATGGAGACAGCTGCCTTCACATGATTGATCAGTTCAAGGTCAAATCCGGAATTTGTTCCATCCTTATCAATACAGTTGAGAAGGATTTCACCGGCGCCAAGGGCCTCACAGCTCGAAGCCAACTGCACAGCATCAAGATCACGCCCTTCCCTGCCTCCTTTTACCGTACACTGAAACCAGCAGTACCGTTCCCCGTTTGGACCAGGCACACTTGTCGATATTGTATTATGACTGGTATCTTCCGGCTGCTCCACATATACCCGCCGCGGATCGACAGAAATCACCACTGCCTGTGCTCCGTACACAATGGATATCTGTTCAATGGAGCTTTTTCCTGTTTTCTTTCCGGTTTTCAGATACTCTTCAGCGGTGTAACAGGCATCGGAGCCTATGGATATCTTGTCTGCCCCTGATCTGAAATACTCTGCCGCCACATCAAGGGAAGTATATTCTCTGCCGTTGCTGTCAGTGAATTCCCGAATACCGCCACCAATGGTCAAAGGCACAAAGACCTGTTCCGATGTACGTTCAAGGACTTCAATCATGGGCTGATCCTCAATGGGAAAATCCCTGAATCCCGTAATATTTAAAAAGGTTATTTCATCTGCACCTTCTTCGTAATACCGTCTGGCAAGCTCCACCGGCTTTCCGAGGTTTCTTACTTCACCCTCGTTCCTGACATCATACTGATCACCCTTGGTTACCACCAGATCACCATTATCATTACTACGCACATCGAGGCAGGCAATCACCCTTTTTGCAATCTGGGTTTTTTGATGGTTATCAGCAGCTGTTTTTGATGAAACAACCGCAGCCGGGGAATTGCCTGTACCAAGAAAATTTTCAAGAATACGGAGACCAGCAGTACCGCTTTTTTCAGGATGAAACTGGAAGGCTGCAACATTCCCCTTCTGCACGCCACTGACGAACTCTTCTCCGTAATCAGTTGTACTTAAAAGCCATTCCCTGTCAGTATCATCGAGCCGGGCACAATAGGAATGGACAAAATAGAGTTTTTCATCGTTATATCCGGTTAACAGCGGCGATTCCTTATGGATATTGATGCCGTTCCAGCCAATCTGTGGAACAGAAAGATTTTCTGCACGAAACCGTTTTATCTGTCCCTTTAAAACAGACAATCCGGCAACACCGAGTGATTCCTCACTCCCTTCAAAAAGTGCCTGCAATGCCACACAGATTCCAAGAAGCGGTTTGTCCAGGCGAATCCGTTCGAGCAACGGTTCAATAAAGCCATCCTGCTGCAGCCGTTCCATAACCGAGCCGTAACTACCAACCCCGGGAAAGATGAGCCGTTCTGCCTGAAGAATATCCTCAGGACAGGTGACATCCTGAACCTCATAGCCCAGTTTTCTGATCGCATTGCGAACACTGCGGACATTTCCGGCACCGTAATCAAGTAGTGTAATCATAACTTATGTAAGGGTTGATAATATTTGCCATTGGCACAGCCGCGACAAAGTTTTTTCCCATTTTTTTCAACATCACGGCAATCCTGAACCCAATCACCGCAACCTTCACATTGAATACGCCTCAACGGTCTGCCGGGCATATCTTCTTCAGGGATGCTAACCTTGACTTCCGTAACGGTAAAAAGCTCATCCTGGGGCATGATACGATAGGCATCGAGCTGGCGTTTATATTTATTTTCAATTTCCGGACTGTATTTTTTGGAGAGTTCACGGGATTCTTCACGGGCAACAATTCGTACAGCCTTCCCGGTTTCCAGGTTCACAAAGGTTGCTGCCATAATACCGTAATCAATCCAGCGCATGGAACGTTTTCCAAGGCTGCATCCGGTGACAGACTGTACGGCATCGGTGGCACAACGGTCTATCTCGACCAGAACGTAAAGTTTTTTGCGATCGAGCCCGCGGGGATCCTGAATACCGATTGCCTCAAGACCGATCATGGACATTCTCACGCCAATAACCTGTCCAGCACAGATATGACCATGAACCTTTGTTGAACGGTCGAGTAAAACATCAAATGATTCCATTTTGTTCTCCAGAAAGATAAGAGGATTCTTTTCTTTCTGCACAATACTCAGCTCACTTTAACGTGTCAACAGATGCCGGGAAAATGAATGGAAAGGAAAATATTTCAGGTTCAATCAGGGAAGGATTGCCGGGAAAACAGTAAAGCACAGTCAGGCTGTATCAATACTGGAGATTGCCTATGCAGTTTCATTCTGCACTTATTTGAATTGTGTTGCCACTTATGAAATGTAGTTAAAACTCAAACCCTTTCTGGGCCTTCACTCCTTTTTGAAAAGGATGTTTTATT
>JANTGG010000038.1 GCA_024763035.1 Desulfocapsa sp. | reverse complement strand
TTCTCTGGCCGATGCATGGATAGCAGCAACGGCTATTATGGAAGAAGCGACCCTTGTTCATAAGGATCCCGAATTTGAAAGCCTGCAATGCTCCCAAATGGCACTTCCTTTTAAGGAGAAAAAGGGTGCTTCAAAATGAAAATGGAAATGTTGCTATTTAGCTTGCCAGGAAACACAGTGGTTTACCGTTGAAAGAAACGGCAAAGAATTCGGGGCTTGAGAAATACAGTTCTGTGAGCAGTATTGTTTTCAGGACAATGACACAGCTTGTGCAAAGCAAACAGATGCCAGGACAGGTTGACGAAATACTGCAAAAAACTGAAAAGGGTCATAAGCAAAGACTTGACCCCTTTGCTTACGGTTGAACACAGAACAGTAAAATACCACAAATTCATTCATGTTCTTCCCTTACTAAAGTTTCCTGTAAATTTTCATAGTTCAATCTCTTGATTGCTCAAGCCACCATGCGCAGCAGCGTCTTGACAAAAGATTTTTGCGGTCTTTGCTGCGGCAATGGGCAAATCGATTGAAAATCCTGATCCAATGCTGCTTCCGCCATAATTCTTCTAACATCTGAAAATGCAAATCCGGATCGACCGCGGATTTTATATTTGCGATCTGGGGCAGTTTGCAAACGATCGGCATAAACCCATGTCAAGGTTGTGGCCATCATGCAGAAATTGAGATGATTAAGCACGGCGTCTGCATTTCTGACCTGTGATTTTGAACTACCTATTTCCTGCTTGATTTCCTTGAAACCCGCTTCGATTTTCCATCGTGCTCCATAATATTCAATTATCTGCTCCACAGAAAGCGTCAAGTCCGTGGTCATGAGTGCAACATACCTTGTCTGACGGTAGGCCCAAACAACACGCACAGGACATTTCATCGTTTTTAACATAACGATCTGTGAATACGCCAACACGTCCCTTTTTTTGCCGTACAGGAAAGTCGTATATGTTTGCGCTTTTTCTTTCCACCTGGCCGCACAATCATCCACGCTGCCAAAACGTTCACCGTACTTTCTTGGACGACCTGCCTTGCGCTTTTCTGCAGGTGCAGGTGCAAAATCATACAACGTAATATTTGTTCGCATCCGTGAAAGCAAATGGAAACAGCCATCATCCCCTCGCTCCAACCGAGACCAGAGACCATTATTGCCAAACCAGCTATCCGTCAGGACCAATACCGATTGCTGAAAATAATTATGGACTTCTTTCAGCATTGTAGCAGCTTGCTCCATCTTGCTCTCAAAGGGAAGAGTCCTTCCTTGCCGTTTAGCGGTAGAAGATTCTGCCACAATGTCCTTCTGCATCATGTAAAATCGAAAATCGAGTGGCAGACATGCCCAGCGTGATTTCACTTTTTTCAGCAATCCTATCGCCAGAATACATTGTGACCACGGATATGGACTGTGATTTCCCTTTGCAGCATGATCATGAAAATGGGCGCATCCGAATATTTTCCGGCCACCCTTGGGATTTATTGAATCATCCAGAGCAACAATAATTCGTTCCTCAGTAGCTGGTGAAGGGATCATTCCCCACATTGTATGCCATAACGCTTTCCAGGGGAGCGTCGTGCTCCCCATAAAGGTGTAAAACCGCTGACTCTGTATCTCCAACCCGAACAAAGCCTGCAAAGCACGCAACAGATTAGAGGTAATTGATGATGTGAATGGAACTACCACCGCCAGTAACGTGTATGCAAACCAGACTTTTCTTTTCTGTCCCTGCTTTGTATTGGAAAATTCTTCTTGCAGGGGAGTGAGTAAATCGCGTAATATAAACATGGTGAGTGGCTCCTTTTGGTATATTTTCAATTACTTAGATAATAATCGAACTATACCATGGTTGCCCTCACCTTTCACTTCATATCTTGCTGATTTTACATAATATTTTTAAGCATTTGCTCCATATAGGCATAGAATTTGAAGCCGTCTTCAATAGACATTCTCACATGCATACCATTCTTGCATGTGTTCAGTTAATTTCTAGGAAACTTCAGTTCCCTTACTCCCGGCTGTTATCCGTCTTCCACCAGATAAGTGCCCAGCGGGGCGGGTATGAACGTTTCACAAGAATAGTGCCGTCGCTGCACTGTGTGCTGTTTGTCCTGATATATTCCCGCAGGGAGTGTGCCTCTGTGTCGTTCATATCTTTAAACATCCAGCTGTAGGATTCAAAGGCTGCATCCGCCGAGGAAAAGGATGTCTCCTGGTTCAGGCTGATGATATCAACACAGGGGTGGATGCCCATGGAGTAGAGGGTGTTGGTTGTGTAGATATAATCAGGACCGGAACGAAAGGGTCTGTTCACGGCCCGGAAGGCTCCAGGATCAAAGGGTGTGGGGGAGATCCTGTCACTGATAAAAACATACTGTTTTGCATGATCGTTGAGCTTTTGCAGAGCTGCCTGCAGATTGGCAACACTCAGTGAACGGGATGCAATACAGATGTCATGTCTGCCGATATGCAGATCTTCCCAGTTATCTTCCCATGATCCCAGAACTGTGGTGATATTGTCCAGTTTTTGCTTTGCAGCCGAGTCGTCAAGGACCTCGAGCATTCCCTGTGAATAATCAAGAGCAGTGACCGCCCGGACCTTTTGCGCCAGGGGCAGGGAGAGTGTTCCCGGTCCGGAGCCGGCATCGAGGATGGTCATGGACGGGTTTATGGGCAGATGTTTTAGAACAAGGCTGACGTATGGCGAATCACTGTTCCTTGCTGCAAAAGATGCAGCTTTTTTATCCCAGTCGGCTGGTCCTTTTGCGGTCCAGGATTTTTTTGAACGGGCATTTTGCCAGAGTTCATGCCAGTTGAGGTCGTCATAGGTTATTTTGGGATGCATTCTTTTCTCCGGTAACCTCTGGGGCTGAATGTGTATGGGGTGAGGTGGGGTAGCTTCTGTCTGCTGTGGTTTTGAAAAAGTAGCACAGTGCATTTTCTTGTGCAAGCTGTGAGTGAAACTGGGGAGCTAAAAAGGTTTGACACATCCGGGGGAATGTGGTTAATGTAATTCTTTTCTTTATTTTGTGCCCTGCAGATTGTTGAGATTCAGTGGTGAGATTGGAGCAGAGCAAGGAAAATTGACGGCAGCAGTGAATCTCTGCACCGTTATGAACTGATATTAAAGTCACATTCCCGCATGCGATGCGAACAAGGAGTATGTTATGAGTAAGCGAACTTTTCAGCCAAGCAACATTAAGCGTAAACGCACCCACGGTTTCCGCAGCCGGATGTCAACCCGTGCCGGTCGTGCAATCCTGAATGCCCGTCGTGCCAGAGGCCGTAAACGTCTCTCCGCATAGTCCCGGTTGTCAACCTTTAAACTCCCTAAAACGGCCCTGTTGCGGAAGGGACGGGAGTTTGAGAAAGTGTACAGGAAGGGAAGGCGGTGTCGATCTGAAGGCTACTCCCTGATCTACTGTCCCAATGAGCTTGGATACAATCGCATCGGTATCAGTATCCACAGAAAAATTAAAGGGGCAGTCAGACGAAACAGAATCAAGCGGATTATTCGCGAGTCGTTTCGTTTGCAAAGAGCACTCTATCCCGAACATGCCGATATCGTTTTTGTTGTTCGTCCTGATTTTTCTCTAAAAAGTCTTGCCGATATTTCGTCCTCTGTGGAAAAACTTGAAGCGAAAAATACCAACTGAAATCCTGAGAGCAAGGTGGATCTGCCGGGAAAGCCTTTACGGGCTTATCTGTGTATCATGAAGATCCGGCTGCTGATTCAGGAGATACCTCTGACCCTTATTCGGGGCTATCGCTATCTTCTTTCCCCTCTTTTCCCGCCCAGTTGCCGTTTTACACCCACCTGTTCCCAGTATGCCATTGAGGCAATAAAAACCCGGGGAACGGTACGTGGAATATTACTGGCTCTTGGCAGAATTCTTCGCTGTCATCCTTTTTGTCAGGGCGGCTATGATCCGGTTCCCCGGCCCTGCTGCAAAGCGGATGATACCAAATGCGGGACTTCGGCCAGCTCAAAATGCAGTACACAGACACTGAATTCCTGATGTGTCATTAATAACTATGGTAACAGTATGGATATTTACAGAACATTTTTAGCAATTATCATCTCTTTCCTGATCCTTATCGGGTACCAGTATTTTTTTGTCGGATTCGGTCCCTCAGAACAGGTAATAGGGGTTCAGGAAACGGAGCAGCCTGAAGCTGCAGCACCTGCACCTCAGGAACAGGTCGCAAGTCTGACAGCAGCACCGGCATCACAACCGCCGACAGCAGCGATTGTCCGACCGGATCGTCCGGCAAAGACCCTTACCGTGGATACAGATCAGTACACTGCTGTGATAACAGAAGACGGCGGTGCCATTGAGTCCTTTCTTTTGAAAGATTACAAGGAGACCCTCGACGCAGAGTCTCCTGGAATGGAGCTTGTCAAGGTAGATAAAAAAGACGGTTTGCCCATGGAATTTTCCTGGGGCAGCGCTGCTCCTGCAGGAATTTTTTATGAGGCAGCAGACAGCAGGGTTACTTTTACGGGGAACAGTGCCAGTCTGCGTATGAAGGGGGTCGGGAATGGTCTTGAGATCGAGCGGATTTATACCTTTTCCAAAGACAGCTATCTGATTGACCTTGCGGTTCGGGTGAAGAATGTTTCTGCATCTGCCCTGCAGGGAAGTGCCCAGCTTCATCAGTCCAGTGTTCCTTACCGCCATACCAGTGCCGGTAGTAATTTTCTCTTTGTTGGGCCTGCCTATTATGCCAACAACACTCTGGAGGAGATCAAGCGGAAAGAGTTTGAAGATGGCCCCAAGGTTATCACAACCGCCATGGATTGGGGGGCGTATGAGGGAACATATTTTATCAGTGCTATCCTGCCCCATGATACTGACACCGTTCAGTCCATGTCCATGGAGACCTTTGGTGAGGAAGGGGTACGGATGACTGTGAGCAGCGGACTTGATACCCTGCAGGCGGGTCAGGAAAAAATCTATAACTACAAAATGTATCTCGGTCCCAAAAAACTCGACATCCTGAAATCTGTCGGTTCAAATCTGGACAAGGCCGTGAATTTCGGGTGGTTTGATATCATCGCCCAGCCAACCCTCTGGCTGTTGAATCTTTTTTACGGTATCTTTAAGAATTACGGTATTGCCATTATTCTCGTCACCGTCCTCTTTAAGGCTGTTTTCTGGCCCATTACCCAGAAGGGTATGAAGTCCATGAAGAATATGCAGAAACTGCAGCCGAAGATGGTGAAGCTGAAAGAGAAGTACAAGGATGATCCCACCAGGATGAATCAGGAAGTGATGAACCTGTATAAAACATACAAGGTGAATCCCCTGGGGGGGTGTCTGCCGATGGTGCTGCAGATTCCGGTATTCTTTGCCCTTTATAAGGTACTGCTGATGTGTATCGAGCTGCGCCACGCACCGTTTATGCTCTGGATTACGGATCTGTCCGCTCCCGATCGCCTGTTTATCGGGTTCAATATTCCATATGTGGGGGGGATCCCGGTGCTGACCCTTCTGATGGGTGGATCCATGTTTTTGCAGCAGAAGATGACCCCGACAACGGCAGATCCCACTCAGGCGAAGATTATGATGTTTCTGCCCCTTCTCTTCACGTTTATGTTCGTGAATTTTGCGTCCGGTCTGGTTCTGTACTGGTTTGTGAATAACCTGCTTGCCATTTTGCAGCAGCAGATGATTAATCGCCAGAAATCAGGAATTTGATGAAATAATATGCAGGTGCATCGGCAGGGGGAGAACAGTTCCTCCCGGCATCAGTCACCATGAGGAATAGTAATGTCTTCAGGAAAAAAAGACTTTTTTGGTAAAGAAGTGCCCGACGCAATACGGGAAGCCTGTAAAAAAATGCGGGTTCCCCAGGAAGAACTTGATATAGAAGTCGTGGAAACCGGCTCAATGGGGATCTTTGGGCTGATTCGGAAAAAAGCCCATATTCGGGTGTTTGTAAAAGCACTCACGGATGAATTTGATATGCCGGAGGATGTCAGCGAGGAAGTGCAGGCTGAAGAGGCGGCTCCACCCCGGGAAAAAGAAAAGGTTGCGCAGTCTCCTGCTGAAAAGAAAAAAAATGTTCCGGCGGAGAAGAAAAGCGTACCGGCTGATAAGCCTTCCCAAAAGAGGGAAGAACCGAAGAAACAGGCAAAGCCCGAAGCAAAACCGGCAGCACCGATTTTACCGGAAACGGTTGACTTTGTGAAAGAGCAGCTTACCGAAATTCTGCGTCTGATGGGGTTCCAGTCAGAGGTTACGGCAGTTCTTGACGGAGCGACAGTGCGATGCCAGGTGGATGGTGATCACGAAGAACCACTTACCGCACAGGATGGGAAAATCATTGATTCTCTGCAGTATCTGCTGCGGAAAATAATTGCCAGAAAAGTGGAAGAGAAGGTACGTCTATCTATCGATGTGGGTGAATACAGGGAACGTCGAAAGGTTGAACTTGCCGAGCGGGCAAAAGAACTTGCCGGGCTGGTCAAGGAAGACGGGAAAACCCAGGCAATCCCCCCGCTGAATCCGTCTGAGAGACGTGTTGTTCATGTGGCTTTGCAGGATGACAAAGATATTCGCTCCCGCAGTGTGGGGGATGGACTCTTTAAAAAAGTTCTCATCTACAAACCCGGAAAGGGAAAAAAGCCTGCCGGCAAACGCGGCGGTAAGGGCAAACGGGGGAAGGGGGGCAGCAAAAAGAAGCAGGAGAGCGGTGAATCCTGAGAACACCATTGCTGCAATCTCAACACCGCCGGGTGCCGGCGGTATAGGGATCATCCGTATAAGCGGCGAACAGTCCCTTGCCCATCTACAGACTCTCTTCCGTCCCCGGGAGAGAGCATGTTCCTACGACAGTCACCGGTTGTATTATGGTGATATCGTCCATCCGGACACAGAAAAAATTCTCGATGAAGTGCTTGCCGTGTTTATGGCGGCACCTAAAACATATACCCGTGAAGATGTGGTGGAAATTCACTGTCATGGGAACTTCCTTGCCCTGCAGTCCATTTTAGAGCTGCTGCTTTCTTTCGGTGTGCGTCTCGCCGAACCCGGAGAATTTACCAAACGTGCCTTCTTAAATGGCAGGATTGATCTGACCCGCGCAGAGGCAGTTATTGATATTCTGTCTGCCCGAACGAGAAAGGGTATGGATATGGCCCTTGATCAGCTTGGCGGCAGTCTGTACAGTCAGGTTGATGCCATTCGCAAGTCCCTTGTCCATATCCGGGCGGTGGTGGAAGTTGCCATCGATTTTCCCGATGAAGATGTGGATATCATAGATCATACCTCTCTGGTATCCGTTGTCGGCAGTGATATCCTGACGCCGCTGCAGACCTTACTTGCAAAGGCGGAAGGAGGGAGGATATTTCGCGACGGGATCTCTGTGGTCATTGTCGGGTTGCCGAATGTGGGCAAGTCCAGCCTGCTCAATACTCTGTTGCAGGAGGAGCGGGCACTTGTGACTGCTATTCCCGGGACAACCCGTGACACCATTGAAGAGTATATTGATATTCACGGCGTGCCCGTACGTATTGTGGATACCGCTGGTATCAGGGAAAATGCCGGCGAAGTTGAGGAGCTTGGGATTGAGCGGGCAAGAAAACAGATTGATCAGGCGGATCTTGTCCTCTTTATGCTTGACGCGGCAAGGGGGCTGGAAGAAGAAGATCGGCAGCTTTTTACAGCGGTACAGCATAAACCACTCCTGCTGCTTGTCAATAAAACGGATCTTTCCCCGGGGAAGCTGCCTGCGACAGATCAGCTGCTAAGCGGAATGTCAGCTGCTGTTCTTCATATTTCTGCAAAACAGCAGCAGGGAATAGAGGAACTGAAGCAGGCAATTTTTACAACGGTGGTGGGAGACCGGAAACAGTGGCAGGAAGACGGTTGTGCTCCCAATATACGTCATAAAGATGCCCTGCAAAAGGCAGAAGAGGCAGCTGTGCGTCTGCGGGAAGGATTGACCCGGCAGACAACCAGTGATCTCCTTGCCATAGATCTGCAGGATTGCCTCGATCAGCTCGATGCCATTGTCGGCGTGACCACCACGGAAGATGTGCTCGATGTGGTTTTTGAACAGTTTTGCCTTGGGAAGTAATCGATATGGACTGGAGGGTGTTTCTAACAATATTTGCCTCGGTTTTTATTGCCGAACTCGGTGACAAAACACAGCTTGCTACCATGCTGTTTGCCGCGGATAAGGAAGTGAGCAGGATGGTGGTATTTCTGGCGGCATCGACCGCTTTGGTTGTAGCATCGGCTGTGGGTGTTCTGGCAGGAAGCCTCCTCTCGGAATATATCGCTGAAAAATATCTGCATTATATTGCAGGTGCCGGCTTTATCGTGATCGGTGCTTTTACTCTGTATAATGCTTGATGTGCAGTGTCATACACGAGCCGTACATCTGATTACAGACGCACTTCCGCCATAACCGTTTCCAGACGTCTGGCAGCGAGGGATACAGCAAAGCAGAGCAGGAAATAGATAAGAGAGATGGTCAGCCAGACCTCGTTGGTTCTCTGTGTTGAAGACATAACCTGCATTCCCTGAAAGGTAAGCTCCTGGATGGAGATGATGGAAACGATGGAAGAATATTTGATGGTGTTGATAAATTCGTTGGCAAGGGGGGGGAGGACACGTCTGGTCGCCTGGGGCAGAACGATAAAACGCATCTGTTGTAGCCATGTTAATCCCAGTGCTGCCGATGCCTCCCACTGTTCATTGTCAACAGACTGAATCCCCGCTCGCACGATTTCTGTAATATAGGCACCCTGAAAGAGGGCGATTGTCAAGACTCCGGAAATAAAGGCTGTGAACAGCTCTGGTTTTGCCAATAAAAGCGTGAGCAGGGTACTGGCTGTCCCGCTTAGGTTTCGGATAAATTCATCTACGCCCAGTATCATCATCAGCTGGTCTGAAACAAAAAAATAAAAGATGAAAACCAGAACCAGCGGTGGAATATTGCGGATAAGTTCCACATAGCTGCGACCGAGCAGGCGAAAGAAAAGACGTTTGCGGGTGCGCACTATCCCCATAACCAGTCCGATCACAGTGGCAAAGAGGATGGACCAGATGCTGAGGCGGATGGTGGTGAGCAGTCCGTCGATAAGGATATTGCTCACCCATCGCCCCTTTACAGCATCCCAGCGAAACAGATAGTTGGGGATTACTCCCCAGTCCCATCGGTAATTGAGACCGATGCTGAGCCGGTAGGTAATAAAGCCGATAAACAGAAAAATCGACATTGTGACGATGATGTCGAGCACGTGACTGTTCTTTCTGATCAGGTAGACGCCGGTCATCTGTTCAGGTTTCCTGTGGCATGGCTGAATGGCTGCTGGGAAACATTACTCAACCAGGTCAGCCCATTCCCTTGTGCCAAACCAGTAGTGGTGTCGTTCATTCAGCCATCCTTCGTGTTCGACGATGGTGATCCAGTTGTTGAAGAAGGTGAGTGTATCAAAATCCCCTTTGCGGACGGCAAAGCCGATGGGTTCTTTGGTGAAATTGGAATCCAGAGGCAGGAACATGGTATCGGGGTATTTGAGTGCTTCATAGGCAGGTCGCGGGGCAGAGCCAACCACTGCGTGTACGTTGCCGTTGCGTAGTTCCTGGTAGGCTTGTGCTTCATCGTCGAAGAGTCGTAAGCCGGCCTTTGGCAGGTATTTCCTGGCTGCTGTTGCTGCTGTTGTGCCCAGTTTACAGGCTATTTCCACGTCGGCACTGTTAAAATCTTCAAGGCTTGTAAATCCTGCAGCCTTCTTTTTGTGGGCAACTATGCCCATACCGGAGTAGTCGTAGGGGATTGTGAAATTCACCTTCAGTGCCCGTTTGGTCTGGATTCCCATGCCTCCGATGACGACATCAAATTTGCCGGTGAGTAATGCCGGGATAATACCTGCCCACTTGGTTGGCACAAATTCAACCTTTACACCCATATCCGCAGCGAGTCGTCTTGCCACATCAATTTCAAAACCTACCAGTTTCCCCTCTTTGTCTTTCATTGCCCAGGGCAGGAAAGTGTCCATTCCCACCCGCAAAACGCCGCGCCTCATAACCTGTTCCAACGTGGACTCGGCAGTCAGCTGTCTCTGTATTTTTCCTGCTGCTGCGGGCATGGCAGCCATGAGCAGGGCAGTAATAAGCATCCCTGAGAGCAGGGTGTATTGAACAAATTTCATAGTTGTCTCCTGATAAAGAATCTGCTGACGCCACACACTCCGTGGTGTAACCTTCCCAAAACCCAAAACCCAAAACCCAAAACCCAAAACCCAAAACCCAAAACCCAAAACCCAAAACCCAAAACCCATAACTGTCGCCATCTTATTGCATTATAATCAAAAAGACAAATCAGACCTGTAGGGGGCTGCCATTCGTTTCTCCAGGCGGGAGACCAGCAGTGACAGAGATATGGTGATAACAAGGTATATCATGGCTGCGGTGAACCAGAGCTCGAAGGTGAGAAAGGTCTCCGAGATAAGTGTCTGGGTCTGCATGGTGAGGTCATAGACGGCAATGGTGCTGACCAGAGCGGAATCCTTAACCAGTGATATGGCCTGACTGGCAAGGGGGGGCAGGATTCTGCGTATGGCCTGGGGCAGGACAATAAAACGGTAGGCATGTTTGTGGCTGAGTCCGAGGCTGTGTGAAGCCTCCCATTGTCCCTTTTCCACAGAGATGATTCCCGAGCGGAAAATTTCAGAGGCGTATGCCCCCTCAAAGAGACTGAGTGCCAGCACCGCTGCCCAGAACCTGTCGAGACCGAGGAGGGGGCCCATTACAAAATAGAGAAAGAACAGCTGGATAAGCAAGGGGGTATTCCGGCTGATTTCAAGATAGAGCCGGGAGACTGCCTGTGCGGGAATGGAATTGGACAAACGGAGAATGGAGGTTGTCAGCCCAATGAGCGATGCCAGGGCAAGACTTATCGCAGAGATCTTTACTGTGACCCACAGACCCTGCAGCAGAGGACCTGCGCTGAAACCGGTGTCATCCCACGTATAGAGATAGCGGGGAATCTGGTACCATTGCCAGTTATATCCAATCCCCTCCATGGAACGGTTGAAAAACCAGGAAATAAGAGCAATGAGAAGGAGAAACTGGACGATATCAAAAACGGGGGATCTGCTGATGGACTGCCACTGTTTCCTGCAGGTGTTGCACGGCGGGGGCATGGGAATGCTTTCTCAGGGGGTGAGGAGATCAAGCACTTCTTTGACCAGCCGTTCCGCCCCTGCAGCAATCTGGTCAACCCGTGCATTGAGCATGTAACAGGGAGTGGTGACTATCCTGTGCTCTTTGTCCACAACCACTTCCGTCTGCAGTGTTGTCCTGTGACGGGCTCCCATGGATTCAACAGCGGCAATGGCAGCAGGATCCTGACCAACGGTTATCAGTACGTCTTCAAGCAGACGGGCCAGGATCACCGGAGCAATACAAAGAGCCCCTATGGGTTTTCCTGCCGCGATCATATCTGTTACGGCTTTTTGCACATCCGGATTAATCGTGCAGGCAGTTCCTGCAAAGGCATAGTCGGAGAGGTTTTTGGCCGCTCCAAGTCCTCCCGGAAGGATCAGGGCGTCATGGTCTGCAGCAGAAAATTCTGCAAGATCCGTAATGCTGCCCCGGGCAATTCGTGCCGATTCGATAAGGACATTGCGCTCTTCATCCATCTCTTTACCGGTGATATGGTTGAGGGTATGGTGCTGTTTGATGTTTGGGGCATAACAGCTGTAGTCCGCCCCGTTTTTATGAATGGCAAGGAGGGTAAGGGTGGATTCGTGAATCTCTGCCCCGTCCTGATTACCGCAGCCGGAGAGAATGACCGCAATGGATTTTCTGGTGTCAGGCATGTGTCGCACCTACAGTTTAAGATGATGGATTGCTGGAAGATTTCTGAACTTTTCATCGTAATCAAGTCCGTATCCGACAAGAAATCCTTTGGCAATGGAAAAGCCAATATAGTCAATCCGGGTCTTGTGCTCACGGCGTTCTGCTTTGTCTATAAGGGAGCATACACGGACTGAGGCGGCCCCCTGGCCGGTGAAATAGTCAACGAGCCAGCGCATGGTGAGACCGGTGTCGATAATATCTTCCACCAGCAGAATGTGAGTGTCTTTGATCGGATGTCCCGGGCTGTTTTTCAGGGTGATGCTGCCTGATGAATCAGATCCTCCGTCATAGGAGGAGACCTGAATAAAGTCGATGGTAAGGGGAATGGATACGGCTCGGATGAGGTCTGCCATAAAAATAAAAGCCCCTTTCAGAACCCCGACGACCAGGAGTTCTTTATTCTGATAGTCCCGGCTGATCTCTTCACCCATTTCAAGAATTCTGTGTTGAATGGCAGTGTTGTCGAGTATAAGCTCTTTTTCTGTTGAGTGCATGGCAATGGTGTCGGCTAAGGGGAATGGAGAAGGCTTGCTTCGTATGTGGGTATTGTAACTTCGGATGAAAGTCAAGGGAAATGGTGAACTGCGACCAAATGAAGCCCTCGGGGGCTGTTTCTCACCTGCATTTTGTTGACAAAAATATCCTCTTCCGGTAGATTATAAATTTCATTTATGGAAAGTATCAGTTTGGGTGGTGGTTACTCCGGTGGTCAGCCTCTGAAATTTAAGAAGAATACAAAAGAAGAGTTATATCTTAATTATGGGAAAGTCATCAACAGCACTTGATTCAGCATTTAACGGAGATGTGGTTTCGCTTCCTGGCGGACAGCATCTCAACAGCTGCTTCGCCTGTGGAGCGTGCAGTGGAATTTGTCCTGTCAGTCAGGCAATTCCGGAATTTGACCCACGAAAGATAATACACATGATCCGCATGGGCATGAAAGAGCGTCTGCTGACCTCGGATATGCTCTGGTACTGTTCCGGCTGCAGGTCCTGTGTTTTTGTTTGCCCGCAGGACGTGAGTTTTGCCGATATCATGGGAGCAGTTGCCAAACTCGCCCTCAAAGAAGGCTATGTCACCGAAGAGGAACTGGTGGAAAAGGGCAAGGCTGCCAAAGTCGAACGTGATCTCTGTGTTGCCTGTTTAACCTGTGTCCGCACCTGTCCGTGGGAAATCCCCTTTATCGACAAACAGGGTGTGGCAACCATCGATGTGGAGAAATGTCGGGCGTGCGGGATTTGTGTTGAGGAATGTCCTGCAAACGCGATCATCCTGAACGAATCCCAGGACGAGCGGCTGCTTGCCACCTTTGGAAAATAGAAAACAGATGGGCGGGCCCGAAAAGACAGCAGGTTTTCTGTGTCTGGCTGCAGCCGATTTGAATAGAAACTGAAAATACGAGAATACGTACGGAAAAGAGGATAGAGATGAGTTTTGATCCTGCTATTACCCTGTTCAGCTGTCATTATACCTCCCAGCAGAGTTGTGCCGAGGAAGGAAGCGAACTGGAAAAACTGGGCTTCCCCGAAAGCATTAAACTGGTGAGGGTCCCCTGTACCGGCAAGCTTCAGATTACCACCCTGCTGGATGCCTTTGAAGAAGGTGCTGATGGCGTCTATGTGGTCGGTTGTCCTGAAGACGGCTGTCATAACGTGAAGGGGAGTGCTCGTGCTGCCAAGCGTGTGACTGCTGTTCGTGATGCCCTGGTGGAACTTGGTGTTGAAGCCGGACGGGTGGAAATGTATCACCTGCCTCGCGGACTGCATCCGGAATTTGTTGCAAAAGGTAAAGAGATGGACAGCCGCATACGTGATCTCGGCCCCAGCCCTTTTAACGGCTGATTAAACTGTTGTGATGACCGGGAGCTTTTGCTGCCGCTTAGAATAAGGAGTATGGTAAAATGATTGTCGCAGAACGAAAACCCATGGCAGAGATCGTGGAGATGGTGAAGGACTGTAAAAAGGTCCTGGTACTAGCCTGCCGCGGATGTGTCACTGTCTGTTCCGCCGGTGGTGAGAGAGAGGCTGAGATTATTGCCTCCCTTATCCGTCTTGGTGTGAAAAAGGAAGGAAAAAAGATCAAGACCACAGTCGCCAGTCTGGTGCGTCAGTGTGATCGTGAATATATCGATGAGATAGATCAGTGGCAGGGAGAGTTTGATGCCGTAGTCTCAACAGCCTGCGGTGTGGGAGTAAACTTTATTTCCAATCTGCGCAAAGACACCATGGTGTACCCCGCCCTGAACACCACTTTCTTCGGCGGATCAGCCGAGCAGGGTGAATGGATGGAGCAGTGTGCCGGCTGTGGTGATTGTGTTCTGCATCTTACCGGCGGTCTTTGTCCGGTGGCGAGATGTGCTAAAAGTTTGATGAACGGTCCCTGTGGCGGTTCTGTTGGCGGGAAATGTGAAATTAACAAAGATGTGGAATGTATCTGGCAGTCCATCCATGACCGCTTAAGCTCCTTTGACAGATCGGCCCAGATGGAAGTGATTGCTCCCATCCGCGATTGGTCGACTGCAGGACACGGCGGGCCGAGAAAGATTGTCCGTGAAGATCTGACTGTTTAGTGCCTTACTCCTGAAAAGCTGTAATAAAAAACACGAAGTTCCATACTCGCTTTAATGACGGAATGTTACAAACATTGCCAAGGCACTTATGCCGGCTAACCATTCATCACCGGTGTTAGTGCCTTACGGATAATGATCTCGGAGTCTTCGCTTACCGTTCATCACCGGTGCCAGCTTGATTGAAAGTGAGTGCTTCTGATTCGAATCGGAAGAATATCTGAAGAATCGCTTCTGTGCCTGTGGTGCAGCGGCGATTTTTTGTTTGCTCGTATAAAACTGAATATCTGCGTCACTCCTACACCCGGGAAAGAATATGTCACCACAGGATGCACTGAGTCTGGAGGAAGCCCAAAAGCTGATTCTGCAGAACTGTGATGTGCTGTCGCAGGAGAACATTCCCCTTGCCCGGAGTCTGCATCGTTTCCCCGCTTCTTCTCTGAAGGCTCTCTCTCCCCTGCCCGATTTCGACGGTTCGCTGCGTGATGGTTATGGAATCGCAGTTCCGGAAACAGGGGGCAGCTGTCATTTCCGTATTGTGGACGAGGTGGCGGCGGGTGATATCAGGACTCTCCGCCTTTCCCCCGGAGAGGCTGTTCATATTATGACAGGTGGCCTGATTCCTGACGGCTGTCAGGGAGTTGTTCCCCAGGAACAGTGTAGATGCGAAGGAAAAAATATCTTTGTTCCTGAGAAATTTATCGGAAAAACCGGTTTCTTCATCCATTCCAGGGGAAGTAATCTGCAGAAAGGGCAGATTATCGTCATACGGGGGGAACGTATCGGCCCGGAACATCAGATTGATCTTGCTGGAGTCGGCTATGCAGCTGTTCCGGTGCGGCGACGTCCACGGGTGGCTTTCTTCTGCACAGGGAGTGAACTGCTGGTCACGGGGGACAAAAGAGAGAAGGGTGAAAAGTTCAGTGCCAATCCGGTACTCCTGCAGAGCCTTGTGAGCCTTGCTGGAGCAGATTATGATAATTGCGGAAATGTGGCGGATAAACCCGAAGATGTGTTGCAGCAGCTGGAAGGTCTTAAAGGGTCCAATTGTGATGTGATCGTTTCCACAGGAGGCATGGGACCCGGTCGTTACGATCTTGTGGAGGAGGCTTTTTCCCGGATGGGCGGGCAGATACTCTATCGATCCCTGACTCTTCGTCCCGGAAAATCAACACTGTTTGGCAGAGTTTCCGGGAAACTCTTTTTTGGTCTGCCCGGTCCGCCTCCTGCTGTGCTCCTCCTCTTCAATGAACTGGTTCGTCCTGCCCTGCTTGCCCTGCAGGGGGCGTCTGAATGTCTTCCCCGGCGGGTGACGGCATACCTTGCTGAAGAACTGCTGCTGAAAAAAAGAGGACTCGCCAGACTGAAAAGTGCTGCAATACAGAACACAGACGGCAGGTGTACGGTGCAGCCGTGTCGGCATGGCGAGCCGGCAAATGCTTATATTTACTGTCCTGCCGACAGGCGTGTGCTTGAAAAAGGCGGAAAGGTGGATGTTCACCTGGTGGATGCCGGTTGTAGCCCTGTTGGTTTGCCTTACAGATAATTCCCTTGTTTTTTTCACAAGAAAACCTCTGATAAGATGCTTCCCCGACTTACCGTTCATCGCAGGTGTTGGTAGATATGGGCTGACATTTACGGCAGTAAAAACTTGCCCGTCCGCCCACCTGCTTTTTCTGCACGATTTCTCCGCACGTTTCGCAGGGTTCTCCCGTCTTGCCGTATATCTTGAAATTCATCTGGAAGTAGCCGCCTTCTCCCGAAGCATTGACAAAGTCACTTATTGTTGAGCCACCGCAGGCGATGGCGTGTTTCAATGTTTTACGAAGAACTGTCAGCACCCTTTCCCACTGTTTCGCGGAAAGGGAGGATGCCGGTTGTTCCGGATGAATCCCTGCCTTAAAGAGTGTCTCGTTGGCGTAAATATTGCCGACTCCTGCAAGCACATGGCTGTCCATCAAAAATGATTTTACCGACTGTTTACGATTTACCGCCCGCTGCATTAAATAGGCAGTGGAACAGTTCCGGGACAGGGGCTCGGGGCCGATGGCGGCGAAGAATGCTTTTTCGTCCGAGCTGCTGGTCTCAGGTTTCAGGAGACGAATAGATCCGAATCGTCTTGTATCGTTGTAGCGAAGTTCCGTGTTGTTGCCAAGTGTCCAGCACACATGGTCATGTTTTTTAAGGGCCGTTCCTGCAGGAAAAATCCCGAGATTACCGGTCATCCCCAGGTGGATGATAAGAGCCGCTCCGTTGTCTGTTTTCAGCAGCAGATATTTTGCTCTTCTCCTGAGTGAGGTGATTGCAGAATTGAGAAGTTCGGTTTGCAGGGCGACGCAGTCAATGGGGATACGCAGGTCTTTTCCGGAACAGTAGACGCTGGAAATGGTCTGGTTCAGTAAATGAGACTGCAGTCCCTGGCAGATCACTTCAACTTCCGGCAGCTCAGGCATGATGATCCTTTTGAAGGAATGGTTTTTTCAATCTTTTATACCTCCGTAATCACATGAAACGGCAAGGCCATAGTTTTCCTGATACAGGGTGGCTGCCACCGTCAGCAGGCGGGAGTTGTCCGGGGATTTGCAAAATATGAAATCCCAAATATTTTGAGTGTCGCAGCTGATACTCTGCAGCTGCAGTGCTCGAAAACCGGGAATGGACTGGTGGCTTAACATCTTCTTCAGAGCCTCCTTGCCCGTCCAGAGCAGGGTGAGACGGCTGAGTTCACTGAGATCTGTCAACGATGCTGCCAACAGATTTTTTTCATCCTGTGAACAGAAATGATCTGTTACCCGGAGTAAATTATCTGCGGAAAACTGGATATCGATTCCGCAATGTCTGCTGGCGGCAAGTGCTGCAGCGTACCCGTGGGAATGACTTATGGACAGTTTGGGAACAGGAGGCTGCAGAGCCGGGCAGCTGACAAAGTAGGGTTGTCCGGATTTTTTTGAGGAGACCTTGACCAGGTGGTGTTGGGGGACAGACACATCAAGAGAATGTTTTGTAAGAAAAGTATGCAGTGCCTCTTTGCTGCACAGTCTGCCGCCCAGCCATTCACGCTGACGTTTTTCAAAGCGGTACCCGGCGAATTGCTGCAGTTCTTCGGGGTGCAGCCACTTTTCCAGTCTGACAGGATTCCGGTCGTACTCTTCCTGTCGCAGGATCGTCCCCGCCAGGCTGATGTCTGGATAAATACTCTCACAATGTTCTACAATCTCTGTTGGTAAAGAATCAAACATTATTCGCTGCTCTGCGCCTTTGGAACTATTTGGAAAACTCCTTGCATTTTCATCTGTTCCTGCTATCTAAGTTATAAGGATGTTGTTCTTTACTGTCTCATTTTACCAGGGGTTTACAATGCATAGTACGTTCCATCTCACCGGGTATGATTTTGTAATCATCGCCCTGATGCTTCTTTTTATTGCCCGTGGTCTCTGGGTTGGGTTCCTGCGTCAGATTACGGTGCTGGTTGCTCTTGTCGTCGGCTACGTGATCGCAGGACAGTATCATGACAAACTTTTCCCTTTTTTGCGAGGGGTAACTGATAATCCGCATGCTGTGTTCTGGACATCTTATGCCATTCTTTTCGGGGTGACCTATGTGCTTACCATGCTCTTTGGCAAGGGGCTGGCAAGGGTTGTGGAGCTTACCATTGCCGGTTGGTTTGATAAACTGCTGGGTGGTGTTTTGGGTGCTGTGAAGGCTGTTGTAGTTATTGCTCTCTTGAATATGGTGTTAAACGGAGTGCTTGCCCCCGAAAATCCGCTGATTCGCAACTGCCTGTTATGTCCCTACGTCAAACAGGTTACCGATTCATTCCGGGAGCTGATAAAGGATGAGAATGTACGAAAGGCCTTTACCCAGAAAGAGCTTGCCATTTCAGCCGAAGATGCGGCAAAGCTCTCAGAAAATACGGTGCGCCCCTTTATTCCCACCGATTTTCCCGAAGATGAACCCGCGTCTGTAAAATAAGGCAAGCTTATCTGCCGGAATCCCCAGGTGATACCCAAGTACCACGAGTTGATTGAGCAGTGTTGTGCGAAAGACTCCCAGTCGCTGCCAGCGTCTGCCTGATGTGAACACTTTTTCCTGCAGTGTGACCACTCTGCCTGATTTTTTTGCCCGTTTCACGAAGACATAATCTTCCATGATGGGCTGTTCCGGAAAACCGCCCAGTTGCGTAAATGTTTCTTTGGTCAGGAAAAGTGCCTGGTCACCATAGGGGAGCTGCAGCAGTCGCGAACGGATGTTTGTCAATCTGCAGATAAGACGCAGACCAAAGCCGGCATCCCTGATACCCAGGCGGAATGCTCCAAGAACAGTGTCCGGATTTTGCAGGCAGTTGTTGACTGCCGCAGGAAAGTTTGCGGGCAGGAGAGTGTCGGCATGGAGAAAGAGCAGCACCCGCGATGAGGCCAGCTCTGCCCCGAGGTTTAACTGTCTGCCGCGTCCTCCCGTGCATTCCTCAACCCGGAAGCCTGACTTCCGGGCTCTTTTGAGGGTATCATCACTACTGCCGCCGTCAACGACGATGCACTCTGCTGCAACATGTATCAGCGGCTGCAGGGCGGGCAGGTTTTCCGCTTCATTCAGCGTGGGAATGATGATGGAAATATTTGAGATCTTCCGGGGTGTCGATATCATGGAGTGTGGGGAGTATGTGAGTGGACAGGCAGTTTTTTTCTGCCTGCCGGATGGTTTTACTGAAAACTTCCGCTGTGGACCAGGGAATGTCGGAAAAGAGCTGACTGCGTGCTGTTTTGTTTGCCTGCCGGGTCATTCCTATAAGGTAGTATCCGCCATCGGCTGCCGGACCGATAACCACGTCGTGCCTGCTAAGAGCGTTTAATGCCTCCAGGAGAAGCGACCCGTTGAGACCGGGACAGTCGGAACCAATGAGGATGACGGGATATTCACCGGCGACATTATCCATAAATGCCTGTTCCATTCGTTCTCCGATGGTATTGCCCTTCTGTTTGTTGTAGCAGAAGCTCTTTCCCAGCCACTCTTTCATTTGCTGCCGGGAACCGCCGTCGTAGTAGATCTGGAGAGCAGCCTTTTGTGGCAGGAGATGATCGCTAATTGTCTGCAGGGTGCGGGCAGTAAGAGCCCTGTGTGTTTCTGCTGCCCCGTTTTTGCCAAGGGCAGGAATAAGCCGGGTTTTACACTCTCCCGGTTGCGGATAGCGAGTAAAAAGAATGACAAGATTGCAAAAATTTGGCATAAACAGTAGTTATGAAGGGTCAGAAACGCAAAAAAAACCCGTTGTCCTATCGTAGAAGAGAGTATCGGGCACTGATCTCGGAGACCGGTCTGTTGTCCACGCAGGTGAGAATAGAAGAGACAGATCTTCATGTGCTGGCACAGGACGAACTTAGGGAGCAGGTGACAGATCTTATTCTTTACTGCAGATCTCAGCTTGAATCCTATATTGTAAAGTATCCCGGATTTTCTGCAAGCCTTGATCCGCTTCCCGTTGATAAAACAGCTCCTCCCCTTGTTCGGGACATGCTGAGTGCAGGAATCGCCTGCGGAGTCGGACCCATGGCGGCTGTTGCCGGAACGGTTGCTGAATATGTGGGGAAAGGACTTCTGGCACAGGGGCAGCCGGAAGTGATGATTGAAAACGGCGGAGATATTTTTCTTTCTCGAAATCAGGACTGTTCGGCGGCAATCTTTGCAGGAGAGTCTCCTTTAAGTTATAAGGTGGGAGTAGAGATTAAAAAAGAGCAGATGCCCTTTGCTGTGTGTACATCTTCTGGGACGGTTGGCCATTCTCTGAGCCTTGGAGATGCGGATTCAGTAACCGTGCTTGCCCGCTCCACATCCCTTGCGGATGCGGCGGCAACCCGCCTGGGGAATGAGGTAGGGGCAGAAAAAGGCGGAAAAAACGGTGTGGCAAGAGCCCTTGAAAAGGCGGCTGAGATTGAAGGGATTACTGGTGTTGTGGTTATCTGCGGAGAATTGATGGGGGCGGTTGGCGATGTGAAACTGATCGAAACCAGCCTGTGAATGTAGAGGAGGGGAGTGTGGTTGATACAGAAGGGAAGAGTGCGGAACAGAGGCAGGTGACCCGGCAGCATCTGGTGTTTTATCTGCGGGTGTTTGACGGGATGAGCAGTCGGGTTGTCGGGCATCTGATAGATCTGTCACCCAAGGGACTGATGTTGCTCAGTGATGAACCCATTGCCGTGAACGAGGAATATCGACTGCGGATGAAACTGCCCAAAGGTGTGGCGAGCACCGAAGACGTGATTTTCGGGGCGGTCAGCCGCTGGTGTCATCCGGATGATAATCCGGATTTCCATGTCACCGGGTTTCAGATTCAGGATCTTGACGGGGACGCGGAAAAAATAATCAGTGCCCTTGTGGAAGAGTTCGGGTTTGCCGACCATAATTGAGGGCAGACTGCAGGGACAGGGGACGGGGCATCAGGCTGAAGGGGAGACCTCGAGAAGAAGCTCTGCCCGGTGCTGTTTGACAAAGTCATCAATATCCTGTTGCCATGTTTGAAAGACCGAGATTCCTGCTTCCTCGAGACGACTGTTTGCGAGGATGGAGTTTGCCGGCCGATGGGCGGGGGTCGGATATTCAGCTGTTGTGCAGGGGCTGAGCCTGAACGGTACTCCCATGGATTTAAGAAAATAACAGGCTCCTTCATACCAGGTGGATGAGCCGTCGGCAGTGGCATGAACGATCCCCTGTATATCTGCCGAAAACAGTGTATGTATCTGCCTGGCGAGGCTGTGTGTCCAGGTCAGTGAGCCGTACTGATCGTTGACCACCTTCAGTTCCCGTGCAGGGTCTGCAAGGGAGAGTCTGAGCATGGTCTTCAGGAAGTTGTTTCCGTGCATGCCATAGAGCCAGGCGGTGCGCAGGATGACGTGGTTAGTGGATATTCTGCCAATGGCCTCTTCGCCTGCCAGTTTACTTCGTCCGTACTCGGACAGCGGAGAGACGGGATCGTATTCATGGTATGCCGCAGGTATTTTTCTGTTGCCGTCAAAAACATAGTCGGTGGAGATATGAATCAGCCTTCCGCCCCTTTCCTCCATCGCCTTTGCCAGGTTCTCCGGACCGGTTGCGTTTACTTTCCAGGCGAGCTCCTTTTCTGTCTCACACTTATCAACGGCTGTGTAGGCAGCACAGTTTATCAGAATATCCGGTTGGAGTTGCTCTATGACCTTCTGTACAGTCTGCAGGTCACTGATGTCGAGTTCGGATGAGCCAAGGGCGATGATGTTATGCCCGGATGCAGGGATCCGGCCGACGTCGTGTCCCAGCTGCCCCTGTCCTCCGCTTATCAGAATTTTCATACGAATGCGTTCTCTTCTTCTTTTTCAGCGACAAGTTCCATCAGGTATTGACCGTACTGATTTTTCAGCATATCCCGGGCGAGTGTGGTCATTTGTTCGGTGCTGATGTAGTCGAGGCTGTAGGCTATCTCCTCAATACAGGCAACTTTCAGTCCCTGTCTGTTCTGTACTGCTTCCACGTAACTTGATGCCTGCTGCAGCGATTCATGGGTTCCGGTGTCCAGCCAGCAGAACCCTCGGCTGAGCGGTTGGACGTGCAGTTTTCCCCGACGCAGATATTCCATATTCACATCGGTGATTTCAAGCTCGCCCCGGGGCGAGGGTTTGACTGCTTCGGCTATTCTGACAACATCATTGTCGTAAAAATAGAGTCCCGGAACGGCAAATTTTGATTTTGGTGAATCCGGTTTCTCTTCAATACCCACCACTTTGTTTTTGGAGTCAAATTCAACAACGCCGTAGCGTTCGGGGTCTTTTACCGGGTAGCCGAATATCAGGCCGCCGTCGCTCAGGCTGGCACACCGTTCAAGTACAGTGGAAAATCCGGAACCAAAAAAGATATTATCGCCAAGTATCAGGGCCACATTGTCATCACCAATAAAAGATTTGCCTATAAGAAATGCCTGGGCGAGTCCTTCCGGTTTTTCCTGTACTTCGTAGCAGATGGACAGTCCCAGGTGTGAGCCGTCTCCGAAAAGGTTTTGAAACTGGGGCATGTCGCGGGGGGTGGAGATGATAAGGATATCACGGATTCCTGCAAGCATAAGGACGGACAGGGGGTAGTAGATCATCGGCTTGTCGTAGACAGGGATCAGCTGTTTGGACAGGACTTTGGTCAGAGGGTAGAGCCTGGTGCCGGAGCCCCCGGCAAGGATAATTCCTTTCATATATGTGCCCGGTTGAAAAGGTTGTAGTTCTTTGATATGATTTGTAATCAGAGACCGTGTGATAAAACTGTAACGTAATATATCAAGTAGAAAAGAGGAAAACAAGGATGAACGCGAAGATTCCACCGTGTTTTAAAGCCTATGATATTCGCGGCAGGGTGCCCGATGAACTCAATCCTGCACTTGCCCGGAAAATAGGCAGGGCGTATGCGGCTGTGTTTCATCCGCGAAAGGTCGCTGTGGGGCATGATATTCGTCTGAGCAGTACAGAGCTTGTGGGGGCGCTTATCGAAGGGCTTGTTGAATCTGGGGTGGATGTTTTAAGTCTTGGGCTCTGCGGCACGGAAGAGATCTATCACGCTGCCTTCAGTCTTGAAGATCAGGGTGTGGACGGCGGTATTGTGGTCACAGCCAGTCATAATCCCGCTGATTATAATGGGTTGAAGTTTGTTACTCATGGTGCACGACCTGTGAGCGGTGAGAGCGGGCTGCAGCAGATGGCAGAGCTTATTGTAAATGATGCTCTGCCGGAAACGACAGAACAGCGGGGGCAGGTGGAAAGCGCAGACGGCAAGGGAGCATACATAGAACATCTTCTCGGGTATGTGCAGAGTGAAGAACTTGCTCCTCTGAAAATTGTGGTCAACAGTGGAAACGGCTGTGCCGGAGCGGTGATTGATCTCCTTGAAAAAGAGTTGCCTTTTACCTTTATTAAGGCATATCATAAACCAGACGGAACGTTTCCAAACGGTGTCCCCAACCCTTTGCTCCCTGAAAAAAGAGAAGAGACCGCAAAGCTTGTGCGGGAACATGGGGCAGATCTTGGAATTGCCTGGGACGGCGATTTTGACCGCTGTTTTTTCTGGGATGAAAAGGGCGGTTTTATAGAAGGGTACTATATCGTCGGGCTGCTGGCTCTGGAGTTGCTGAGCCAGCAGCCCGGCAGTACGATTCTCTATGATCCACGTCTTACCTGGAACAGCGAGGAGCTCATTGCTGCTGCAGGGGGCAGGGCGGTTATGACGAGAACGGGACATGCCTTTATTAAAGAACGGATGCGACAGGAGGATGCGGTGTATGGCGGGGAGATGTCTGCCCATCACTATTTCCGGGATTTCGGCTACTGTGATTCGGGGATGATCCCCTGGCTTCTGGTAACCTCCCTTCTCAGCCGAAAGAATGTCCCACTTTCTTCTTTGGTCACGGAACGAATGGAAAAATTCCCGGTCTCCGGTGAGATTAATTCCACCGTTGATGATCCGGACGGAATAATTGAGAAGATTGAAAAACGATTTGACAATGGCCGGAAAGAATATATCGACGGGCTTTCCATCGCCTTTCCCGGGTATCGTTTTAATATTCGTAAATCCAACACAGAGCCCTTATTGCGGCTGAATGTCGAGAGTCGTGGAAATCCGGAGTTGCTGAAGGAAAAAACTGATGAACTGCTGCATATTATCCGCAGCTGAAAGAAGACAAAGATGATAACCGACTACGAGGAAGATATGCAAAAGATTCAACCTGTAATTCTTGCCGGAGGAACCGGGTCCAGGCTCTGGCCGCTTTCCCGGGAGCTGTATCCTAAACAGCTGCTGCAGCTTATCGATGAGACCTCACTGCTGCAGACCACTGTTCTTCGCGTCTCTCAGCTTGCCGAGGTGCTGCCTCCCCTTCTGGTGGTCGGCGAAGAGCACCGCTTTATCACCCGCAGTCAGGTCGCAGGATTGAACGGGTCCGGAGACTGTCCTATCCTTCTGGAGCCGATTGCCCGAAACACAGCCCCTGCCATCTGCGGAGCGGTTGAGTATTGTGCACAGCAGGTGGATGAGGATACCATTCTGCTGGTGCTGCCGGCAGATCATCTGATCCTTCGTAAAGAAGCCTTTACGATTGCTGTCAATAAGGCTGCAGCCCTTGCAGCAGAAGGGAAAATCGTTACTTTTGGTATCCAGCCTCAGCATGCCGAGACGGGATACGGCTATATCGAAAGGGGCGAAGGCGACTCTGTCCGCTCTTTTCGTGAAAAGCCGGATCTGGAAACAGCCCAGTCCTACCTCGATAAGGGCGGCTACTTCTGGAATTCCGGTATGTTTGCCTTCAGTATTAAAACATTTCGGCAGGAGATGGAAAAGCTGGCTCCGGATATGCTCTCCTGCATGCGTGAGGCGGTCCTTCTTGGAAAAAAAGACCATCAGTTTTTTCGTCTGGATAAAGGGGCAATGTCACGCTGTCCCGATGACTCCATTGATTATGCCCTGATGGAAAAAACGGAACGGGCAGCTGTGGTTGCTGCCGATCTGGACTGGAGTGATATCGGTTCCTGGTTTGCTCTGTGGGATGTGTCCGCCAAGGATGGAGACGGTAACGTTGTCCTGGGCGATGTTCTTATGGAGGATACAAAAAATTGTCTGGTCCGTTCGGAAGATACGCTGGTGGCAACTGTTGGTCTGCAAGACACACTGGTGGTGGAGACATCTGATGCCGTGTTGGTTGCACCTCTTGACAGGGCACAGGATGTGAAAAAGATTGTCAATCGTTTGAAGCGTTCAAAGCGTGAGGAATTTAAAGTTCATCGTACCGCGTATCGTCCCTGGGGCAGCTATACGGTTCTTGAACTGCAGCCCAGATACCAGATAAAGCGGATCACGGTGAATCCGGGGGAAAAGCTTTCACTGCAGATGCATCATCATCGGCATGAACATTGGGTGATGGTGTCGGGAACGGCAAAGATTACAAACGGTGATGATGTCTTTTTACTTCACGAAAACCAGTCCACGTACATTCCTGCAGGGGTGAAGCATCGTCTGGAAAATCCGGGAGTAATGGAACTTGAACTTATCGAAGTGCAGAACGGCAGCTATCTTGGGGAAGATGACATCGTTCGCTTTGATGATGATTACGGCAGGGAAGAATAGTTGCCAGGCTTCACACGCTTCCCCCCTGCGAACGATCCCATGACACTCTTTGCTGTGGGGGCAGTCGTCGGCAGGGCGGGCTTTTACGGCGTGTAGTATTTTTTTCAGGACAACTGCTGCATGTGGCTGCTCGTATATTGCTTGAGGATCCTTTTGCCCTTTTGACTGATGTCGGAAAAGTGGATACCGGTCACATAGGAGTCTGATGTTTTTCCAATATAGCGGACTTCCCCCAGGAGGTCGATCAGCTCGTCTTCCAGGCCCACAGTGA
>JANTGG010000037.1 GCA_024763035.1 Desulfocapsa sp. | reverse complement strand
CGCCCCCATTTCGTCCTATTTGTTTTTCGTTAAAACAATTCGTTATGCTGTTACAAGATTGTGTGAGTTCGTTTGAGAAAAGTGCTTTTTGACTTCTTTATCAATGACTTTACCTACTTTGCTTTTAGCTATTTTCATATTGTACCGTACCTGCAGGTTCAGCCAGAATTCTGGTTCAATGTCAAAATACTTGCCAAGACGTAACGCAGTATCAGCAGTAATTTCTCTTTTGCCGTGTATAATTTGACTGATCCGATTTGCAGGGACATTAATGTCTTTTGCTAACTTATTTTGAGTGATTTCCATTGGCTTAAGAAATTCTTCCAATAATATATCACCCGGAGTGATTGGAGTTAATTTTTTTGCCATGATTTTACCCCTTGTGGTAATCAACAATTTCTACGTCGAAAACATTTTCTTCTGACCATACGAAGCATATACGCCATTGGTCGTTAATTCTGATACTATGTTGTCCGTTTCTGTTACCTTTTAATTGCTCAAGCCTATTCCCTGGGGGAACTCGCAAACTTTGCAAAGAAATGGCAGCATTTAAAACCTCAAGTTTTATTCTTGCTGTCCTGGAAATACTTCTGAATCTTTTCACACCTATGTCGTTAAAAAGTTTTTCCGTATCTTTACACTTGAATGACTTGATCATAATTTCATTATATGACGGATAACGTCATTCGTCAATATTGATTTTAAATTTCACCGCCGAACATCACTTTCAATATCACCATTTAATGAATGCTGTCCGGCGTGGTGAATGCGAACAGAAACGATCTCGCCGGGAGCGTAAAAGCCGGCAGGGCTCTTAATGTGAACCAGATGGTTGGAACCGGTGCGGGCAACAATGGACTCTCTGCTCGTCTTTTCTATCATTGCTGAAACCAGAGTGCCCACATAGTTTTTGTTATATTCAAGACAAATTTCATCCTGACGGGTCTGGAAAGCAAGGAGTCTTTCAGCTTTCACAGCCTCATCGACCTTATCATCAAATGCAGCCGATCGGGTGCCTGGTCTGTCAGAGTATTTAAAAGAGTAGGAACCGTTAAAACGAACCGCCTCCTGCAGAGACATGGTGTCAGCAAAATCAGCATCTGTTTCCCCGGGGAAGCCAACAATCATATCGGTGGTGATACAAATATCAGGACAATAGGAACGGAGAGAGCTGATAAGATCAAGATAATGTTCCCTGCTATATTTTCTGTTCATTCGGGAGAGCACATTGTTGGAACCGGACTGTACAGGCAAATGAAATTGATGACAGAGAATGTCAATATCTGCAAAACATCTCATAAGGTCATCCGAGAGATCTTTCGGGTTGGAGGTGGTAAAACGGAGTCGTTTAAGCCCGGGGATTTCTGCAACTGCTCGAAGCAGATCGGAAAAGGTATAGTCTGATTTTTCGGGCATGACATTATTTGTCTGTCCATAGGAGTTCACGTTCTGCCCAAGCAGGGTAATCTCCTTCACACCACCATCAACAAGCACCTCTGCTTCCTGCAGTATATGGCTAACACTACGTGATATTTCACGTCCTCGTGTGTAGGGAACTACGCAGTAGGAGCAGTAGTTGTCGCAGCCCTGCATAATGGTAAGGAATTTTTTAAAAGGGGCAGGGGACTTACCACTGCTTTTTGGGATAGTAAGGGTCGGGATGAATTTTGGAATGGTGTACTGTTCATCCAAGTGGGTGGAGACATGCTCTTCGGTTTTTGTTTCGAGAAGTTCCACAAGCTGATATATACTTTGCGTACCAAGGACAAGATCAACATGGGGCATTCGATTGATAATTTCCTGTCCCTCCTGTTGTGCCACGCATCCGGCAACGACGATCCGCATCTCAGGATTGTTTTTTTTATGTTTCCTGAGCACACCGAGGAGGCTCATAACCTTTTGTTCTGCCTTGGCACGAATTGAGCAGGTGTTCAAGATAACCAGATCGGCGGAAGCCGTTTCACCGGTTTCAACATAACCGGATTCGGAAAGCAGCTGAGCCATGATTTCCGAATCCCGGTCGTTCATCTGACAGCCAAATGTTTTTATAAAAAAAGATTTTTGTTTCATAGGGATGGAGTATTCGTTACGGCTGTTGTCACTGTGATGGAGCAGGGTTTCTGCAATATCAGCCAAAAGATCGAAAAGAACCTTAATGGATTCTTGTGGAGTCCGGATACAAACGCAGCCCTTTTTACCGGGAACAGTGGAGAGCAGACAAAGCCCGTCATACCCTTCAAGGATAAATTTAAGATAGTAATACCTAGAAGGAACAATGTTCAGGTACACTGACAGCATCTGCATCAGCTGATATCTGCCATATTTTATACGGAGAGGGAAGAGTCAACTTCACCCATCTGGTCTTCACGTGCTGCGAGCAGAGGAACAACAACTTCCCGTATATATTCATCGGTCTGGGCAGAAGCCCTTCCGGTAAATTGGGTGTAATCTCCAACAAGTTCGTGCAGTTCATCGAGGTTGAAAGGAATGCGGTCATCCCCGGCGAGACGTTCAAGAAGGTCGTTGTCCAGTCCCTGTTCTTTTACTACTTTACCGGCAGCAAGAGAATGTTCTTTTACGACCTCATGCATCTCCTGTCGGCTTTCACCTTTTTCAACAGCCTCCATCAGGATTTTCTCTGTGGACATAAAGGGAAGTTCCATACGGAGGTGACGCTCGACTTGCTTAGGAAAAACTACCATATTGCTGGTAATGTTAACGTATAACTTTAATATGGCATCGGTGAGTAAAAACGATTGAGGAATGTCCATTCTTCTGATAGCAGAGTCATCAAGGGTGCGTTCAAACCACTGATTGGAAAAAGTGGCAGCAAAGTCGGCAGGAAGTCCCATGAGTTTCCTGCTGAGCCCGGTCATTCGTTCAGAGCGCATGGGGTTTCGTTTGTACGCCATGGCAGAAGATCCAGTTTGTTGTTTGGCAAAGGGTTCTTCCTGAACCTTAAGGTTGGACAAAAGTCTAAGGTCAACTGCGAACTTATGAGCAGAACCGCCTATACCTGCGAGTGTTTCTGCAAGCTTCATGTCGAGTTTTCGAGGGTAGGTCTGGCCGGTTACTGCAAAGACCGTAGCAAATCCGAGTTTTTGGGAAACAAGCCTGTCCAATTCCCGAACCTTTTCGTTATCTCCGTGAAACAGTTCAATAAAAGTAGCCTGAGTTCCAACTGTCCCTTTGGCTCCGCGGGCTTTTACCTGTTCCAGAAAGTTGTCTATATATTCAATATCCATAACAAGATCCTGGATATACAGAGTATTACGCTTGCCAACTGTTGTCGGCTGGGCAGGCTGGTAATGGGTAAAACCGAGGGTTGGCAGATCTTTAAACTCCAGGCAGAATTTGGCGAGGTTGGAAATAACCTTTAAAAGTGCCTGGCGAATAAGGGTCATCGCCTGTTTCTGCACAATCAGGTCAGAGTTACACACCACAAACTGGGAAGTCGCACCAAGATGAATAATACCTTCGGCTTTTGGACATTTGGTGCCGAATTCATACACGTGGGCCATAACGTCATGGCGGATTTCTTTCTCCTTGGCAGCTGCAAGGTCAAAGTCAATGTTTTCTACATTTGCACGCATCTCATCGAGCATCTCGGGCTTAACAATGTCAGTCAGACCGAGCTCATACTGGGCTTCTGCCAGGGCAACCCAACAACGGCGCCAGTTGGTGAATTTTGTTTTTTCAGAAAATAATTCCTGCATTGAACGACTGGTATATCGACTGACCAACGGTTCCTGATAAATTTCTCTATTCATAATAACTCCGCGCTTCGAGAATGTGACAAGCTTTTTTTAAGGGCTGTGGAAGATCTGTTTACGATCAGAACCTTACCTATTTTGATGGATGAAAAACATCTGTAAATGATTCAAAGGATAGATAAACCATGTAAATCGCATGCAGGGGCGAGCTCCTGCATGAACGGTTTGCTTCATTGCTAACCATATCTGTTTTATGTTTTGGAAAACTGTTTACCATTTATTTCAAAAAAACGAAAGGAACGATCTGTGGAAGCAATGGTTCCAAAACAGGATAACCCGGACTCCTTATACGCCACACAGAACGCCTTGAAGTCACCGGCACATGGCAACCCTCAATACCGGCTTACCGTTCATCACCGGTGTTAGAAATTAACGGATCGGAGCCGATCAGATTACGCCAGAAATTACCGTTATTATCAAACGTCGCATAATGTATATTATGTTTAGTTTTTATCACGATCGCTATATCAGGTTGTTGTTGTTAATTGCTAGATTCAACATCAAGGACTCGAATTTCCCAGTTCCGTTTCCCTCTGAAGCTGTTAATCGTTGGTGTGTAATAGATTTTCTTTTTCCCCTTCTCTCTGCAAAGGGCAAGTTTTTTTCCAAGATTAAAGCCAACGCCATTTATCCCGGAAGGACCGTTTCCAAACCGAAAGCGAAGGTGGCTCTTGTCGACTCCTACAGGCTTTATTTGTGAGAAGTTGATGTCGGGGTCGCAAATAATCAACTGGGGATTGCTTTCACCGAACGGTTCCAGGAGATGGAGTTGCTCCAGGAAATTATCTGAAAAAAGATCATGCACGCACATATCATGTTCGGCCTGTAGTGCAGACCTGTGCACAAGCCCTTTGGACTGATTATGGACCGCCTTTTCAAACGCATCGCTAAAGGCTGTGAGCATTTTCTCTTCCATGCTCAAACCTCCTGCCATTGGATGGCCGCCAAAACCAATGAGAAGGTTTTCACAGTCCAGCAGACATTCAAACAGATTCACATTTGGTACCGATCGTGCAGAACCTTTTAAGATGCCGTCTTCCTGCAGGCATAACACAACAGAGGGTTTCCCGTATTCCTCTGTAATGTTTGCCGATATAATCCCGGCGACACCAATATGGAAATTGCCGGCTATAATCAATGCATTCCTGTCTGAAAGATTTTTCTTTTCGATTATACGTTGTGCGTTTTGCAGTTCTGAAACATTTATTGATTTCCTGCGATTGTTGCAATCGACCAGTTCGGCCGCGAGTATTTTTGCTTCCTGATTGTTTTTAGCCAGAAATAGCTCGACCGCTTTTTCTGCACTGCCTATTCTCCCGGCAGCATTGATTTTGGGGGCCAGTTGGAAGGATACGTCCTCAGAGCAGATGTGATTGCAGTCAATCCCTGTCTCATCACAAAGTGCTGTAATGCCTAAGCTATTTCTTGATGAAAGCACTTCGAAACCCGATTTCACTAGAATTCTGTTCACTCCATCAAGAGGAACCATATCCGCTATCGTACCAAGTGCCACAAGGTCGAGCAGCTGTTTAAGGTTGGGTGGCTGGATTCCCCGGGATGAATAAAAACCATTCTGGCTTAACTGTTTGCGGACGGCAATACACAGGTAAAAAGCCACACCCACCCCTGCCAGGTTTTTATCAGGGAAGTTACAGTCATTTTGTTTGGGGTTAAGTACCGCAACGGCAGACACTTTTTTATCTTTTGGGGTGTGGTGATCCGTGACGATGCAGGAAAATCCGAGTTCTCCTGCAAAGTCTATTTCATCATGTGAGGAGATCCCATTGTCGACTGTGATTAGAAGTTTTTTTCTGTCATTTTCCTCTGCAAGGGTCTTCAGACCCTTACGGTTCAGACCATATCCATCCTGCAATCGACTGGGAATGTGATACCTGACATCTTTGTGTCCTGTAAGGGTGAAAAAACGTAGCAACAGTGCTGTTGCTGTTGTTCCGTCAACATCGTAATCCCCCCATATGACTATTGACATCTCTTTTTCTAGCGCTGATACAATGAGATCAACAGCTTTGTCCATGTCTTGAATTAGGTTCGGGTCGGGGAGAGCGGATAGTTTCGGTTCCAGGAATTCTATGATTTCCCGTTGTTTGAGCAGACCTCTTTTTTGCAGGATTTTCAATAAAAAAGGATGGATTTTCGTTCCATTGCTCAATCGAACAATTCCGGTATGCGCTCCTTCTGGATTCTCCATATTCACAAATTAACCGTTTAAAAATGAAGCAATGAGACCATAGGCGTTCTTCTGCTCTTTTTTCTCAAGCCATAGCAAGTCCGTCTCTTTGTTGAACCAGGTATATTGCCGTTTAGCGTATCTGCGCGTATCCCGTACCAGGTTTTCAATCATCTCGTCCCTGCTCCACTCTCCCTGTATGAAATTGAGCATGTGTCTGTACCCTATGGATTGCATGGATTTCAGCCGGGGGCTGAATCCTGCAGCAAGTAGCCCCCTTACCTCTTCCTCAAGTCCATTGTCTAACATGATGTGGGTTCTCTTTTTGATCTGCTCGTAGAGATTGCGTCGTTCGCAAGTTAGTCCAATCTTTAAAACCTTTTTGAAACGGTCTGTTGCCGCTGTTTTGTGGTCTTCGATATGGCTGGCCCAGGTCTTTCCTGTCCCCCTGAAGATCTCCAGGGCCCGAACAACCCTTTGGGTATCGTTTGGGTGCAGCCTTTTAGCAGAAATACAGTCATATTTACTCAACACCTCATGTAATGCATCATTACCATGCTCAAGCAGGTACCGCTGTAACTCTTCCCTGATCTCCGGAAACCCCGGCAACTCCCTTGAGAGTCCTGACAAGACAGACCGGAGATACATGCCGGTTCCCCCCGTCAGTAAAACCCTTTTCTTTCTGTTAAGAATGTCTGCTATTGATTGCAGTGCCAGACGTTCAAATGTTCCAGTGTTAAAATCCTCATCGGGATCTGCAACGTCTATCATGTGATGCGGAACACCCTGCTTTTCCTCTTCGGAGATCTTTGCAGTGCCGATATTCATATGGCGATAAACCTGCATGGAATCGATGGACACGATCTCAAAATTGAACTTTTGGGCAAGGCCAATGGATAGGGCAGTTTTTCCTATGGCAGTTGGACCAATAAGAACAACAACAGGCTCAGTTACGGGGAATGTCTCAGAATGATTCAAGGTTCGTTGTAAAGCTGAATTGATCTCTAAAGTGCTCCATTCGACTCTTCCCTATTCCAGGTACTCTCAGTAAATCATCTTCCTGCCGGTAAACGCCTCGGGTTTCACGATCTCGCACTATTGCATCGGCAAGGGAGAAACCGATCCCTTTGACATCCCGTAACATTTCCCGGTCACAAAAATTGATTGGCACCGATTTGAAAAAAAATGGGGCATTTTTATAGGTGTTCTCTGTGAAGTGTATGGAGCGGTCTGCAGCATGCCCGGAAAGATACAGATGATCCGTTTTTGAAATCTGAAGTTGAAGATGTGCAGAGGCTGACGGTAACTGGAGAATGGTCAAAACATAAAAGAAGAGCAAAAGAACTCCCGAAAGTATCACCGCAGCAACACGAAAGTCCTTTTGCTCAATTGGAAAAGTATTTGTTTTACTGTTATTTTTGTGCACGGCGCTGTTCATCGCGCATAAGTTTGTAGTTGATCGAATCTATCAGTGCCTGCCAGGATGCCTCAATGATATTAAGGGAAACACCTACTGTGCCCCACTGCTCATACGTATCCTTTGATTCGATAAGAACCCGAACCTTGGCACCAGTGCCATGCTCTCCGGAAAGCACCCTTACCTTGTAATCTATCAGCTCTACCTCCTCAAGACTGGGGTAAAACTGGGTAAGTGCTTTGCGCATGGCATTATCAATGGCATTTACCGGACCATCTCCAAGGGATGCTGTGTGCACCTCCTCCCCTCCGACTTCGAGTCTGATGGTCGCCTCTGTTTCAGGCGGCCTGTCCATTTTTCGTTTGGAATTTATTGCCCTGAAACCTTTCAGGGTGAAATATTCAGGCTGTTTACCGGTTGCCCGACGCATAAGAAGTTCAAAGGACGCCTCTGCCCCTTCATACTGAAAACCCTGATTCTCAAGTTCTTTCAGTTCCTGGACAATGGAAGCAACGATGGGACTGCTGCTGTCAAGCTCAATACCGAACTTCTTCGCCTTGTGGAGAACATTAGACTTCCCAGCCTGGTCTGAAATCAGTATTCTTCGAACGTTCCCTACCTTTTCCGGCTGGATGTGTTCATAGGTAAGTGGATTCCTCTTCACCGCGGAAACATGAATACCGCCCTTGTGGGCAAATGCGGAACGACCAACATAGGGCTGGTATTTATTATGGGGCAGATTGGCAAGTTCATCCACAAGCATAGCCGTTTCATACAGTTTGTCTATATTCTCAATGGACTTACAGCTGTATCCCATTTTCAGCCCAAGGGCAGGAATCATGGAAGTCAGATTACCGTTGCCGCAGCGTTCCCCATATCCGTTGATTGTTCCCTGTACTTGCTTTACTCCAAGGCTTAAGGCAAGCAGTGAATTGGCAACCGCAGTTTCTGAATCATTGTGGGCATGGATACCCAGGTTGACATCAGAATTTTTCTCGGAAATAAACTGCTGTACCCGTTCGATGATAGGCTGAACCTCGTGGGGAAGCATCCCTCCATTTGTATCACAAAGGATCAGGCATTCAGCCCCGCCGTCAATGGCTTTACCCAGGGAGGCCAGAGCGTATTCCTGATTATTTTTGAAACCGTCGAAAAAATGTTCCGCATCATAGAACAACTGCTCAACATGGGGTTTTAAATATCTGAGTGATTCTTCAATGATCAGGAGGTTATCCTCAAGTTCAATTCGCAGCGCATCGTACACGTGGATATCCCAGGATTTACCAAAAATTGTGATAACAGGCGTTTTGGCATCAATCAGTGCCTGCAGGTTTGGATCTTTATCGGCAGGGTTGGCAAACAGACGGGTCGCACCGAACGCAGTGAGTTTTGCGTGTTTCAGATCCCTGCTCTGCATCTCTTTAAAAAACTCAACAGCCAGTGGATTGGATCCCGGCCAGCCACCTTCAATGTAATCGATACCCAAGTCGTCCAGCTTGTGGCTGATACGGATCTTGTCAGCGACCGAAAGGTTGAAATTCTCGGCCTGGGTACCATCACGCAGGGTCGTATCGTATATTTGTACTGTTCTACTCATCTTCTCTCCAGTTACAGTTCTTCTTCCTCGGGCATATTTTCCTTATCCAGCTCAAAAGCGTCATGAAGGGTTCTGACAGCCAGTTCCGTGTATTTTTCTTCAATAATACATGAGACCTTGATTTCAGAAGTTGAGATCATAGAGATGTTAATCCCTTCCCGTGAAAGTACCCTGAACATGGTGGAGGCTATTCCGGAATGGTTCCTCATGCCGACACCAACAATGGAAATTTTTGTGATGTTATCAGCTCCGTGCACACCCTCCCGGGCACCGATTTTTTCTGCTATTTCATTTAACAGGTTGATTGTCCGTTCGTAGTCAGATCGGGCAACAGTAAACGTCATGTCGGTCATGCCGTTTCCGGTATCCTGGTTCTGAATAATCATATCAACCAGAATATCAGCATCTGAAATAGGTGTGAAGATCTTGGAGGCTATTCCGGGCTGATCCGGTACACCGGATATGGTAATACGTGCCTCGTTCTTATTATAGGTGACCCCGGAAACAACTCTTCCTTCCATTTCACTATCCTCCTCAATAACCCAGGTTCCTTCTGTCTCTGTGAATGTTGACCGAACATGGATTGGTACATTATGTTGTTTGGCAAATGTGACCGATCGAATATCAAGTACCTTTGCACCCAGACTGGCAAGCTCCAGCATCTCGTCGTAGCTGATTTTATCAATCTTTCTTGCCTTATTGCAGATATTAGGATCCGTTGTGTAAACACCCTCTACATCGGTGAAAATTTCACAGGCATCAGCCCGCAGGGCAGCAGCAAGGGCTACTGCTGTCGTGTCAGATCCTCCTCTGCCAAGGGTTGTAATATCACCGCTTTGGGCAACTCCCTGGAAACCGGCAACGGTTACCACATTGCCCTTATCAAGGGCGGTTTGGATTTTTTCAGTATCAATGGAGAGGATACGTGCATGGGTGTGTGCGTCATCCGTGTTAATACGCACCTGATCTCCAAGATAGGAAATGCCCTGCTTTCCCTGAGCTTTTACCGCCATGGAAAAGAGAGAAACGGTTACCTGTTCACCTGAAGAGAGCAACACATCCATCTCACGACTGTCGGGAAACTGCTGCATCTCCATGGCAAAGTCGGTGAGTCTGTTTGTCTCCCCGGACATGGCTGAAAGGACGACAAGCATTTGATTTCCCTCTGCCTGTTTTCTCAGAACCCGTTCGGCGACAGCCTTTATTTTATCAGGATTGGCAACGGAGGTGCCCCCGAATTTTTGTACAATTAATGCCATTTATAAAAACTCCATGAAAAACCAACGGCAGGCTGTCAAAGCCTGCCGTTACAATATTTCTGAAAAAAAATAACTTAAAAAGATGTAGTTAATTGCTGACAATGTAGTCCCTGATTGTAAAAAAGCAAGATTTTCCTACCAATAACAATTCTCTGTAACAAAAAAAATCGGGTCTCTTCAAAGTACCTCGTCTTAGCCAGGTATGGTCAAATCCAAACTACTCTGAACGGTTATATTTATATTTTTGTGCAGTTGCGGGTTTTCCCTGAATTATTACAAGAATTCTTTCTTTAAATCCGAGGCAGATACAGGTAGAATGTTCCCCGTTCGATTTCTATTATTTTTACCGTCAAGATACCCACTGAAGCTCAGGTAATGCAGAATGGAACAGCAGGAGCTCTCCTCGAGAAATACAAATGACCGACAGTGACGTGTTTCATATTGTACTGGTTGAACCGGAGATCCCACCAAATACAGGTTCCATAGCCAGACTTTGCGGGGCCACAAACAGTGTGCTGCACCTGGTGCATCCATTGGGATTTTCAACTGATGACAAGCATCTGAAGCGTGCAGGACTGGATTACTGGAAATATGTCGATATCCGCCACTGGGAGTCTTTTGAGCTGTTTCTGGAAGCCATGGATGAAAAACGTCTCTATTTTCTCACCACAAAAACGAAAAGAACGTATACCAGTGCACCGTTTACGACCGGTGATTATCTTGTCTTCGGCAAGGAAACAAAAGGCTTGCCGGAAGATCTGCTGTCTCTTTACGAGGATCGCTGTTACACACTTCCCATGCCCAATCCGAATATTCGTAGCCTGAATCTTGCCATGACGGCTGGCATTGTTCTTTACGAAGCGTTGTCACGTTGCGGGAGTGAGTGAATCCTGGAGGGGAGTTGCCGTGTGAAAGAACGATCTTTTTTAAAAAATTGGTTTAAAGTAGTAGTCGATAAGGATCCAGTCATAGCCCACTGCACAACAGTTACGACCATTATCTCTGGCACTGCAAAGTCCAGTCTGGGCTCTGTCGATAAGGGTTTCCATACTGTCTTTTGAGGTCATTTGAGCCACACCTATTGAAACAGTGAAATCCACAGGGTTGTTCTTGGGACCCACCTGCAGCTTTCTAATTGCCTGCAGAACTTTCTCGGCAACATTCCCGGCATTTGTTGCCCCGCAATCCCGTAACAGGACAAGGAACTCATCCCCGTCCCAGCGACAGGTCATATCAGATTCCCGCAGGGTTTTCTTAATGCTTTCTCCGATTTTGGTCAGCAACAGGTCACCGGTTTTATTATTATAATTCTCGTTGATAAGTCTGAATCGATCAATGTCGATCAGGATAATGCATACAGGCTGCCGGGAACGTCTCATATCCGAGATAACCTGATTAAAGACCTGCCCGAAAACATGACGACTCATAAAGCCAGTAAGCGGATCCGTTGCAAGCTCAGCGGTTGTTTCTTTCTGGAATCTTTTAAAAGTCGATCGAACAAGCAGGGATGTGCTTAGAAGAACGAGCACTGACGCTACAGTAATTCCAAAGGCAATCTGCAGAGCAAAAAATTGCGGCATCTGTTTAAAAAGAATTACAGCTGCGAAAATGAGTGCAAGGGCCACACAGAAAATCATTCCATTAATGATTGCTGGCATTGAGCTTGCTGTTCGCGACGATTTCATTATTTTCGGTGAATGTATTTGTTTTTTTTTATTCTAAGGGGTAAAGTCTTGAGTTTTTCCTGATCTGAACCTGAATTTAAGAAAACCCTTTGTAACAGATTTTTACTGAGAGAACCCTATTTTTTTTAATATGAGGAGCAAAAAAATGGTCGATCGCGTTTATAATTTCAGCCCCGGTCCAGCCACCCTTCCTGTGGAAGTATTGGAACAGGCATCTAAAGATGTTGTGAACTTTAAAGAGACAGGTATTGGACTTATAGAAATGAGTCACCGCTCCAAAGAGTTCATGGCAGTTGCCGATGAGACTGAAGCACTCCTCCGGGAGCTTATGGAAATTCCGGATAATTATAAGGTTCTGTTTCTCCAGGGTGGTGCCTCCTCACAGTTTTTCATGATCCCCATGAATCTGCTTGGCGATGGAAAAAAAGCGACCTACCTCAACACAGGAACATGGTCAAAAAAAGCCATCAAAGAGGCGAAACTTTTTGGTGATATTGACGTTGCCTTTTCTTCTGAGGAGACAAGCTTTAATAGAGTACCCGCAGTAGATGAATATAACGTGGCAGACGACTCCGAGTTCCTCTATTTTGTCTCAAACAACACTATTTACGGGACACAGTTTCCTGGGTTCCCGAATACCGACAAGATGCTTGTATCAGACATGTCATCTGATATTCTTTCCAGAAAGATCGATGTAACAAAGTTTGGTCTTATCTTTGCCGGTGCTCAGAAAAATATGGGACCAGCAGGTGTTACCGTCGTCATTATCCGTGAAGATCTCCTTGAGCGTACGCCTGAAAACACCCCGACCATGCTCTGTTACAAGACCCATGCTGATAAAGGGTCAATGTTTAACACTCCTCCCTGTTTTGCCATTTATGCCGTTGGCGAAGTGCTAAAGTGGCTGAAAAAACAGGGTGGTGTTGCAAAGATGGAAGAGATTAATAAAGAAAAAGCCGGTCTGCTTTATCAGGCAATAGACAGCACGGATTTTTACAGGGGACACGCCGAAACGGCTTCACGCTCTCTTATGAATGTTACTTTTAATCTTCCCACACCCGAACTGGAGACTGAGTTTATCGCAAAAGCTGCAGAAATCGGGCTCAACGGCTTGAAAGGTCATCGTTCCATCGGCGGCTGCCGCGCCTCAATCTACAACGCATTTCCACGAGAGGGTGTTGTTAAGCTTGTTGAGTTTATGAAAGCCTTTGAGGCGTCACATACAGACTGATATCTGTTATCATGAATTACGTTGGGGACATTATACGCCCGCCCAGTGAAGCTGATGCTGTTATTATTCAGGTGACGGTGGGTTGTTCCCATAACCGCTGCACATTCTGCGGTGCGTATAAAGACAAAAACAAGCAGTTTCGTATCCGAAGCGAAGAGGAGATCCTGGAAAATCTCGCATTTGCCGATAAATACTGCAGACGGCAAAAACGTGTTTTTCTCGCAGATGGCGATGCCCTTATTCTTTCACAAAAAAGACTGCTGCATATCTTTTCCCTGATCCGCAGTCATCTGCCCCAGGTTAGAAGAATTGCCCTCTATGGCAACGCAAAGGCCATTCGTTCAAAGACCGTTGGGCAGCTGCAGGAATTAAAACAAAAAGGACTGCATCGTATTTATATGGGTTTTGAAAGTGGTGATGATGAGGTACTTCGTGCTGTGAAAAAGGGTGAGACCGCCAAATCTATGATTGAAGCTGCAGAAAAAGTGAATCAGGCCGGGATCTTTCTTTCGGTGAGTGTTCTTCTTGGGCTTGCCGGAAGTGCCGGTAGCCTGCAGCATGCTGCAAAAAGCGGTGAAGTGCTGTCGCAGATGAACCCGAAACAGATTGCAGCCCTTTGTCTGATGCCCCTTGCAAATACAGCCATCGGCAAAGGTGTCTCCCAAGGTACATTTGTTCTTCCGGACAGTCGCGGCATACTCCTGGAACTTCGGCAGCTTCTTCAGCATATCAGTTGCAGGAAAGTTCAGTTTATGGCAAATCATGCCTCGAATTATCTGCCCATCAGCGGCAGATTGTCAAGGGATAAAACGTCCATACTGCATATGATAACACAAGCATTGCAGGGCAATCAGCCACTGGTTCCAGAAAAGTATCGTGCTCTCTGATATGGAACAGAAAACCGACCTCAGAAATATGACCCAGGAGGAACTGGTTGCCTATGTTGAAAGTCTGGGGGAACCTGCTTTTCGGGGAAGGCAGATTATGGGCTGGTTGTATCGACCCGGCATCACCGACTTTTCTCAAATGACAGACCTGGCAAAGTCCTTTCGCGCATCTCTTGCAGAGCATGCCCGCATGTCTTCTTTTATGGATCCGCAGCTGCAGCGTTCGGAAGACGGTTGTGTTAAATTTGGGTTTAGCCTGGAAGACGGTTCCGTGATTGAATCCGTCCTGATCCCGGAGCCCGACCGAAACACCCTTTGTATATCCTGTCAGGTCGGCTGTGCCATGCAGTGTAAATTCTGCCTTACAGGAACCATGGGGTTTTCACGTAACCTGACACCTGCAGAAATCGTCAATCAGGTCTGCAGTGTCGCTGACTTCCTTCGCAATGAACCAAAGGGTAAACGCACAGGTCCTGACAGAGTAACAAACCTTGTCTTTATGGGTATGGGAGAACCGCTGAATAATCTCGAAAACCTCGTGAAATCCATCTCCATCCTCACAGAGCAGCGCGGGCTTGATCTTACCAGTCGCCGCATTACCGTTTCCACCTGCGGCATTGCCCCGAGAATGCACCTTCTTGGCGAACAGACCGACGTGAACCTTGCAATTTCCCTGCATGCTGTCGACGATAAAACCCGCAGTAGCCTGATGCCTGTCAACAACCGTTATCCCTTAAGTGAACTGCTGCAGGCATGCCGTGATTTTCCCATGGCACGCAGAAAACGGATAATGTTTGAGTATATTCTCTTAAAAGATGTAAATGACTCCGACAGAGAAGCTCGGGAACTTGCTGCAATCTTACGTGGTATTCCCTGTAAAATCAATCTGCTGCCCTATAACGAGTCGCCGGGAATTCCTTTTAAAAGTCCCAGTCGAAACCGTGTCTATGGTTTTCAGAAGATTGTTCGTGATGCAGGATATTCGGTATTTATCAGAAGCAGTCGCGGAGCGGATATCTCTGCTGCCTGTGGACAGCTTGCAAAAGAACAGAGCCTGGAAAAATAAAAAGTTAGAGACCTTTCAGCGGAAACAGGAGTATGAAAAATGCCAGAACTTGAGAATTGCAGTGGATTTACATACCTTCAGGAAACGGCTTACAACAGAGAGACAATAAAATCTTTTACCCGACCGGCCATTGCCGAGGTTGACACCTTTAAAACCTATCCGGATGCCGAAAAAATCCAACTCCCCCGCAACTGGCATCTTACAGAGGCGCGAATAACCCCCCTCCTTCAGTCACGACGTTCTCTGCGTCGTTTCCTGATGGAACCCATCACCATGGAAGAACTCGCCTTTCTGCTCTGGGCAACTCAGGGAATTACCGCAAAAGCCGGCAAATACTCCTTCCGCACCGCACCTTCCGGAGGTGCTTTGTATCCCGTTGAAACCTATTTCAGTGCCAATCTGGTGGAAGATCTGGAACCGGGGCTGTATCACTTTGACGTGGAACATTTTGCCCTCAACAGGATCAGTGCACAAGACAGTGCCGAATCAGTTGCAGCCGCCTGCATGAATCAGAAGTTTATGGCTGAATCTGCCGTAACATTTCTCTGGACAGCTGTTTACAGGCGATGCATGAGTAAATACGGCAATCGTGGGATGCGTTATATCCTGCTGGACAGTGGACATATCTGTCAAAACCTTCTGCTCGCAGCCGAGGCAATAGGATGCGGAGGCTGCCCGGTTGCTGCCTTTTATGATGATGAGGTGAATGCACTGCTGCAGATAGACAGCGATGAAGAGGCAATTATTTATTCGGCGGCAATCGGCAAGAAAGAAAAGAAAGCAAGCCGCTGCACACTGTGATGTAAAGGTGAATCATCTCAAAAAAACGTCACTTTCGACCGGACAATGGATATGCCCTATAACGGGTCCTTAAGCTGTTTCTCAGGATCCCGATAATATGTATGACTGGGTTCAACCTGTGTTGAAGGTGTATTGAAAAATGCATTGATATCCTGGGGAATATCCAGTGCTGATTTTCCGGTGACAAGCGAATACCCCATCCCAAGTGCCACCACGACAAAAAGTGCAATTACCATTTTCTTCACATTGTCGCGCAGGCTGGCACTTAAAAAAACAAAAACACAGAGTATCAGCAATCCTATCAGCAGAAAGATTTTATACTCATCTATAAAAGATGCAAACGTGTTCATGGTATCCACTCTCCTCAAGTAAATGTATCGCGCTGCAACACAACCAGATACTCCCTACAACTCATCCTCCCAGTCAGACAGGACAGATCGCGGAAGTGTATCAAGATCAATCTTCCTTGCTTCTTCAATCCCCGCCTGTAAGGCTTCTGAGTTCATTTTTTCAGTGCCCTTGGGAACCCTTGCCAGAAGGGCCTGCTCCAGACTGCCAAGACCAACCTGTCCGCATAAATAACCCACAGCACCAAGGGCAACCATATTGGCAACCAGTTCCCTGCCGATCACATCCCGTGCAATCTGCGTAAAAGGGATTGATACCGCACGACTTGTGGGCAGCTGTTGCACCAGTCCACTATCTACTATAAGTAAGCCCTCCGGCTTAATATCAAAAAAGTAGGCATCGCAGGCAGTTTGCGTCATGGCCAGCAGCAAGTCGACTTCAAGGGCTTTTGGGTAGTCAATGGGAGATTGAGAAATAACAACCTCTGCCTTACTCTTTCCCCCCCTCGCCTCAGGACCGTAACTCTGAGTCTGACAGACGAATTTGTTGTCAAAGGATCCAATTGCATCAGCAAGAATCACCGCCGCAGTGATAATCCCCTGCCCGCCGGAACCGCTGAATCGTACCTCGTATCGTTCATCACTCATAGCGTTTCACCTTGGTTTTTTCCTTTTCATCGGCGTTCTTAACTGCATTCTTTCGGGCTTCGGCGACGACTCGTTTGTACTGTTCTGTGGATATGGGCTTGTCAACATCTGCGAGCACGCCGATGGTGAATTTTCCTTCAAGTTCCTCTGCGCTCATTTTCTCAGCCTTATTAACCCTGACCGCATTTTCTTTAAATGAGTTGATCATTGCCACGGCACCGCCAAGTTTGTTTCGTCTCCCGTGCTGCACGTGACAGTTGGAAATGACTTCCACCACAGAAAAGCCTTTTTTCTTTATTGCCTGTTGAATAATCTCTTCAAGATGGGTGGCATGATATACCGTGCCCCTTGCCACAAAAGACGCTCCGGCGGTCACGGCAAGTTCGGCTATGCAGAAGGCGTGTTCGACATGTCCATAAACAGAGGTGGTGGAAATTGAGCCGTAAGGAGTGGTCGGTGAATATTGACCACCAGTCATCCCGTAGGTGGAGTTATTGATAATAATAGCGGTAAGATCAAGGTTTCGTCTGGCAGCATGGATAAAATGATTGCCGCCGATGGCTGTGGAATCACCATCTCCCATTACTGTGATAACGGTGAGTTCAGGTTTTGCCAGTTTGATCCCTGTGGAAAATGTAAGGGCTCTGCCATGTGTGGTATGGATGGTATTGAAATCAACATAAGTAGGCATTCGACCGGAACAGCCGATGCCGGAAGCGAGAACCACTTCATCTTTACTGAGTTCAAGGGTATGCACCGCACGCAGTAAAGCACCCATAACAATTCCGTTGCCGCATCCCGGACACCAGACATGTGGAAATTTTTTATCATGACGCAGATATTCCTGTCGGATTATTTCAGCGCGTTCCAGCATTTCAGCTCTCCTTTGTAAACTTCAGTATCTCTTGTCATGCTTTAACGATTCGTTTGAGGATCTCATCGGGACTGATTAAATGTCCGTCTATTCGATTATGTTTTACGATACGGCAATTTGCCTGGTTGATCCGGGTAATTTCCCTGCTTATCTGTCCCATGTTCATCTCAGGGACAATGGCGACCCGACACTGGCGGAGATACATATCGACACTCTTTCTGGGAAAGGGAAAAAGAGTGACAAGCTGTACCAATCCAGCCTTTACCCCCTGCTCTCTTGCAGTGCGGACTGCCTTTAAAGCAGAGCGGGCAACTGATCCGTAAGCAATTACGCAGATCTCGGCATCTTCCATCAGGAAGGTTTTCGTTACCTGGATATCTTGAAATCCCTTTGAGATTTTTGAATGAATGCGTTTATAGAACTTTTCGACTTCCTGGGGGTTCTGGGTGGGGTATCCCATATCGTCATGAATAAGTCCTGTCACATGATGTCTGTAACCGTCTCCAAAATTCGCCATATCAGGGACGCCACGGTTATTGTCGGCATAGGGTTTATACCACTCGGGTGGAACATCCGGTGCGACTCTGTCAATAACACGGATCTGATCATTCCCAGGCAGTGCAACGGCCTCACGGGTGTGGGCGACAACCTCATCAGATAGAATAATCACAGGAACCCGGTATTTCTCAGACAGATTAAAGGCCTTAACGGTAACAGAGAAACAATCGGCCACGGAAGAGACAGCAAGTACAATAATGGGATGATCACCATGGGTTCCCCAGCGTGCCATCTGCACATCTCCCTGAGAAGGGCTTGTGGGAAGACCGGTTGAAGGACCGCCTCGCATTACATTGACAATAACGCAGGGAACTTCAGCTACACACGCATAGCCGAGATTTTCCTGCATCAGGGAAAAGCCCGGGCCACTGGTTGCGGTGAGGGATTTCGTTCCGGCAAGGGAGGCACCGATCACCGCACCGATGGAGGCAATTTCATCTTCCATTTGAATAAATGTGCCGCCAAGCTCGGGAAGCTTGATGGAGAGCAGTTCGCTGATCTCGGAGGCGGGCGTTATGGGGTATCCGGCAAAAAATCGGCATCCCGCAGCAAGTGCTCCTGCAACGATTGCCTCGTTTCCCTGAAGAAGAACTCTTTTTACGTTCTCACTGTCAACCATCGGTGTGCCTCCTCTCCGGATATCTGTTTTTGATGGTAATCGCAAAATCAGGACAATGGATTTCACAGAAACGGCATCCTATACAGCTATCCATTTCCTCTATATAGGGCTGACCCGTTTCATTGGTGAGAATGATCTTTTTGACGCAGAATGCAGAGCAGAGTCCGCAGGATTTGCACCAGTCGTGAAAGAAGATGACTGTATACAGTTTTTTGTTTTTTTCTGCCTTACCGGAGGCAGCGGAAGCCGATGTCTTCCCCGCGGCTTTTGTTTTGGTTTTTGCTTTTTGTGCCATAAATCTCTCCGGAAGATATCAGTTTTGATTCATTCCATGTTACCGGGCATGACCTCCCGACGGCTCATAAATCTGATGTCTTCTAAATAATAAATATCTATTTATAGTATTACTGTTAAGAATGAACGTGAGTCAAGAATATTAACATCTTATATTCTTATTTTCAGAATTTTATACGGTGAGTAAAAAAAAAATTTAGAACTTAAAAAAAAGTATCCGGCATTCACCGGAAGAACCTATTTATTCGGTACTACTTGCGTAGAAAAACATTTTGTGCTATGTTCTTTCGTTTCAAAATTGGAAAATACGAGTGAAAAACAATGCCAATCGGTTGTTTTCCTGATGTTCTTCTTATTGTTATTCCAGACAAATCAGTATTAACACCCCTTTAATTATCACGAAAAAAGAAGGAGTTGCTTTGAAAACAAAAATACTTGTTGCCAACCGTGGGGAAATCGCCATTCGCCTCATCAGGGCCATACAGGAATTGAATTATGAAGCTGTTGCCGTTTACGAAACGCCTGACAAAGAATCCCGCCATATTCGAATAGCAGATGAAGCTGTCTGGCTCGGTCATGGACCCAGGTGCGACTATCTCGACATTGATAAAATCATTAAAGCTGCTAAAAAAACCGGAGCTGCTGCCGTTCATCCGGGATACGGGTTCCTCGCAGAGAATCCGGATTTTGCCAAAGCCTGTGAAGAGTCAGGAATCATTTTTATTGGTCCTTCCTCTGAGGTCATCACTAATCTGGGCAACAAGGTAATTGCCAGAAAGATTATGGCAGAAGCCGGCATACCGATGGTGCCGGGTACAGACAACCTGCCCCAGGGTGATGAAGGCGTGGAAAAAGCCATTGCCTTTGCGGCTGACGCAAAGTATCCCATTATGCTGAAAGCCACCTGCGGAGGCGGCGGTCGTGGAATTCGTCTCATTGAAAACGACCAGCAGATGCGGGAAGAGATCCCAGTGGCAAGGGCAGAAGCAAAAGCCGCCTTCAACGATGATCGTGTCTATCTGGAAAAAGTTGTGGTTGAACCCAAGCATGTTGAAGTTCAGGTTATGGCTGACAGCAGTGGAAAAACAGTCCATCTTGGAACACGCGACTGCTCCATTCAGCGACGAAATCAGAAACTCATAGAAATTGCCCCTTCCATGATTGGAGACAAGGAACTTCTTGATGAGATCTGTACCACAGCTGTAAAAGCAGCTAAAGCATCCAACTACTTCAATGCCGGCACCGTCGAATTTCTGATCGATAAAGATTTTAACTACTACTTTATGGAGATCAACACTCGTGTACAGGTCGAGCATACTGTCACTGAGATGATTACCGGTATTGATATCGTCCGCACCCAGATAAAACTTGCCATGGGCAAGGTTCTCTCTTTTGGCCAGGAAGATGTCCAGATGCGCGGACACGCCATTGAAATGCGAATCAATGCCGAAGATCCAAAAGCCGATTTCATGCCTGAAGGCGGCAAAACTGTTTCCGTTTACCGCTCACCTGGCGGATATGGGGTACGACTTGACGGTTTCGTCTACCAGGGCTTTACCATTCCGCGTGAATATGACTCACTGCTTGTAAAAATGACCGTTCACGGATTCTCCTGGAACGAAACTGTTGACAGGCTTCGTCGCTGTCTTCAGAATTTTGTTATTGCCGGTCCCAAGACAACCATCCCGTTTTATCTCAACATCGCCAAAGATGCTGATTTTATAGAGGGTAAGTTTGACACATCATACCTTGATAAACATCCTGAGTTGTTTGACTATGACGAAACTGCCAACGAGGCAGGCAAGCTTTCCAATCTGATTGCGGAAATACATCATCGCGGATTCAATCCGTATGCCGCATAAAACATCTCAAATCAACGCAAAAAATTGATAATGAATGCTGTCGTTCATACATGACGGCAACAGACAGGAAAAGAAGGAATAAATATGGAACGAATAGTACAGGGAACATCTCCTGCCGAGCTTGTCAGCAAGCTGCAGAAGGCTGATGGGTATTACATCACCAATACTGCCCGTGACCTCTCCCAATCAGATTTTAAAAACAGGATTCTGCTCCATACCGATATGATGGCAGCAGATGCAAGAGAGCGTGCCGGTTATTTTTCTCTCGAAATCACCGGTGGTGCCTCGGTACATGTGGATATTCTTCGCAAACAGGTAGACCCTTTTCTGAAACTGCAGATTCTTCGTGAGAAGATGCCAAACACCATGTTTCAGACTTTGTGCCGCGGGGTCAATCTCTTTGGATACCGTCCCTACCCCCAGAATATCATCCGTTTCACTGTTAAAGAGTTTGCAAAATACGTTGATGTGTGGCGTACCTTTGACTTCATGAACTACATCCCCAATATGCAGGCAGTGTTCGAAGAAGTTGCCAAGGCCGGCAAGATCAACGAGCCCTGTATCTGCTTCTCCACAGGTCCTGAACATACCGATTCATTCTACCTGACCAAGGTTCAGGAGATTCTTGATGTGACCGGAGAAGATATCGTTCTCTGCATCAAAAACCATGGTGGTCTTGGAACACCGCAGCGTATTGGTCAATTGGTTGATGCCATCCGGCAAAAACATCCGGATCTGCCCATTCACTATCATGGGCACAACACGGATGGAAATGATATCGGTCGTATTGTTGCCGCTGTTCAAAACGGTGCAAATATTGTTGATGCCGCCGATCACTCATTCACAGGCTTCTATGGCCCTCCCCCGATTCTTTCCGTTATTCAGACCTTAAAGGATCTTGGTCATAATGCCATTGGTATTGACGAGGAAGCTGTTATTGAGTCCTCCGATGTTATCAAGGATGAACGTCAGCATTACGCCGCATTCGAATCCCAGATCAAAGGCTTTCAACCCACCGTTCAAATCCATAAACTTCCGGGTGGAGCAATGGGCTCCAGTCTTGAGCAGGCTGTCAAGGGTGGTTTTATCGACAAGATGCCCGATATTCTCCACAAGGAACTTCCCCGGGTGCAAAAAGAACTTGGAAACTACTGGTCTGTAACACCCGGATCTCAGATTCTCTGGACCACTGCCGTAGCAAACGTGCAAGGTGAAGAACGGTACGGGAACCCTTCAGGCGATCTTCGTAACCTGCTCCTTGGTAAATACGGACCATTTCCCTTCTATGAACCCGATGAATGGATCTACGAAAAAGTCCTCGGTGCAGACTGGAAAACCGTACTGAAAGAGGAAGGTGGTGTTGAAGATATCGAGGATATGGATATCGAAAAAGAAAAAGCCAATCTCACCGACCGCATTGGTACAGAGCCAACCGACCAGCAACTGGTCCTTTACCTGCAACATCCAAACGATGCCGTTGAGTTCTTCAAGTTCGAAGAAAAATTCGGCCAAGTGTATGTTCTGCCTCCGTCTATCTTTCTTCACCAGGGAGGGTTTGAAGCGGGTGAATCCCTTACTTTCACCGACAACACAGGTAAGGAACACATGGTTGAAGTGGGACCGTCCATTGTCTCAGAAGATGCTTCCACCTCAGTCTATCTAAACGTGGATCATCATCAGCGTGTCTATACCTTCGAAGCAGATGTTCCTGAAGGTGCTGTCGCCGCTCAGGCTGTTATGTCCAAGGAAGAGATCCTTGTTCTTGCTCAAGCCGGTGATATGCGTGCCCCCTTTGTCGGAAACGTTTGTGAAATCTGTGTTGAAGATGGACAGGAGGTTGCCGCAGGTGAAAAACTCGCCGTGATGGAAGCCATGAAAATGCAGACGCCCATTTGCTCTGAGATTGACGGTATTGTTACCGCAATCTCTGCAAAAGTCGGAGACGCATTGAATCCTGGAGATAAAATCGTTAAGGTTGATATCGACGAATAGTTCATTTTTTTCAGCAGTGTCCTTAAAAGCCCTTTCATATTCATACTATGAAAGGGCTTTTTTGTATCATAAAGAGAAATTGTGGTTTCTTTCAGGGAGCACGAAAAAAGGGCTGAAAAATATAAAGATTTACAGGTAATTCGAACTGGAATATGCCGAGAACCGATTATGGTTGCTGTAATTTTCTAACCGGGCAACACTGAATGAAGATGAGAGAAGTGGTAAAAAACAGTCTTTCGTGGTAGACAAAGAAAGCTGTTGGAAACAGCTTTGAGATAACAAAATGGAGCCGACAAGCGGAATCGAACCGCTGGCCTACGCTTTACGAGAGCGTCGCTCTACCTACTGAGCTATGTCGGCATATTCATCCATTTTACAGGGGAAATCTATAGCAGGGTCGTTTTGCAAAGTCAAACCTTTTACTGCTGATGCTCCAAAGTTTTCAATACAGACGCATTACCGGGGAAACCTTAACAAAATGCAACAACTTATCCTTACCATACTCTTCATTGTTATGATTTCTGCCTGTTCTTCTGAAAAAGAGGAAAGGGTTGAGCCGACCCCTGAAAAGCCTGTAGATACCGTACAAACGGTTGCAGGTTGTAAAGGGTGTCATGCCATGCAGCTTGATGCCACCCATGACTTTGAATGCACCACCTGTCATTCGGGTACAGATAATCTGACCGACAAAACCGGTTCCCACCAAGGGCTGATCAGCCAGCCGGCCCATCCGGACAATATGATGAAGAGCTGCGGTCAGTGCCATCGGGATACCGTGTTGAATGTATCCCACTCCCTTCATTTTACTGTTAAAAACGAAGTAAATATGGTCAGAAAAGCCTTTGGGGCACAGGATGATCTGGCTTCACTTACCGATATTCCTCCTGCAGAATTTCCTGTCACACTCACCCAGCTTGCCGACGATGTTCTAAGAAGACGCTGTCTGCGCTGCCACCCCTACACCTCTGGAGACCGCTATCCTGATGTGAACCGTGGCACAGGGTGTGCGAGCTGTCACCTGCAGTTTTACAAGGCAAAGCTCATTTCTCATTCTTTTTTGAAAAAACCAACAGATACCCAATGCCTGCAATGTCATTACGATAATCATGTGGGTGCGGATTATTATGGTCGTTACGATCACGATATGAATGACGAATACCGAACTCCTTATACCACCTCAAATGAATATTTTCGTCCCTATGGGATTGAGTTTCACCAACTCGCAGGCGATGTCCATCAGGAAAAGGGAATGGTCTGCGTTGATTGTCATTTTGCTGCTCAGTTGATGCGGGACGAAGGAAACAAACCTACCTGTGCAGGATGTCATCAGGAGACCAGGTTACAGACTGCACTCCCTGCCAATGTAACTTTTACCGACGATCGCTACGTTCTTCAATCTGAAAACAACAATGCTCTGCATCCCATACCTCTGATGAAGGATCCTGCTCACGAAACGTTCGGCAGAGATGTCGGTTGTCAGGTTTGTCATGCCCAGTGGGCGTTCAATGACAACGAAACCCACCTGCTCCGCAGTGATCTCGAGGAATATGAAGATTTTCAGAGACTTACGGTGCAGGGAAGCTCGGAAATCGAGAAACTTCTACTGAACAATCTTGATTTTGATGCCGAGGAACTTCCCCACGGGATGACCGACAAGATAACCGGCAGATTTTCACCGGGTGTCTGGTACAAGGGATTTACAACAAGACGCTGGGAGACCGTGACACTTGGACGTGACAGCAGCGGCACAATACAGGTAATGCGGCCCATGCTCGACCTTTCCCTTTCCTGGATAGACGAGGATGAAAACGTTCGTTATGATTCAATCCATTCCAAAGCCAGAGACAAAGGTCTGCTTCCCTATACACCACATACCACTGGTAAAGCCGGCATCTTCTATCGGGAACGAATTGAAAACTTTTTAAATACTGAAAAAAACAAACAGCAATGAAAACCGCATCTTCCCCTGCCGGTTTTCTTACTGTCCTTGTCCTTCTGCCGCTTCTGCTCGTGCCTCCAGCAGAAGCGCAAAATGCAAAAGGCAGACCAGCCACTCAACGCCCCTACGTAATAAACAGCCGTACCTATTACCCCATCCCGTCGGCAAACGGATACGAAGAGACCGGTATCGCATCCTGGTACGGAGGTGAATTCCACGGGCGCAACACGTCAAACGGCGAAACGTACAATATGCACGACATGACCGCCGCCCATAAAGTTCTTCCCATGAACACCATGCTCCTCGTCACCAATCTTCGTAATGGAAAACAGGTCGTTGTCCGGGTGAATGATCGTGGTCCCTTTGTACAGGGACGTATTATTGATCTCAGTTACAGTGCTGCCAGCAAGATAGGAATGCATCACACCGGAACGGCAAAGGTACGGTTGGTTGCACTTGGTGAGGTCAGGAAGATTAACGGGAAACGTCAGTTCACCCGTCGGTTTGATTTTGATAAGGGAAGGTATTATGTGCAGATTGGAGCGTTTACCAAAAAAGAGAACAGCCTTCGCCTGCAACAGAAATTTCTGGAAAGCGGACATAGAGCCGTGATTCGTAAGGCCCGTGTTCACGACAGGCTGTTTTATCGGGTTCAGGTCTATGTGGGGAATTCCCTTCGTAATGCAAAAAGAGCAGAAGCCGCCCTTCTTGAAAAGGGGTATGCCGGTGCTTTTATTATTGCTAAGTAAGCCTTTAGTGCCTTACTGCTGAAAAGCTGTAATAAAAAACAAGAAAATAAATGACCTTAAACCTCGAATGGTAACGACAGCAACAAGGCACTTATGCCGGCTTACCGTTCATCAC
>JANTGG010000036.1 GCA_024763035.1 Desulfocapsa sp. | reverse complement strand
CAGAGCACCTCATCTTCGCCCATTCTGACCTTCTCGAGTAACACTAGTACGCTTCGAAAGTCAGAATGAACGAATATAAGGCACTCTGAACAGTTACATTTCGTGCTTTATTAACGATTCTTGCGATTACGCTGAATGGTTACAGATTTTACAGCCTTTTTTGTGTTTTCCTGTTGTATCTTCCAAAATTTACAGTATTTATCTCCCCAAAACCCAAAACCCAAAACTCAAACCGCACACCGCAAACCGCACACCGCTCCCCCCCCCATGCTCCCCCCAGGAATAAATAAACGTATCGGCAAGGCGATGCATGATCACAGTATGCTTGCTGACGGGGATCGTGTTCTTGTCGCTGTCTCCGGCGGTATTGACAGTCTGGTCCTTGCCTGGCTGCTGCAGCACTGGCAGAAAAAAGCTCCCATTCACTATACTCTTTTTGCCGTACACATTGATATGGGGATCTGGAATGCGGAGATGGAGGTGGAAAATCCTGCAGAAATGGTGAAAAAGCGGATGCAGCAGCTCGATATGGATCTGCATCTGGAAAAGAGTCTGGATTTGGAAGAGGCAGAGCGTGACTGCTTTGCCTGCTCAAAATTACGGCGTAAACAACTCTTTGATCTTGCCAGACGGTACAAATGTAATAAGATTGCCTTTGGACATCATCGGGATGATATGCTGGAAACTCTTTTTCTCAATATGTTTTATAGCGGGAACATTTCAACCATGCTGCCGAAACAGGATCTTTTTTCCGGGAAGCTATCTCTTATCAGACCCCTTGCCTATGTGGAAAAAGCGGAGATTGAATTTTTAGGAGAAGAGCTCTCTCTCAGTCCGGTTGCAAACCTCTGTCCCCTTGCAGGTGACACCAGAAGGGAAGAGGTTAACACTGTTTTACAGGAAATCTACCAAAGGATACCCGGGGCGAAAGCCTCTTTTTTTGCATCCATGACCAATATCCGGGAAGAGTATATGCCATGAAAACAGCCCTTGAATGTTTGCCCTGCTACCTGCGTCAGACCCTGCAGGTGGCCCGGTTGAGTACAGATGATGAAGCCGTGCAGCTGAGGGCGATGCATCGGGTGGCGGAACTTACCCGTACCATGGATATGGAGCAGACACCGCCGGAAAATTCTGTCGCCGTGTATCAGGAGATAGCCCGGATAACGGGTTGTGATGACCCCTATCTGGAAATAAAAAGACAGTCCAATGAACAGGCTCTTCTGGTACTGCCTCAGCTGCGTCAGAAGGTGAAAGAAAGTGAAAATCCCCTTCTTCTGTCCCTGCGTCTGGCAATAGGCGGCAATATTATCGACTATGGAGCGATGCACAGTTTTGATGTGGACGCTGCCATGCAGAATTGTCTTGATGCTCCCCTGCTCCTCGATGATAGTATGGAACTCATCAGTCATATTCAAAATCTGAAAAAAGGGGCAAATGTACTCTATCTTGCTGATAATTCGGGCGAGATTGTTTATGATTCACTGCTGGTCGAGGTGTTGAATGGGTATGGTTTTACGGTGACGGTTGCTGTGAAGAGCGGTGCCATTATTAATGACGCCCTTATGGCAGATGCCCGGATGTGCGGGCTTGATTCCATCGCCGTTATTCTGGAGAATGGGACAAATTGTCCGGGAACGCCCCTTGCCCTCTGTTCGGATGAACTGAAGCACCATTTTTATAATGCGGATCTTATTATTTCAAAAGGGCAGGGCAATTTTGAAACCTTATCAGAAGCGGAGGCGGAGATCTTTTTTCTTCTCACCATAAAGTGTTCTGTGGTTGGAACCCATCTGGTCGATATTGCAGGACGAACAGATGTTCAGTTGCCTGGCAACGGCGAACTTGTCCTCTTTCATTCACAAAGCAGAGAGAAATATGGCAAAACGAATTCAGCATCTGCTGCAGGATAAAGTGGTAGACGGGCAGGTAACGGTCCAGGGATGGGTCCGAACCCGAAGAGATACCGGTTCTTTTTCTTTTCTAGAGGTCAATGACGGCTCCTGTCTTGCAAATCTGCAGGTCATCGCTGATGAAAAACTGGAGAACTACGGACGGGAGATTTGTAAACTCGGTGCCGGCTGCAGTGTGGAGATTCTTGGCACCTTACAGGAATCCCCCGCCAAAGGGCAGGATGTTGAACTTCTTGCCGAAAAAATTGCTGTTCTCGGCTGGGCAGATCCTGAAACCTATCCCCTGCAGAAAAAAAGACATTCTCTGGAATTTCTACGATCCATCAGTCATCTGCGTCCACGTACAAATGCTTTGGGGGCTGTGGCAAGGGTGCGCTCACAACTCTCCTTTGCCGTGCACTCATTTTTTAAGCAGCGCGGTTTTGTCCAGATTCACACACCCATTATTACAACCAGTGACTGTGAAGGGGCGGGCGAGATGTTTCAGGTGGCAAGCGGCGACGGGGAAAAAGAACCGTTTTTCGGCAAACCTGCAGGGCTCACCGTCAGTGGACAACTGCAGGCGGAAGTCTACGCCCAGGCACTTGGTCAGGTGTATACATTCGGCCCCACATTTCGGGCGGAAAATTCCAATACAAGCCGCCACCTCGCCGAGTTCTGGATGATAGAGCCGGAGATGTCATTTTGTGACCTTTCCTGTGATATGGAACTTGCCACTGCCATGCTGCAGGCAGTTATCGGAGATATTCTTGCATCGTGTCCTGAAGATCTGGTTCTTTTTGACAGGTTTATTGAAAAGGGGCTGTTGAAAAAATTGCGGAAAGTGCTTGATGCCGATTTTGTTCATATCACCTATAGCAAAGCGGTTGCAATGCTGGAGAAACAGGCGGCGGATTTTCAGTATCCGGTGAGCTGGGGCATTGATCTGCAGTCCGAGCACGAACGCTGTCTCACGGAGAAAATTTACAAAAGTCCGGTGATTGTAACGGATTATCCCTCATCCATTAAACCCTTTTATATGCGCCTGAATGACGATGAACAGACGGTGGCGGCGATGGACATTCTGGTACCCGGCATTGGGGAGCTGGTGGGCGGCTCACAGCGTGAAGAACGGCTTGATATACTGACAAAACGAATGACAGCAGCAGGTATCGATCTGCAGGAATACGACTGGTATCTCGATCTCAGACGGTACGGGACTGTGCCCCATGCCGGTTTTGGGCTGGGATTTGAGCGGCTTGTGCAGTTTGTGACGGGCATGACAAATATCAGAGAGGTGATTCCTTTTCCAAGAACGCCCGGGTTTGCACCATGTTAGGCACAGGAGTCTATGCAGAGATGTTGGAGGATTTTTATGTCTAAGGGCCCGGGTGTACAGAAAATGTTTGATGGTATCGCCTCTGATTATGATCAGATGAACCGTGTTATGACCATGGGGCAGGATCAGAAATGGCGACGGTTTGTGGTGGAAAAAGCAGGTGATCCCGGAAAGGGAACGGTTCTTGATCTGGCGACGGGCACAGGGGACATTGCCTCTCTTACGAAGAGCTCACACCCGGATGCTCTGGTAATAGGTGCTGATTTCTCATTTAATATGCTCCTTGAGGCGGCAAAACGTTTTGCCGGCCAGTCTGTCTCCTGGCAGTCATGTGATGCGAATTTTCTGCCCTACAGGGATAACAGCTTCGAGTCTGTCACCTTTGGATATCTGCTGCGTAATGTGGATGACAGTCTGCGTGTGCTGCAGGAGGTTCGCAGGGTGTTGAAGCCGGGTGCGATGGTAGTCTGTCTGGATACCACGCCGCCTGCCAGAAATATTCTCTATCCCTTTATCCGCCTTTATTTCCGCTTTGGCATTCCTCTTCTTGGACGTCTGATTGCAAGTGATGAATCAGCCTATGCCTATCTCACCGGTTCCACAATGAAGTTTCATACGGCAGACGAACTTGCCGGGATCTTCCGGGAGGCTGGTTTCCTCGATGTGGGGTATCAGAAGTTTATGATGGGGACAATCGGAGTACACTGGGGAAGTGCACCTAACTGATAACTGCCATGGCATCGCCGTAGGAGTAGAATCGATATCCCGTTTGAATGGCTTCTGCATATGCTTTCAGCAGGGTTTCCCGTCCGCAGAGGGCGGAGACGAGAAAAAGCAGAGATGATTCCGGCAGGTGGAAATTGGTGATGAGGTTGTCCACTACTGTGAATTCAAAGCCCGGCACGATATAGAGTTTGCACCAGTCCGATCCTGCCCGGATTTCCCCGTTGTCCCCCGCCATATATTCCAGGGTGCGAACAGTCGTTGTGCCCACCGCCCAGATCTTTCCTCCCCGTTTGCGTACCGCATTGATTGTATCTGCACTGGTCTGTGAAACAGACACATATTCCGCATGGATATCATGGTTACGGATCTCTTCACAGCGTACAGGAGCAAATGTTCCATGTCCTACATGGAGGGTGATTTCCGTTGTTCCCACCCCTTTGCCGCGTATTTTATCAAGCAGTTCCCTGGTAAAATGCAGTCCTGCCGTTGGGGCGGCGACGGCTCCCGGACTGCTGGCATAGACGGTCTGGTATCGCTTTCTGTCTTCTTCGTTTGTGCCTTCTGTTCTGCTGATATAGGGGGGGAGGGGAACCTGACCGTATGTGTTGAGAATGTCAGTAAGATTGAGACCTTTTGTGTAGTGCAGGTCGATTTTCACTTTACCGTCATCCAGGAGTTCAATGACCGAGGCGCTAAGATCCGGACCGAGACTGAGGCGGCTCCCTGGTTTGGGGCGTTTGGAACTCTTTATCAGCGCTGTTGCAGAGGCGTGCTGCATATCGCCTGCTGCTTCGTGTTCCATGGGGTAGGAGAGGAGGAACACCTCAACTTTACCCCCGGTCTCTTTTTTCCCCAGCAGTCGTGCCGGAAAGACTTTTGTGTTGTTGAGTACCAGAAGATCTCCGGGATTAATCAGGTCTATTATCTGGTAGAATTTGTTGTGTACCAGTTCTTGTTGTGTTTTGTTGAGCACAAGAAGCCTGGAATTCTCCCTGGCATCTGCCGGATGTTGGGCGATGTTTTCCGGGGGAAGGGTATAATGGTAGGCCTTAAGGGAGAAATCCTGTTGCATGCTTTTCCTTGTGGATTATAAAGAAAGGGAATCATCGCAGGTGATTCCACGCAGTGAGCGATGAAGAGTTTGCTTGCAAAAAGGAAAAAGTCATCGTTCATTCCAAAATCATTTTACGAAAGAAATGACAGATACCATGATTCTTGCTGCCTGTGCAACCGAATTTGAGATGCTTGCCCTCCTCGATCATCTCGACATCAACCAGGGGAAATGCCTTACACTGGTTACTGGAGTCGGTGTGGTGGAAACCACCCTGCAGTTGACCCGTTATATTGAACAGCATCCCAGGCAGGTTGATAGAGTTATCCACTTCGGTATTGGCGGGGCATATCTGTCGCAGAAGGCTGAGGGGGTTGCCCTCCTTGATGTGTGTTTGGCAGAACAGGAAGTTCTTGGTGATTTTGGTGTTTGTTATCCCGACCGCATTGAACCCCTTTCCGAAGAGCTTGTGCGTAAAAAAAACTATCCGCTTGATCCGAAAATGCTCAGGGAGGCACTGTTGTTTTTCGCGAAAAACAGGCAGGAGGTACATTCCGGAAATTTTGTCACCGTTTGTGGAGTAAACGCCAGCAAACGCCGCGGTGATATGTTTGCTGAGCAGTACGATGGTCTCTGTGAGAATATGGAGGGAGGAGCTATGGCACGGGTCTGTACCGAATATGAAATCCCTTTGCTTGAGTTGCGTGCCATTTCCAACTTTGTGGAAGACAGGGATCTGTCTCACTGGAAACTTGGTGAAGCCTGCCGCGTTGCAGGAAAGGCTGCAGCCGGGCTTATCCTTCATTTTCTTGATCAGGAGGGCTGAGAACAGTGCTTCCTCTTTCCCTTGGCTATTCCCCCTGTCCCAATGACACCTATATCTTCTATGCTCTTACCCATGGCAGAGTTCCCCTTGCCGGCTGTCGTTTCGGCTCCCCGTTTCTGGAAGATGTTGAAACTCTGAACTCCTGGGCAATCAAAGGCAGGCTTGATATCACCAAGCTCTCCTTTCATGCCCTCGGCCACGTGCTTGATGACTACTGTGTGCTTTCGGCAGGCAGTGCTCTTGGCAGGGGCTGCGGCCCGCTGCTGGTCACTCGTTCGGATTTTGATGTTTGCTCTCTTGATGATGCAAGGGTCGCAATCCCCGGGAAACTTACCACCGCCGCCATGCTCTTCCAGATGTTTTCCCCGGGTACGACCCGACTTGTGCAGATGCGTTTTGATGAGATTATGGGAGCGGTTGAGAGGGGAGATGTCGATGCGGGAGTTATTATCCATGAGAGTCGATTCACCTATCAGGATTTCGGCCTTGTCTGTCTGCAGGATCTGGGGCAGTGGTGGGAGGAAACCACAGATCATCCCATTCCCCTGGGCTGTATTGCTGCCAAACGTACCCTTGGAAAGGATTGCATCGCCCAGGTTGATTCTGCGATCCGTTCTTCCATAATCTGGGCGGATACATATCCCGGGGAGTGTCTTGGTTATATCAGCGAGCATGCCCAGGAAATGGATTCGCAAGTGATGAAGAGTCATATCGGATTATACGTGAATGAGTATTCCAGAGATCTCGGCAGTGACGGGCTTGAGGCGGTTGAAATATTTCTGCGTATGGGAAGGGAGGCGGGCATTCTGCCATCTGCCAGACAGGATATCACCTGGCAACCATGAGTGATCAGCCTTTGCAGAAACCCCAACAACTGAATGCCTGTCTGCTTATCGGTGGGCGAAGTTCCAGAATGGGACGTCCCAAACATCTTATAAAAGGAGATAACGGGCTGACCTGGATTGAGAACAGTGTTGCCCTGCTCACTCCTTTTGTGGATGAAATTGTTCTCTCCGGAGCAGGGGATATCCCTTCTTCCCTGGCTTCTCTCAGGCGTCTGCCGGATGTCGATGGTGTGGAAGGGCCGCTCACTGGGATACTTGCCGCCATGCGCTGGAATCCTGACTCCTGCTGGCTGCTGATTGCCTGTGATATGCCAAATATCAGTGCTGCAGCAGTAAAATGGCTGCTTGCCACCAGGGGCGGCAACTCCTGGGGAACAGTTCCCCGTCTCCACGATGATGGCTTTGTTGAACCGCTCCTTGCCCTCTATGAACCGCAGGCAAGGCAGTACTTCGAAGAGCTTTGCAGTTCGGGGGTTCTGCGTATTTCCATGGTTGCCCGACGCAGCAGAATCAGCACTCCAGTTGTTCCGAAAGAACTCGCCCGTTCCTGGAGTAATATCAATACGCCGGATGAGCTTTCCTCAAATGGCTGATACCATCAGATTCAGATCCTTCCTGCCGACTCTTCTCCTTTGCTGTATACTATCTTCCTGTGTTTCCCTTCCATCAAAAACACACGTTAGCCCTGAAGCTGTTCCCCCCTCCGAATCCCTCTTTACTGTAGACTGCAGTGATACCGCCGATGTTCGTTCAAAACTTTTGCAGCAATACAGGGAATGGCGCAATACGCCCTATCGCATGGGAGGACTCAGTAAACGGGGGGTGGATTGTTCAGGATTTGTGTATCTCACCTATCGTGCAAAGCTTGGGCGGACTTTACCGCGAACGACGACGGAGCAGGCAACAACAGGGGTGGAAGTGAGTCGCAGTAATCTTCGTCCCGGTGATCTGCTCTTTTTTAAAACGGGAGTGTTCAGCAGGCATGTGGGAATTTATCTTGGTTATCAGCAATTTCTACATGCATCATCGAGTCGGGGTGTTACTTCCTCCGGGCTTGCCGAAGAGTACTGGGATGGTCATTACTGGACTGCGAGACGTATCTGTCGCTGATTGGGGATACAGGTTGAACACTCCGCCTGTTTTTTTAAAGTAGCTGTGATATCAGTATCTCCACTGAATCAGGACGTTTTTTTTACTTCTTCATCTTTTTGCAACTATTAAAAAAGATATTTACCTTGTTACGTGAATGTAACTGGGCTAGGCTGTGTATATGGGAAGTTCAGCTTGGTCCCCACTGTACTTCTGTTACTGCCATTACATGATACGGATAATACTATGCCTGCTTCGACCCTTGCTCCTGCCATTATGATGTTGCTGCTGGGTTCATCTTCTCCCGCTGCCGACCCTGTCCTTCATGGGGCGTTTAACACCTATGATGCTCTTACCTTCGCTGATTCCACCTGTGAACCATTGGCTGTAGAAATACCGCAGGGGATCTTTGCCTCACCGGACGGCAGAGCGGATGCAGCCGGTACAGAAGATGATCCTCTGGATCTTGCAACCGCCCTTACTGCCAATGATCTGATTCAGGATGGTGATACCCTCTGGTTGATGGAAGGGGTATATGTGGGCAGTTTCTACAGTTCACTCAGCGGCAGCGAGGGGAATCCCATTTCGGTGAGACCCTATCCCGGGAAACGGGTTATTCTGGAATCGCCTGCCAGGCAGGAAGGTGAAAACGGCAGTTCCACACTCTTTGTTGATGCCGGGTGGACCAACTATTATGATCTGGAGATCATGAGTAATGCAATGGATCGTACCTCATTGCAGGATACGTCAAGTCCGACAGATATCAACCTGCAGGGGGGAGTAACTGTCGGAGCCTATCATTACGCATCTCATACCAAAATAATTAATTGTATCGTCCATGATACCGCCGGTGGGCTTTCATCATTCAGTGCTTCCACCAATTCCGAGATGTATGGAAATATTATCTATAATAATGGATGGACAGCACCGGGGCGAGGGCATGGACACGGGATGTATACGCAAAATGTTACAGGCTACAAAAAGATCACCAACAATATCATCTTTTTCGGCTTTGCTACCGGTATCCATGCTTATGTGGAGGGATCCCCCAAGCTTGAAAATTACGACGTGCAAAACAACGCCTGGTTTCTGACAGGGGCTTCCGATCCCCGTGCTTCCCAGAAAAAAGACAACTGCCTCATTGGAGGGTATCAGCCGGTGACCAATCTTCTGCTCAAAAATAATAAGGGTTTTTCAGACAACGGACGAGGTACCCGCCTGGGATATGGCGGTAGTGTCACAGGGCAGAGTGCAGTGCTGCAGGATAATTATCTGGTGGAGAATCTCTGGATTGCCGGGGAATGGGATCAGCTGGATGTGATGAATACCTCCGTCTTCCACGGTATTACAGGGTCTTCGCAGTCGTACATTAACGATCTGGGTGATAATCTATTTGAAGAATCTGATCCCGTCAGCGGTAAGAAAATATTTGTCGATGCAAATGCTTACGATCCGCGCAGGGCACGGGTTATTGTCTACAACTTTGACGGGGATGAAACGGCTTCCGTGGATTTAAGCAGCGTCCTGAAAACCGGTGAAGCGTACCGTGTGCATTCAGTTTTTGATCTCTTTGGAGAGCCGATACAATCAGGTCTGTATGACGGTACTTCAGTCTCCATCCCCATGGGCAGTGTTGCCCCTCCTCAGCCAAACGGTGTGGATGGAATCGGTGCGGAGGATGATCCGGGAACCCGCTTCGGCGTGTTTATTGTCACCCATGCAGGCTGTCTGTGATTCTTCAGCATCTGTAAGGGGGAACTCATTTTCCCCCTGCAGTGAAAATCTGATAAAACAGCAACCAGTTAAATGATCTGTCAAATTCGCCGCTGACCGTTTCAGCCTGCTGCATGGTCACGGTGCAGACAGTGGAAGGTGGTGTGCCTGCCGGTTCGCTGCAGTTACCCTGCCATCCTGTAAAGAATGAGTTCTCTGCCGGAGCGGCAGTGAGTGTGACCACTGTGCCCGACGCATACTGTTCGCTGCAGTCGTTTCCGCAACTGATTCCCGGTGGAGAACTGCTGATTGTTCCACTGCCTCTCCCCGTAACGTTTACCAGAAGAGCAAAAGAGGCATCATTAAAAGTTGCCGTGACTTCTTTTGCCTGATCCATCAGCAGATCACAGGTGGTGTCACTGCCGCTGCAGGCTCCTGACCAGCTGATAAACGGTGCCTGGGAACCGGCATCGGCTGCAGCGGTCAGGCGGATGGTGTCTCCGTCGACAAAATCGGCAGTGCAGCTGTTTCCGGAATCGGTGCAGGCGATTCCCGGAGGCTGGGAGGTGACCGTACCGCTTCCATTCACTGTTACAGCAAGTGTACGGGTGATAACGGGATCTTCAGCAAAGAGTGCTGAGATGGTGTGCGCCTGATCCATGGTGACGCTGCAATCGCTGCCGCTGCAGTCTCCTGACCATTCTACAAAATGTGATCCATTTGCGGGGGTGGCTGTGAGGGAAATCACTGTTCCGGAATCAAACATTTCCGAGCAGTCACCCGGACAGTGAATCCCTGCAGCTGTGACTGTTCCATATCCATTCACTGAAACATCGAGGGGATACTGTCTGATAAAGACGGCTGTACAGCTGACGGGTGCGGTAACCGTGACCTCACCATCGAGACAGTCCGTGTCGCCCTGCCACTGATCGAAGCGGAAACCGGTGTCGGCTGTTGCCGTGAGAGTGACTGCAGTCCCGGACTGGTAGGACTCTGTACAGTCTCCTGGACAGTCAATACCCTCAGCTGTGACCCTGCCTGCACCGCTCAGGCTGATATTGACATCATAATTCGGGATTACAGTGGTTGCCGTGATGGAAACATCATCGATCCACCACTCGTCGGCATAATCGCCGATATACTGAAAAGCAATGTGTACGTTTGCTTCTCCTGCATAGGCGGTAAGATCAAGCACGACCTCCTGCCAGCTGCCCTCGGCACCGGCTCCTGTGTAAATCTCAGTCCAGGTTCCGTTGTCAGGATTGCCGTCACTGTCGGTGGATACCCTGACGCTGTGATACTCAATCCAGCTGGCATAATTTTCACGCTGCCAGAAGGTGAGGGTGATATCTGTCTGCTGGGAGAAGTCGAAGGCGGGAGGGATGATCCAGTCGTTGGCACTGTTGCTTACATTGTCGTCATCATGAAAGAGTGATCCTGATCCTGAACGGGATTCTGATGTGGATCTCTGCCATCCTGCAGCATCAGCCAGCTGAAAATCAGACCAGCATTCGAGGGGCCAGGCAGAGTCGTCAAAATTCTCAGACCAGGGAAATGCGGATAGAGTTCCACAGGGAGTGGTAAAGGATTTGTTGCTGCCGTAGGTGATCCCGTCGCTGTTAATGGCGTAGGCACGAAAGTAGTAGTGGGTGCTTGCAGAAAGCCCGGTGACAGTGGTGCTGAAGCTGGCAGCTCCTGTGGTACTGTATTTGTTATCAGTGACTGTGGGATTAACCAGCGTTCCCCAAACCACACCGGACTCCGTAACAGGTGGTGTTCCTTCAGCTGTGAAGCTGCCGCTGAGCACGGCAGAATGGGCAGTGACACCGCTGACATCACTGGTGCTCACCTGGACAAAGTCTCCATTTTGTATACCCGTCACGATCAAGGAAAAATTCTGAGAACCTCCACTGATTGTCCCTTCGTGAGTAATATTGATCGTGTAATTTCCGGCAGCAGGATCAGGGATAACGATTTTTTCCACGTTGTCAACATCATTGTTTCCGGTTGCCGCTGCAGCAGATGGGTTTTGAACATTGAGGATATAGGGGTACCATGTGTTGCTGCCATCTTGCAGGCGCAGGTCAAGATCATTGACCAGCATGGGAGTTCTGGGGTCGAGCTGGTCTGGAACCGGAGTCCCGGCAGGATCTGTCCAGACGACAGTCACCATCAGAGGTTCTGTGCCTGTGGCACTGACTGTGAGACTGTAGGGATTGGCGGGGATATAGGTTTCTTCGAGGATAAGAGAGTTTACATCTTTATCCGAAATGGTGCGTGCCGCTGTCTCTGTGTTGAGCATGCCCCAACCGAACATATAATCCGGGCCGTCATTTGGACCGGCTTCGTCGGCGGTGTGGATGGCGAGTGCTTTGAGTGTGGCCGCTGTCATAAAGCTGCCATGGAGAGTGCTGTAATGTTCCTGGAGGAGCAGCAGAGAGCCGGTCACATTGGGGCTTGCCATGGAGGTGCCGCTGATGGAGTCATAGTCTGCATCGTCTTTATCATAGGTTGAATACAACTCATACCCGTTGCCGCAGAGATCCGGTTTAATCCTGCCGTCATCCACAGGGCCCCAACCGGAAAATGATGTCATAACAACATCAGAAGGCTGAGTGTAGCCACCTGGAATGTCGCGGACAGCACCGACGGTGAGTACATTTTTGGCTACCGCTTTGTAGGCAATGCAGTCATATCCGTCATCACCTCCGTCTTTTGGGTGGTTCCACTCACCGTCACCCTCGCCCCGGTCATTCCCTGCTGCCTTTACAATCAGGTAGTAGGGAGCATTGACGGCGACAAGATCAAGGTCGCGGGTCATGTCACTGTAGAAGCCGAACTGAAAATCCTCTTCAGAGCTGATGGAGGTGTCGCCCATCCAGTCATAGGAATATCCGTTCCATGTCCATCCGGCACTGTAGCCATAGGAATGGTTAGATATAAGCAGTCCGTTTGCGGCAGCTTCCGCCATTTCACTTTCATCATTGTTCCAGTCGTAGGCGTGCAGGGTGGCATTGTATGCCATTCCCCTGGCGTTAGCCTGTACACCTCCGGCGATAATGGTTCCGGCAACATGGGTGGAGTGGTAGTGGGTTGCAGATGTCCCGTCTTTGTCAATAACCCGCCGGCTGCCGGTATTATTAAATTCCTGGTGACTGACTCTCACGTCGCCGCCGTCCCATTCTCCGGCAGTCATGCCGGTTCCGTCGAGATGCAGGTTGGCAGCTGCACCCGGCCATACTTTGTCGGCGGAGGTCGATTGGGCAGCGACACTGTTACTGGTCATGTAGTAGAGGGGGAGTCCGTTTTTGCTTACTCCCTGCAGTTCCATCAGTCCTCTGTCATGATCCCTGCGGATAAACCATCCTCTGGTTTTGGCAAGCTGCAGGGCTTTTGTTTTGTTTGTCTGATATTCATCGGCTTTTTGACGGCTGAACTGGAGGAGGGTGGCAATATTTGTCTGTTTGAGAACAGACTCCATGGCCTGCTGCAGTTGCGGTGCGGCAAAGAGTTCTGTTGCGGACAGGAGTGCGGACAGCACAAGAACACAGAAGATGGAAAGAATCGGGGGGAGTGAATATCTCATACAAACGGCCTTCTTTTGAGGGACGAAAACAAGTAACCTGTGCGGCAGCTGATACGAGCCGGATAAAATGAATCACTACTCTTTACAGATTCAAGGCATTTCGTCAATCTATTTCCTGTTTTCAGGGAAATAGACTGAACCGGGAGGGAGATGAGCTGATTCCTGTGAAATGTTTTCCTGCTCAGTGTGACAGACGATGTTCAGTCGTCTGTTGCGGGGATGACTCCCGTGAACCGCAGAATACTTTGCCGGATAACACTGTCTGTCTCATCTGCTGAGAACACTTCGGAAAAATGTCCTTCATCCGGGATAAGCACACGGGTGACCTGTATCCCTTTTTGCTGCAGTTCCCGACCAAGGGTTTCGCTCTGCAAACTGATAACGTCGAGATCCCGTTCTGCCGTGACAAGAAGAACAGGTGCCTTGTAATCGTCAGTGGCAAGAAGCTGTGTCAGGGGTGACATCTGTGTCCAAACGTCCCGTTTCTTTCCAAATACCGGATACCAGATGTTTTTTCTTGCCATGCTCCCTGCCCGTGCAATGGCATCCGGAACATCATAGAGCCCGCTCCAGAGGATAATTCCGGAAAGGATCTTCGTTGATGTGCCGGCACGTTTCAGCCAGCTGGAATCAAAGGCGGTCATGGCGATAAGATGTGAGCCGGCTGAATGCCCGGCAAGAAAAAAACGACTGGTGTCTGCACCGTATTTACCGCTGTTTTTGTAGACCCAGGCAACAGCAGCGGCAACATCACCTATCTGTTCCGCAATGGGGTGGTCATCGCCCAGGCGGTAACTGATCACTGCAACACCTATCCCTGCCTGTGCCCAGGAGCGTCCGATATCTCCATACACATCAATTTTTGCTCTTCTGTCACCCCAGTGCCATCCACCACCGTGGACAAAAACCAGCATGGGATAGTTTTTCACCTTCTCCGGGACAAAAAGATCCAGGCGATGCTTATCCAGATCGTCATGGATATAGGAAAGATTGTAGCGGGCATCGACTCCGGCCGCTTTCGGCTGACTGGAGCATCCGCCTAGAAAAAGAGCGAGAAGCAGGAACAGACAAGAGCAGACAGTGCGTGCGGCGGAAGATGTGTCAGGATGTGCGGTCAGGGTTTTTCTCATAATTGTAGGATGCAAAGACAGGATCACACCAGCGATCCACAAGCAGTTTTTCCTCATTGGTATAGGGCTTCAGCGGATTGGGTGTATAGTCGCTGATTGATTGCAGATAGGTTTCAAGACGCGGCTGCAGTTTTGTGAAACCGGAGAACTGCAGCTGCTCATAAATGGTGCTGAGCTCCTGCCGGGGGTCCTGAATGAGATCTTCATAGCGAACGGTGATAAAACGGTTGTCGGGTATGTTTTTTCTGTCCTGGTTGAGACTGCTGAACATCTGATGATAATTTTTCAGCATATTATCACGAATCAACTCTTTTGCTGCTTCCTGCAGGTGTTGCAGAGCTATATAGTTGTCGTAGAGACCCCACATGGACTGGTAAACCCGGTAGGGATTACGGACTATGTGGATAAATTTTGCCTTGGGAAACATCTTTGCCAGCAGGGCAACACGTGCAGTATGGGGTGGAGATTTGAGGAGCATGGGTCTTGGGTCAATCAGACTCATTTTCTTTAAAAAGGTGAGAAAGGTATCTTTCCAGGTTTGCAGTTCTTCTGCGGAAATATCTGTGAGGGTGAGATACCGGCTGTAATGATCGCGACGTCTGGGGAACACCATTTCCAGATAGGGGGAGAGACGGCACATGACTGCCACCGCAAATTCATCTTCCTGCGGTTCGTCTGCACCAAGCACCACTTCGTCCATGGCACGTTTTGCGGGCAGTATCCTGTTCAGGTAGGCCCGGGTAATTTTTCCAAGGGTGAGAAAGGAGTTGGGGGTGAAAACCTGGGTCAGGGTGGGATATCCGAACTGCGGATCACGGGCAAGCATATTGTGGAGCAGGGTGGTGCCGCTGCGCCAGTGCCCGAGCAGAAACACCGGATCGGGTGCCTGGGCACTTCTGATCCGGTGTCCGTGTAAAAGTTGATCCCAGGGAGTGGCAAGGGTGTTCAGGGCGGTGGCAGTCTTTAAAAAACGCAGACGTTTACGACAACTGGCGTCCACCTCGCCCGGGTTTTCTGCAAGCAGTTTCTTCAGACCTGGATAGTCCATTGCCTGAAATGCCTGCATAAAGATCTCGCCCTTTGCCATTGTGCTCCCCGGGATTCCGTTTCTTAAACGGTTTTCTTTTTGCGGCGTGCGGCACCAAGTCCCAGGAGACCCGTTGCCATAAGGAGCATGGTTGCAGGTTCGGGGACAGGTGCACTCGGTCCGGATTCGTAGCTGAGTTCCCAGACAAAACCACCTGTGCTGGGACCCCAGTCGGTATCCGCGTCAGTATTTGTGCCGGTATCGACAGTCGTTGTGCTCTCTGTGGGGAAATTGATGGTAAGGGAGAATTTGCCGTCGGAAAGGATCTCGGTCATATCACTGTTGGAGATTGTCCACAAGGCGGATGTGTCGTATGCCTTAAGTGTTCCATCGGCAATACCATCAATATCCCAACTCAGGTAAGCCTCACCACTTGCCCACTCAAAATGAGAAAGAAAAATTTCGAATGTTCCTTCCTCTTGGTCGGCAATCTGATAATCATCCAGCCCGATTTCAGAGTATGTGAATTCTGTTTTATCTTCAGTGACGGTATCCCCTCCACTGAGATCAATGGGGGTCGCCTGCACCTCCATGCTGAGTCCCAGCATGAGCAGGGCGGCAACCGCTCCAGCCGCATACATCTTCGTGTTTCTCATAATTGCTTTCCTCCTTCCCGGAATAATCCGGGGAATCCTGTTAATCACGGAACCTTTACGGTTCCGTTTCTTCGCCTTCAGTCTTTGTCTTTTTGTATAAACTGCAGCAGGACATAGCGGATAATTCCCAGTCTTGCTGTCCAGTCAAGGAATCGCGTCGCCTTGACCAGATCCGGCAGTTTTTTTCCTGTTCGCACATGGTATCTGTCGATAAAATGATAGATATGTTTATAGGTGGGCAGAGTGTTACGGGTGATATCCGTAATCTCACCGATCTCCAGTGCGAGATTTGCTATCATCTCTCCATACGGCGGCTCGGATCCTGGTGAAGGTCCGAGTTCGCCATAGCTTCGCTCAAACCAGCCCTCGATGATCCTGGCAAGCGGGCCCCGCCTGCCTGCCATCTTCGGGTAGGGAACTGCCATCTTTCCCTTAAGCTGCCGGTACCCGCAGAAATCAGAGAGTACAAGCCTGCCCCCGGGTTTTAACAGCCGGTTCACCTCGTTAAGGAAGCGTTGTCTGGAAGGAAAATGAAAGATACATTCCACCGCCAGAATACGGTCGAATGAGTTGTCCGGAAGGGGGATGTCTGTGGCATCCGCCTCCAGCCAGGAAATAGTGTTGCCCGCTTCGGGACTGATCCGTTCCCGGGCAACTGCAAGCTGCCGGGGGTCGATATTTACCCCGGTCAGCTCAACATTTTGAAACGAGTGGTTCAACTCATCGATGGTACCTCCGAAACCGCAGCCGATATCGGCGACAGCCATGGAGTCGGAGATATCTGCCATATCGATGATGTGCTGGTTCAGGAGTTCTTGTCCTTTCTTATAATCGGCAAGACCGGGCTGGAAGGATGACGGGTCATCCCAGTAGCCCCAGTGGACAAAATCCAACCGTTCATCGGGGTCAAGACCGCTGTCTTTCTGAGTTTCCAGCAGCAGATCAAAATAGGGGAGGTTGAACTCCCTGCTGCCTAGTCCTGCATTGTCCATATTTCAAGTCCGTGATTTGTCTCATCTGTGACATTTGGGGAGGATGCGGTGCCCAGGTAGAGAACACCATCAATGGTAGTCATACTGCGAATACCAACGTTCAGCGGATCATTAAATCCTCCGTCCATAACAGCTGTCCAGCGGGGACCGATCACCTGTTGCCAGTCCGTGCCGTTTACTGATTTATACAGAAATGCACCCTGAAATTTTTCAGGCAGTCCGGGATTTGGCGGATTGTAGGTCCCGAGATACAGAACGCCATCCTTTTTCATCATGGTCCAGGCGTAGCGGCTGAGTGCACCGTAACCGAATCCGTCGGTGGAGATCTGTTCCCAGGAATCTGCGTTCATCGGGTCGTTGGAGCGATAGAGGGAAAACCCGATATCAGGATCACCGGTTCCCGCATACAGGTAGCCGTTGAACTCGATAAAGGAGAGCACGCCGATGATACCACGACCAAATCCGTCATCCATTACTGCTTGCCAACTGCCTCTGTCACCGCTTTTGGAGGCGATGATATAGGCACCTTCTGAATTCCAGGTGGTGGCATATATTCTCGTTTCTCCGTTCACGTCGGTGAACTGAAGGAAGTCTGCATAGGTCTTCTGACCCATGGCAAAGCTGTCACTGGGGGTGACCACTTTTTCCCAGGATCTGACTTTGTCCAGTTTTCTACCGAACCAGCCTTTTTTTTCTCTGAACCGGAAGACATAGGGTGGAGTGGGGACGCCCCAGATATCATTTGAGGTGCCGTAATAGAGGTCACCGTTAATCACGGCAGCTCCGCGAATACTGGCTGCTCCATAGAAACTGAAGGAAGAAAATCCGGGAGTGTTAACCGCTTCCCAGTGCATTCCGTCAAATGTTCTGAATATCTCCGCCCCCATCAGAAGGTTGAATGTTCCGGCATAGAGAGCCTTACCTGATTCGTTTTCAAAGACGGTGAGAGTACGGACACCTTTATTGGAAGAATCACCAAATCCGTTATTGTTGACCAGTTCCCATTCACCGGTTTCAAGATCCATCCGGTGTACCTCGCCGGAATCGGACCAGACTTCGTTTCTGGTGCCGGCATAGAGAAAGCGGCGACCCGCTTCTGCACCGGTTTCCGGAGTGAACTCTGTCAGAGCCCATGTGTAGCGGTTGTTGATGTTGCCAAATCCGTTTTCAGCGATTCGTTCAAAATCCTCAGAAAATGCGGGACCCGCTGCACACAGTGTGAGCATGAGCAGCATCAGAAAGCTTCGTTTCATAAACATGTCATTTCTCCTTTTAGATAGAGTTCTTCTTTATAAAAAAAACAAACAGTCGTTCAATTCTGTACTTGTTTAACAGCTTGATACACTTCTTCTTATTCCAGCAATGCCACCCCGATAACGGTCGTTCCTTCCTCAAGGATCTGTGCGTCAAGACATACCTGCACCCCATTTTTCCTGCGGTGACAGATTGTTAAACTCTGCGCGTCGATGGAGTCGGGAATCTGTGACAGCGGATACCGGCTGGCAGCAAACGGGTTTTCAAGACCAATGGCCTTGGCGGCGGCTTCTTTGGCACACCAGAGTTTTCCTGTCTGCCTGCTGAGTTCCTCTGCCGGCACAGACTGCAGCAGCAGTTTCTCTTCCTCGGTGAACAGATCTCCCTGAAGAAGGATCGCTAAATCGTTGTGTATTTCTTCAAGATCAATACCTATGCCCACAGCTTTTTCAGACATGACGGCGGCGGCAACGGCTTCGTGTTCTTTATGGGAGATGGAGACGCAGATATCAGCAATCTCCCTGTCCAGGCCGATGAGCTCAACGAGCGGCTGACCGTTGTCGTAATTGCTGATGATGCACTGGGATGGGTAGATTCCACTGATGCCGGTTGTTCGCAACAGTTCTGCCCGTACCGCATCTTTCGCTGCCATGCGTCCAAGCAGCCAGGATTTCTGCCTGGCCGGACCGTGGCTGAGAAACTGCAGGAGTTCTGATTCATGGAGAAAAAGATTGGCGACCCATTCCAGATCAATGCCCTGCAGATCCCGGTCGTGCAGACGGCAAAGACTGCAGGGGGGAATTCCGGAAACCGTGAGCGGTTTAGACAGAAAGATATCTGCTGCACTCTGCCAGACCTTTGTAAAGTGTGGTGTCCATCCCATGCGGTAATCCTGCCAGCCTTGAATCCGGCAGTAGATCGTTCCTGCCGCTGCAAGTTCCATATCAAAGATCAGACTTTTGGCATCAGTTCCGGTGATACTGAGTGATGCCTGAACCTGTGTACCGGGGGGAGGCGGATCGCCGAAAATCTTAAGCTGCTTTACTGCCACGGGAACAACCCAGAAGTTGTTGTCATCCTGTTCCCATGCCCAGCAGGCGATAAGTTGAGAGGCAACATCGATTAGAGCCGGTGCCAGCACAAGGCTGCCGCGTGTGTCTGTACTGAAGAAGTCATCAGCTGCAGGCACTCTCAGGATGCCGCTGATGCCGTTTTCATCCCAGCTCAGCAGCCTGTCGATTCCCTGGAAAGAGGGGCCGTGATAGAGGCGGTTATGGCTGTACAGGGTTTCCGGATTCAGGCGGCATGTTCTGCTGAAGGTTCTGTTTTCGGCAGGCAGTTCAGTGTCTGCAGACAGCTCGCTGCCAAGGACGATATCGCCGCTGATATGGAGCAAGTCGGGATTAATGTCGCTGCTGATGGTGCAGGAGATCCGGGTTTCATGGGGGAGCTCTGTTTCCTGCTTCTCAAGGACGATACGCAGCTGTACCAGGGGGCGGTGTCTGCCCAGATCAATCCAGCGTCTATTCCTGATATTTTCAAGGGAGAGAATGGTCATGCCCGGCATGAAGCTGAGGGCAGCCTCTGCCATGATCTCTAATGTTACCGCCATGGGCAGGGTGGGAAAACGGTCGATGGCTGCTTTGATATGTTCGGGACAGGGAATAAAGGTATGGTGTAACAGAAAACAATCCTGCTCGGGATTAAGGGTATGTTCGATAACCATTCTTTTGCCGACACTGTAATCTGTAATCCTGCTGACAAAAGGCATGGGGATCGGCTCTGCCGGGGAGGATTCTTCTGTGAAGAGTGTCTGCTGCTGCCTGGCAAGTTCCCGGATAAAAGGTTGGGCATCCATCGCCTGATCGGTCTGCTGCAGGTTAAGCATTCTGCCGGAGAGCTCCAGCTGCCGGCTGAGGATGGATTCCAGAGAGATTCCAGTCTGTGCGGGGGACTGTGTCTGCCCCGTTGTTTCCATTGCAGGTGGCTGTAGGGGAGTGGTGACGTGCAGTTTGGGAACTGCCATATTGAGCATCGTCTCCGGCTTGTTTTGTTGTGCTGCAGGCTTCTTTTTCTCCTGGAGCAGATCGCTCCGATACTGGAAGAGCAGATCCGGATTCAGTGCCAGTCCATGGGCGATCAGCTCGCCTGTCACATGCTGCAGCTGTGTTGTCGGATGGGTATTGGGCATATCAAGGGAGGTGGCAAAAAACGGTTTGTTGGCAAGGGTTTCGCGTAAGGGACCGAGAACCTTCCCCCCGCCGCCCAGCTGCAGAAATATCCTGGCTCCGTCCCGGTGAAGTCGGGAAAAAAGAGAACGCATCTGTACGGGGAGGACGGTGTTGTCTGCAAGAAGTGTTCGTGCCTGATCAGGATCTTCAGGATATGGAGCTCCGGTGGCCCCGCTGTAGACGGGAACGTCGGCTGCTTTGATCTGCAGCCTGTGAATAACCTCATGCTGGGACCTGGCAATGGGGGTACAGAGAGGAGTGTGGATGGGGGTCATATTAAATGCCTCTGCCCAGAGTCCTTTTTCCTGGATGCAGCGGCTTACTTCCTGTACCGCTTCCCGGTCGCCTCCAAAGACAACCTGGGCAGGAGACAGATCCAGGGCGCAGCTGACCCTGCCGAATTTGCCATTGTCAACGGATTCCAGCACCGGTGCCAGCTGTTCCATTGAACACTGGGCAAGTCCGAGACCGCCCGTTATTTCCACCCCGTCTTTACCGGCAAGATGAGTGCCCATGGCAGCTACATCGTCAAAACCAATCATTCCGCCTGCCATCAGGGCAGACCATTCGCCCAGTGATGTGCCGGTGACCATGTCCGGTTGAATGCCCAGACGAAGCATCAGATCCTGACCGGCACTGTTTGCCATGAACACCCCTGCCGCCGAATTGGTCAGCTGGCGCAGTTCTTTTTTGAGAGCCACAAGGGTTTTCTGGTCCAGTCCCGGGGGAGAAAAGAGCATGCTGCTGAAGGGATACGGACGCTCTGTGCTGTCTTTTTCATCCAGCATGTCAAACCATTTTCTAAAAAAGGGCAGGTAGCAGGAGAGTTCAGCCAGTCGGTCGGTGTAGTCGTCTCCAAGACCGGGGAAGGCATTGCCGGGAAAGATAAAGACCACTTTTCCTTCACGCCCCATTGGTTTTTCGGTGTAAAAAATATTGGAATGACTTTCCAGGTCTGCGGGACGGTTTTCTGTAAGTGCTCCTTCTGCTTCAAGGAGGAGAGTGGCAATGTTTTGGGTATCTGCAACCAGTGAGAGGTTATGGGCACGTCCAGGCTGCCATTTCCTGCAGGAACGTCTGCTGAATCCGGCAAACTCGTTGCCAGAGAAAGTTTCGGGAAGTTCTGCTGAAAAGTTTCGTATCTGCAGCAGCAGTTCATCCTCAGTCTGTCCCGAGAACAGAAAAAGCTCGGTGGGCCATTCAAGCTGCAGATCCTTGAAGGAATCGTCCGCAGCATTATTTTCTTCCATGATGATATGGGCGTTAATCCCTCCAAAACCGAAAGCGTTGACTCCGGCACGTCGCGGATGCCGGGGGGACTGTACCCAGGGGCGTGTTTTATCATTCAGGTAGAGACTGCTGCCGGCAAGTTCAGGAGCTGGGGAGTCGGCATGGAGACTGGCAGGCAGGATTCGGTGATACAGAGCCAGTGAGGTCTTGATCATGGCGGCGGCACCTGCTGCCGGCATAAGGTGTCCGATCATGGATTTCACGCTGCCAAGGGCACGAACAGGAATCTTTCCACTGTCGCCGGCGAAAAAACGGGTAATGGAGGAGAGCTCCACCTGATCGCCTGCCAGTGTTCCGGTTCCGTGTCCTTCGATAAGACCGACGGAGCGGGGATCAATGCCACTGGTCTCGTATGCTTTCTTCAGGCAGAGCAATTGTCCTTCAGAACGGGGAGCAAGGACAGCGTTACCCCGTCCGTCACTTGAAGTGGCACTGCCCCTTAACAGGGCGTAAATTCTTCTGCCCGCTTTTTCTGCGGCACTCTTTGGTTCCAGAACAAGAATGCCGAGCCCTTCACCAACCAGCATACCGTCTGCCTCTTTTGAGAAGGGACGGATGGAGTTCTTTTTCGACAATGCACCAAGGCGTGAAAAGGTCCACCAGAAACTTGGGTTTCCGGCAAGAAATACTCCGCCGGTGACCACACGTTCGGCACGACCGCTCTGCAGGGAGGCAATGGCATTGTCAGCTGCGACCAGAGCAGAGGCGCAGGCAGCATCAACCGTGTAGTTGCCGCCCATAAAGTCAAAGCGGTTTGCTGCTCTGCCCGTGGTGATATTGGGGATACCGAAGGGAATGCGGTCGGAGTTGAGATGGATAAAAGCAGACTGCAGCTCTTTACCTGTACGGATCAGATCCGCATCCGAGATTCCCGGATGCAGCCCCCGCAGAATGGAAAGAATCTGGGGAACAACCTCCACCCGCATATGTACCTGCTGCAGATAATTTCCAAGATAGCCGCCCCGTCCCAGTATGGTCTCTGTAGCGCTGAGATCATCCTCTTCAGGGTTGATCCCCGAATCTTCAAGGGCTTTGTCAATGGTTTCCAGGATCAGCAGCTGCTCAGGATCGATATCCCGACACACGTCAGGCATAATCCCGTAATCAACAGGCGAAAACCGATGCTCTTCCGGGAGAAATCCTCCCCGTCGGCAGCTGATGTCATCTCCCTGCAGGAGGACGGCATACTCTTCCTCCCGGTTGCGTGCAGGCGGGATATCCGTAATGCAGTCGTTTGCAGCAAGGATATTGCGCCAGTAGGCGGAAACATCGGGTGAACCCGGGAATATGCAGGCCATGCCGACAACGGCAACAGGCTCGCTGCTGCTCATATCAGGCAACCAGTTTTTGCGGCTGTATTCTACCGGCTCTGTTTTGCAGGCTCTCCATCACCCGCAGGTTGAGCTCCCGGCTCATGATGACCTGTACGTCACGTGCCCGTGCATACAACCTGTCTCTTTTATCCTTGAAGAGAAAGTCCAGGTGGAGCAGCGGTGTTTCACATTTTCGCACGGCAACTTCGCAGAAAACCTCGTTACCGTCATAGGGCTGAAAGCGTTTGTACTCGCCGATATTTCCGGGCAGAGGCATCATCCCGTTAAATTCCTGTGACCAGAGCAGGCTGAGCTGGTAGGCACAGTCAAAGAGTAAGGGATCAATAAGCCATTTCCCCGATGCCAGCAGGACACTCTGCGGGTCGGAGGGGGTGATAATTCCCTTGATACCCGCCTGCTCATGGAGGTCTGTTTCAACGCCTTTCACAGTCGTGATTCGCTGAAACATGCCTTCGTGAAAAAGGCGGGTGTCGTAAATCTCTTTTATCTCAAGGGGAAACTCGGCCAGGGTGTGGAGCTGGTCAAGTTCAACCGGCTGCAGGGATGAGCGGTTGTCGAGAATAACGGTACAGCTGTAGTTTGCCTGTCCCGGAGGCATGTTGGCACTTTGCAGTCTTACCTCATACTCACGACGGAAAGCGTTTGCTATATCAGAAACCAGAGAGACGGTCATGTGTACGGTCCGGTTTTTATTCTCCGGGAAAATGATCCCCTTAAAGAGCCGAAAGTTCTGCATTCCGGAAAAGTTCAGGTCTTCTCCGGTGAGCACCGCTGCCTCTGCCATCAGTTCCAGAGCCATGGCGGCAGGGAGAACCGGATTGCCGTCGATCCGGTGATCGAGCAGGTAGGGGTGGGTGTCGGGTCCGAGGGTGAATTGAAAGGTCTTCTGTTTGAGATCCGCCGGCTGCCGGCTTGTCATGGAATCCAGAGGCAGTGATTCGTCCATCTGCATGGCGATGTTGGTACTGAGCTCACGATTACCGAAGATCACCACCTCGCCCGCCCTCGCTTTTGAGGGAAGCATTTCCGCCATAAGCATATCCACTCCTGTTTTCAGTGGAATAAGGGAGATCCCGAGGTCGTCGAACTGTCTGCGCACGGCTTCGTTCACCATGCCCACACTTTCCCAGGGACCCCAGTTGACGGCGGTGACCCTTGTCTGCCAGGCGGTGTTGAGTTTGACCGCGAGTTTGTTGAGAATCTCATTGGCGGCGGCGTAGTCCACCTGACCGGAATTTCCGAATCGGCCGGAGATGGATGAAAAGAAGATCAGAAAGGAGAGCTGACTTTGCTTGAGTTCTTTTGCAAGAATTGCAGCTCCGGTTACTTTGGTGTTTATAACCTGGTCAAAGCTGTCCTCGTCCTTATTGACGATAAGGCTGTCCCGAATGACTCCTGCACCGTGGACAACTCCGTCTATGCGGGAATGATCCCGGTAAAGTGAGCGGATAAATGCAGAAAAATCATCGTGATCGCTGCAGTCAACGGAGTGGTAATGGACTGCTGCCCCGTAAGATTCCATCTCCCGGATATTCTTCCGTAGCTGGGTTTCGTTGACCAGTGATTGTATCTTTCTGTTAATTTGTACCGGAGTGGGCGTTTCACCCGCATCCTTACTTTTCTGAATTAAAAGCGACTGGAGTTCCTTAGGGCTGCTTTCTGCCATGGCGGCGAGCTTTTCAAGTTCCGCACATTCCACATCGGTTCGTTGGGGAAGCGGGCTGCGTCCGGTGAGGATCAGGGTGGGAGCGTGGCGTCTGGCAAGTTCCACGGCAGCAGCGGCAGTGATTCCCCTGCCCCCTCCGGTGAGGAGGTAGACGGAGTGGTTGGAAGTTGCCATGGATGTTCTCTGCATTGTGGCAGGGGCAGGGCGCAGTTTGATGCAGCTGCGTTTGTTGCCGTCCCAGCAGACCTCCTGCAGGTCATCACCGGAGTTCATCTCCAGACAGATTGCCCGCACTTGCTGGTCAAGAGACTTGCCGGGATGGAGATCGATGCACTTTGTGTGGACACTGTTCCACTCATGACCGATGGTCTTGGCAATGCCGTGACAGCCGTTCTGGAAGGGATTGTAGTCGGTGGTGTTTTTCAGACCGAAATCGCCTCCCATACTGCTGACGCTGAACCAGAAGGCCTCCCCTGCTTTTTTCATTTCACCGGCAAGGGCCTTTGCAAAACGGAAACTGTTTTTAACTGCCGCCTCTCCTCCTTCTGTGGGGGAAGCTTCCAGTGCCAGCAGGTTGATGACTCCGGCAATCCGTTCGTGGTTTTGGACAAAATGTTTAATGCAGGCATCTATTTCCTGCTGATCGTTGAATGCGCCGTACAGGTGATTTTTGAGCGAGACCTGGATGTTGCTGCCTCTGGTAATCAGGAGCGGTGTGCGGTTGTTCTGAGTGAGTTGCTGATGCAACATTGCACCTAAGGGGTGGCTGCCGGCAAGAATGATAATAACTCCGGAGCTGCTTTTCAGCTGACTCCCTGTGATAAAGGGGGCTTCCACCAGTTCCAGAAGGTAGCGGCTGATGGGTGTTTGCGGCTGTTTCTTTTGGGTGACAGGTGCCGGGGCAACCTGTTTTGCGGGTTCAGGCTGAACAAGTGGCTGCTGTTTTACGGGAACGTCTTTTGTGGAGCTGCCGCTTGTAAAGGTTACTTCTATCCAGTTTTGAATCTCTCCGATACTGCGGAGTTGTGCCGCCTCTTCGAAGTAGCGTTCGTTAGCGATATCAGCAAGGGCGGGGTGGCAGTCTTTTAAGGCGGTGAGTATTTCCACCCGTTTTATGGAGTCAATGCCGAGATCAGATTCGAGATGCTGGTCGCTGCTGAGCATATCTGCCGGATAGCCTGTGCGTTCACTGATGACCGTGAGCAGCATGGAGGAAATATCTGTTTCCCCGGTTGTCTCTGCCGCTGTCTGCTGCACAGGAGCAGGGGCTGCGGGCTGGACACTGAATGTCTCAGCAATCCAGTTCTGAATCTCACCGATTGTCCGGAGCTGTGCCGCCTCTTCAAAGTAGCGTTCGTTAGCGATATCAGCAAGGGCGGGGTGGCAGTCTTTTAAGGCGGTGAGTATTTCCACCCGTTTTATG
>JANTGG010000035.1 GCA_024763035.1 Desulfocapsa sp. | reverse complement strand
CCATAACCACAGTGGGTTTTTGAATTGTGGATACTCGGGTGGTTTGAAGCTCGTCGATCATTTTTGCAAGTGTTGAGGCTTCACCGACATTTCCCTCAAAGACATGGCTGCGTTTGGGGAAACCACTGCCATCAAGGACCAATGCCAAAGTAACCAAAGGACAGTCGGATCTTTTTTCCTTGGAGTGACCATGTTTGGCTAAAGTGTTGGCAAGACAGCGACCCTCAAAATAGGTATTGGTCAGATCGTACAGTGTTATTGTCTCCTGAAGAGAAAAAATATCCTGTTCTTTCCGGAACAGATGGCTTTCTATAGCCGCTTTCTTTTTGAGCAGCAAATCTGAGACCTGATACATCTTATAAAGATTGACATCTTCAAAGTCATGGTTGATCAGTTCGCCAAGACCGGATTGTTCCTGGAGCCACCTGTGGGTCTCTCGTTCACTTGCAGGATGACAGGCACGGCCGATTATAGTGCCAATTGCCAGGGCTGCCTGAGGCTTTGTGAAGCCCAATTTCTTGAGCTCTGTATCAAGTTCCAGCAAACGCATAGCCTCCAGAGTGGCATGTTCACAGCCAACACTGCGGGCTCTGCTCATTTCCACACTGTCCATGTCTATCTCTCTGTATTTTTTAGCATTATTGTCAGTTTGGTCTTGCTGCCTTACTATAATTCGTGCAGCATAAATCCTTGCCCACTTTTCAATCGCACAATCGGGTTGCAAAAGAGACCGCTGACCATGAAGGATTTCCTGAATTCTTTTTGTCAGCAGCGGCCATTGCTCTTCAGAAAAGGAAAAGTCAGCACCCAGGTTCAACAAGGTGAGTTGACTTACCTTTTTTCCAATACGTTGTGATTCAACGATTCTATAGGTGTAATAATGACCACCAGCTTTCTTTTTCTGGATTTGTGTTTTTCGAATATACATGCAGACAGAGTTACATACTATTCGCATCTCGTCAAGGCTTCGGTCTCCCTTCATGGCACTACAAAACGGTTAAAACTTATAACATATTGATATTACAGAATATGTATTTTGGGACTCCACGAACTATCAGTTGCTTACGAGATTTATGAGAATCTGTCTCACAAAGTTGGGTTAAACCTGGTTAGTGGATTGAAACGGAGCACCAGTTGGAGAAATATGATGAGCTTTTTACTGCAGGGATGAAGAAACCCATAACATCGTGATCTGCGAAAGCCTTTTGGTAATACATGGAGCATGAGCAGATAGAGAAAATATTCCCCTGTAACGGTTCTGGTCCTGTAGGTCCCGGTTTTGGCATGAAGATACCTGAAAGTGACATGACCGTCATCGCAGTGCATGATATCTTCTTCCCGAATAACGCCCCGGTAGAGATATTTGCCAAGGTAGATGATAGCCTTGTCACCGTTACCGACGTCTTTGCAGTCAACAACCCACTGCTTCGGGCAGGTTCCTGGAATCTCCAGACCATGCTCAACAGCCGTCTGCAGCAGCTTTGCCCTGAAAACTTTTGCCAGGGCTTTATGGTTGAAGAGGTAGCCGGAGTCTTTTACCCGCCATAATGCTGTTTTCAGATTGACGGTGGCTGCGGGCATGACAACATGAATGTGCGGATGATAGTCAAGCGATCGTGTATTGGTATGGAGGATGGTGGTAAATCCTGCTGTTCCTCCGAGTTTCCTGTCATTACCGGCAAATGTTTTCAGGGTCTCCTGGACAGAAGAGAACATCAGGGAGTAAATTATTTTTTGATTTTTCCAGGCAAGTTCCCTAAGCTGCTCAGGAAGAGTAAAGGTAACCAGAAAATACCTGGCCGGCAGCCGCTTGCTCAGTTGGTTTTCGATCCACTGATCGTTTTCATGGTTCTGGTAGTGAGGGCAACTGCGATGACCGCAGGAATGTAGAATGTAGATCTGTTTTTTACACTCATGTCCGGTACATCGTGCCAGCATATGCGGACCGTGCTCCTGCCGGCATTGTTCCATAACCCGCAGAGCCCTTCTATGGCTTGGCAGAAGAGTGTTTTTATAACGCCTGAAAAAACGATCTTTGAATTGATTGATAATCGAGGAGAGCAGAATCATTTTACCCCTCCCCAGGTAATTGTAAAATCGCTGACCAGGTTGTCGATGGCCTGCCGGACGTTATTTCCTGTTGTTGTGGTCAGGTGAGTGTAACGGGCGGTCGTCAGGATAGAGACATGGCCCAGGATCTGCTGGAGTTCGACCAGGTCAACCCCTGCTTCGAGCAGATGGGTGGCATAACTGTGACGCAGTGAGTGGCATGAGATTTTTTTTTATGCCGAGTTGGGTGACCACGGCCTTCATTGCACACTGGATACCGCCTCTGTCCAGCGGCATATCCACCAGGGTAACATTTTTTATTCCTCTTTTTCTGCTGGGAAAAAGAAAATGAGGATGACGATGAACCCTCCAGAAATTTCTGAGGACGTGCAGGGTATTTTTCGGCAGCAGTTCTTTACCAAGAATCAGTGATATTCACTCCGTGAGAAGCAAGAGTGGAGGGTTGTTAATGTGCAGGTAATCAGATAAGACGTAATGGTTGGATGGAGTCTGTTCGGTGGTGATACTTGGCGAAGTGGTGCCAAACGGTAAAGGCACTCAGGAGAAGGTCTCCTAAGTGCCCGTAATAATGGTCGGAACGAGAGGATTTGAACCTCCGACCACTTGTCCCCCAGACAAGTGCGCTACCAGACTGCGCCACGTTCCGAATTGTGATTCCTTCTTACCATGGAGTTATGGTGCTGTCAACATTGGTAAGGATTGTTTTGTTTTACTGCCCGCTCTTTGAGAGGATTTTTTTTACTGCCAGAAGCTCCTCCTTGATTTCCCCCATATGATTTGTTGGAATATCTGCTGATACGGGTTCTATTGCAGGTTTTTGACCTTCTGCCAGAAACTTTCTGGCACCTGATATTGTATAGCCTTTTGTGTGCAGCAACTCCTCTATCAGAAGGATGGTCTCAACATCTTTACGACGATAGAGTCTTTGCCCGGAGTTTGCACGTTTGGGGTTGATTTCCTTGAATTCACTCTCCCAGTACCGCAGGACGTGGGGGGCGACATCCGCAAGTTTTGCAACCTCACCGATTTTAAAATAGAGCTTGTCAGGGATTGTTGCTCTCATTTCGGTGATTTATTCCTTTGCTCTGAAGATTACTCGTTTACCGTTTCCCGCATTTTTTTGCTGGGACGAAAGCTGATCATTTGGCGTTCTTTGATGGTAATACTTTCACCGGTACGTGGATTGCGACCGCGTCTTGGCTGCTTGTCACGTACATTAAAAGTACCGAAATGGACAAATTTGATGGATTCACCGTTGAGCAGACAATCTTTCATTTTGTCAAAAAACGTGTCAACAAGTTCCGAGCAGCTGGACTGGGAGTAACCAAGTTGTGCGTTCAGGGCTTCTGCCAGTTCCTTACGGGTAAGATTTCCTCTATTCATTGTTCAACCTTCTCTTAAGCTTCCGTTAAATTCGGAAATTAATGTATTTATAATTTTTGTATGGGATTTGTTTACATTTTTCTCTGTAAGAGTCTTTGTTGGAGATCGATATGTTACAGAGACGGCAACACTTTTGATACCTTTTTCCAGGGATTTTCCCTGGAAGACATCAAAAATTTCACAGTGTTCAATAAATTTCTCCTTGCTGGAGCGGATTGTTTCCAGAATATCTCCTGCCTGAACATGTTCCGGGATAAGCAGGGCAATATCTCTTTTCACTGCAGGATAAACAGGCAGAGAGCGAAAATGCCTGTCAGTTTGTGTAAGGGTGCAGAGGAGCTGAAAGTTGATATCAAAAATATACACATCCTGCTTGATGCCGAAATTTCTGGCAACTTCAGATTGTAATCTGGCAAGTCGGCCAAGGGTGCCGTTCCCTGAATCGAGAATGAGGCACTGAGACGGGTCTTCATAATTCTCAACCTCAGCAGTATCAGGAATCCGAAAGCTGACCGCATCTTTTTTTCCACAATCCTGCAGACGCATCTGCTGCAGAAGTTCTTCAATGACTCCTTTGGCATCAAAAAAATCTACATTCTCTTCATTGAAGTACAGATGGGACGCTTCACCATATCTTCTTCCACTAAGCAGCCCCGTAAGTTGCTCGGTTTCGATGGGTTGTTCGTCTTTTCCCCTGGGAGTGAAAACTTTACCAATTTCAAAAAGTCTTACACTGTTCTTCTGGAAATTAATGTTATGTTTAAGGTTTTCGAGAAGTCCGGGAAGAAGCATGGTGCGCATTACAGACTGTTCTTCACTGAGCGGATTCAACAGTGCCACCTGCTTACGGCGGATGTCATCATCTGCAAGCATCATCATGGAGAGATGTCTGCTGGTGGTGAAGCTGTAGTTGATGGCTTCTGAAAAACCCATGCCCACCAGGAGATCTGCAGCCCGTGAACGTATTTGTCGTTGCGGCTGCTGTTCGGGATAGCTGAGACGTACCTTCGGAAGGCTGGTGGGGATATTATTATAGCCGATAAGCCGTGCCACTTCTTCCACAAGATCCGCTTCCCGCTCTATATCGATACGGAATGTGGGGGCGAGTACCCAGATGGTATCGTCATTTTTGGGTTTACACTGCATGCCGATGGATTGGAGCGCGTCGGCAATTTTATCGTAATCAAGATCAATACCGAGGAGGGCTGAGGTGCGCGAGATGCGAATGGTCTGGCTGTTGAAGGGACGTTTGCCGCCATACATATCAACTCCGCCTTCAACGGCGTCACCACCGGCGACCTCACAGAGGAGTGATACTGCACGTTCCATAACAGTTGCGCATCCACCCGGATCAACCCCTCTTTCAAAGCGATATGATGCTTCAGAGGGTAGGTTAAGGCGTCGTGCAGTGCGTCTGATGGAAACTGCGTTGAAACAGGCACTTTCCAAGAGAATATTGACCGTCTTGTCAGTGACTTCTGAGTCAAGACCGCCCATGACTCCCGCAACAGCAACCGGCTTTGCAGCGTCACAGATCATCAGCATGTCCGGTTCAAGAGTCCGTTCCTCACCGTCGAGGGTGGTGAAGTTCTTTTCGTTTGCCCTGGGTTTACGGACAATAATCTGTTTTCCTTCAAGGGTGTCAAAGTCAAAGGCGTGTAGCGGTTGACCATATTCCATCATCACAAGGTTGGTTATATCGACAACATTATTGATGGGACGCATACCGATGGAAAGCAGGCGTTTTTGAATCCACCAGGGGGATGGCTCAATGCGCACATTTCTGATAAGTCGGGCAGCGTAGCGGGGGCAGATCTCAGAATCTTCAATATCGACACTGAACTGTCCGTTTGTATGCTTTATTTCAGTTTCGGCTACGGGGAGGGTGAGCTCCGATCTGGTGATGCCGGCGATTTCTCTGGCAATACCAATCACAGATGCACAATCCGGGCGATTGGGGGTCAGATCCACCTCTATAAGCAGGTCATCCAGCCCCAATGCCTGCAGCAGGGACTGACCATGGTCAGTGTCCTCAGGAAGTTCCATGATTCCGGTGTGCGAGTCACTGAGCCCGAGTTCTCTTTCGGAACAGAGCATCCCGTTGGATTTTATACCGCGTACCTTGGATGGTTTTATTTTGGTGCCGTCCGGCATGACCGTTCCCGGCAGGGCAATGGCTGTAATAAGATTTTCGCGAACATTTGGGGCACCGCAGACGATGGAGTAGGTCGCGTCTCCCACGGCAACTTCACAGAGATGCAGCTTGTCTGCATTGGGGTGCGGTCCCACAGAGAGGACCTTTGCAGTGCGCAGGGTCTGCAGTTCGGGGAACAGTTCAGTAACTCCCTCAACTTCCAAACCAAGCATTGTCAGTTGCTCGGCAAGAGCCTCAGGGCTGAGATCTCTTGTATCGACATATTCTTTAAGCCAGCTAAGGGTAAACTTCATGCTCTATATCTCGTGTGAAATAAATAACGTATTAAAATTGTGAAAGGAAGCGCAGGTCGTTCTCGTAATAGAGACGGATATCGTCGATGCCGTATTTCAGCATGGCGATACGTTCGATGCCAAGTCCAAATGCAAATCCGCTGTATTTTTCCGGATTATATCCTACCATTTTAAAAACTTCAGGATCGATCATGCCGGCACCGAGGATTTCGAGCCATCCTGTTTTCTTGCAGACCCGGCAGCCTTTTCCGTCACAGATGACACAGGCAATGTCAACTTCTGCACTGGGTTCTGTGAAGGGAAAGAAACTTGGGCGGAAGCGAAGGGCCAGATCCTTTTTAAACATTTTCCGGGTAAAGACGGTGAGCACACCTTTGAGATCGGCAAAAGAGACATCGCGGTCAACAAGAAAGCCTTCCACCTGATGGAACATGGGGGTGTGGGTAATGTCTGAGTCGCAGCGATACACCTTGCCGGGAGCAATGACACGCAGGGGCGGCTCCCGGGTCTCCATGATTCGTGCCTGCATGGGGGAGGTGTGGGTGCGCAGAAGAATCGAGTCACTCACATAGAAGGTGTCGTGCATATCCCTTGCCGGATGATGGGCGGGGATGTTAAGTGCCTCAAAGTTGTAATGATCATGCTCTACGTCGGGACCTTCGGCGACTGAAAAGCCCAGATTCTCAAAGATGGAGCAGACCTCGTTCATAATCTGCGTAACCGGATGCAACTGACCTTTTTCAGGTCTGCGACCCGGGAGGGTGAGGTCTATTCCGGCGCCGGACACCGATCCTGCAGTGAAGGATGTGAGGGCCTGTTTTTTCTCGGAAAAGAGCTTCTCCATCTCTTTTTTGGCTGCATTTGCCATCTGTCCGAGACGGGGCTTGTCCTCTTTGGCAACTTTGCCGAGCCCTTTCATAAGAGCACCGAACTGTCCTTTTCTTCCGAGGAAGCGGATACGAAACTCTTCGAGCTGTGTTGTATCTTCTACAGCAGCAAGCATCTCTTTTGCTGTGCTCTGCAGTGCGACTATTTCCTGCTCCATAATGACTTACATTTGGTACTCGTTAAAACAGTATGCCGGTTCCAATAAAAATCGAAACCGGCATGTAACCGAGGTCATTGACAGACCGGGTGCGTTAATGAGCGGGACATGTACCAGCTGTCCTTCTTTTCTGCACCATCTGTATGATGACAATTACCTGTCAGAAATGCTGGCTGACCTCAGGCGTTCGCCTCTTTGGCGATATTCACAACCTCGGTAAAGGCAGGTGCGTCAAGGATAGCCATATTTGCCAGGACCTTTCTATCGAGTTCGATATTGGCCTTTTTCAGACCGCCCATTAATCGGGAATAATTAATGTCATTCATTTTGGCACCGGCGCTGATACGGGTAATCCAGAGACGACGAAAGTCACGTTTTTTATTGCGGCGGTCACGGTATGCGTAGGAAAGGGCTTTGTCGACAGCCTCGGTAGCTGTACGATAGAGACGGGATTTTCCGCCGTAATATCCCTTGGCAAGTTTCAGGACTCTGTTTCTTCTTCTGCGGGCTTTAAAACCCCTGGTCACGCGTGGCATTATGCTGCTCCTTTAGATGCAAGAGGATTGTGATCCTCGTATAGACAAGTATTCCTTATTGGCAATTCTGATTACAGGTAGGGAAGGATCTTTCTGATCACTCTACTGTTAGAGGAATCCACCAGTCCGCTCTTACGCAGGTTACGTTTTCTCTTTGTGGACTTCTTGGTCAGGATATGGCTGGTAAAGGCTTTTGAGCGCTTGATCTTTCCGGATCCTGTTTTTTTGAAACGCTTGGCAGCGCCTCTTTTCGTTTTCATTTTAGGCATGATAGACTCCTTTATATACCGTGCTGTGCTGTGTACATATCACAGCATTATTGCTTTCGTGTTTTGTGCCGGTGTTTTCCTGCTGCTGTCAGCTTGTTTTGGGTCCAACAAACATGACCAACTGTCGTCCTTCCATTTTGGGAGGCTGCAAAATGACCGCATCTTCTTCAAGTAAGGCACTGATTTTATTCATTGCTTCCATACCTACGGTCTGAGAGTAAACAATTTCCCGTCCTCTGAACCGCATGGTGAGTTTTACTTTATGCTGCTGTTTAAGAAACTTTTTGACATTTTTAATCTTGAAGTTGAGATCATGTGTTTCAGTTTTGGGGCGAAATTTTATTTCCTTGGTCTCAACAGTTGTCTGTTTCTTCTTTGCTTCCTGCTGTTTCTTGGCCTGCTCATATCTGAACTTGTCGTAGTTCATGATTTTACAAACAGGCGGTTCTGCATTGGGAGATATTTCCACCAGATCCAGTCCGTCGTCGTAGGCAATATTCTGACCTTCCTCAGAAGAAACTACACCGAGCTGACTTCCGTCACTTCCGATGAGTCGAATCTGTGAATGACGGATCATGTCGTTAATTTTAACTTTTACTTCACGCTTGACCGGGGCTCTTTTTCCTCGACGTTTAATCGTTCTACCTCCATAAAACTAGGGTCGTTGTAAGGGGACGAATGGGGTTATGAATTCTTGCCGTCTTCGCACTCTTGCTTAATTTTCTCAATGAAATCATCAATGCTCATGTCAGCAATATTGTCACCGTTGCGAAGGCGCAGGGTGACAGTATGAGAGTCTTTTTCCTTATCACCGATAATCAGCATATAGGGAATTTTTGCCATCTGGGCTTCCCTGATCTTGTAGTTCAGCTTCTCGTTTCTGAGATCCTTTTCGATGCGAATGCCAGCCTTGCGAAATGCAGCATAAATCTCATTGCAATAGTCGATCTGTGAGTCGGTGATGTTTAAAATTCGTGCCTGAACCGGAGCAAACCAAAGCGGAAAGACACCGGCATAATGCTCAATAAGAACACCGATAAAGCGCTCGAGCGAACCCATAAGAGCCCGGTGTATCATGATCGGCTGATGATCCTGATTATCCTTTCCGGTGTAGGTCATTTCAAAGCGTTCCGGAAGGTTGAAGTCAACCTGAATGGTGGAACACTGCCAGGAACGTCCAAGCATATCTTTAATCTTGATATCAATCTTCGGTCCGTAAAAAACACCTTCGCCGGGATCAATGGTGTAGGCAAGCCCCTTTTTCTCAAGTGCGAGTTTCAGAGCTTCGGTGGATTGTTCCCAGTGTTCGTCAGAACCCACATATTTATCCGGTCTGGTGGACAGGTAAATCTCGTATTTATCAAAACCGAAAGTCTTTAGAATCTGCAGATTCAGGTCAAGGATGTTGAAAATCTCATCTTCAAGCTGTTCGGGCATACAGAAAATGTGGGCATCATCCTGAGTGAAGCCGCGAACCCTCAGGAGTCCATGCAGAGCACCGGCACGCTCATAGCGATAAACTGTGCCAAGTTCACACCAGCGTATGGGCATCTCCCGGTAGCTCCATCGGCGGCTGTTATAAATGCCGATATGGAAAGGGCAGTTCATCGGTTTGAGCTGATACTGTACATCGTCGATATCCATGGATGAGTACATGTTCTCACCATAGAAATCAAGGTGACCGGACGTCTTCCAGAGATCCTGTCTTGCGATGTGCGGCGTGTAGAGCAGTTCGTAATCGTTCTGATAATGGGCGTCTTTCCAGTAATCTTCAATAAGCTTGCGCAGAAGGGCACCTTTAGGCTGCCACATGATAAGACCCGGACCGATTTCATCCTGGATGGTGAACAGTTCGAGTTCTTTTCCAAGTTTCCGGTGATCGCGTTTTTTGGCTTCTTCCAGGGCGTTCAGGTGTTTCTTCAGTGCCTTTTTGTCAAAGAATGCCGTGCCGTAGATACGCTGCAACATGTCATTCTTTTCATCACCACGCCAGTATGCACCGGCAACCCGCAGCAGCTTGAATGCTTTCACAAAAGATGTGTCGGGGAGGTGGGGACCGCGGCAAAGATCAGAAAAACTCCCCTGTTCGTAGAGGGAGACGGTCGGAACACCAAGATCTTTGATGAGTTCAACCTTGTACTTTTCGCCCTCTGCAGAAAAACGTTCAATGGCAGATTCACTGCTGACTTTGGAACGGGTGAAGGGAACAGCCTTGCGGATAATCTCGGTCATCCGGGCTTCAATTTTTTCAAAGTCTTCGGGAGTGAAGGGCTCTTTTCGATCAAAGTCGTAGTAGAATCCGTCCTCTATGGATGGTCCGATGGCAACTTTTACCTCTGTTCCAAAGACATCCCGAACAGCCTCTGCCATTATGTGGGCAGTGGAATGGCGAAGAACAGAGAGGGCTTCCGCAGACCCGGTCTGTATGGGAGTCAGCACGCTGTCTTCGGTGAGTGGAGTACACAGATCCACAACTTCACCGTTAATAAAGACGGCAACGGTTCGTTTGCGCTGTTTGTTGGACAGCAGCTCTGCAACAGCGGTTTTGGCGAGACTCCCTGCGGGCAGAATCGTACTTTCCCCGTTATTTATGGATACTTTGATATCACTCATCTATATAATCTGTATAAAAGCAAAGGCTAAAGACATTGCGAAAGACACTTTTCGCATGGACTTTAGCCTGGAAATTCTGGTAGGCGCGGGCGGTTTCGAACCGCCGACTTCCACCATGTCAAGGTGACACTCTCCCACTGAGTTACGCGCCTGTGATGAACTTTATTTCTTTACCTCTTTGAAAAGAGAAAAGAATTCAGCATAAACAGTGTCAATTACCAATATCTGTGAGTTCTGTCAAGAAAAAAGGATTGGAAAGAGAAGGGCGGGGCAAGACCGATTTTACGCTGTCTTACTCCTGCTTTCGATGGCTTTTGCCAGGGTGTATTTGTCGGCATATTTGATATCCATGCCCATGGGGATACCGCAGGCAAGACGGCTGACAGTGACAGCAGCCTTCTGCAGCCTGTCTATCAGGTAGTTGGCAGTGGTTTCTCCGGGAACCGTTGAGCTGGTTGCGATGAGAATTTCTTTCACTGTGCCGCTGGTAACCCTTGCCTCGAGTTCGGCAATTTTTATCTCTCCGGGGCCGATGCCGTCAATTGGAGAAAGAACACCGTGTAATATATGATAGTGACCGTGAAAGGAATTGGTCTTTTCAATGGCAAGCAGGTCGCCGGGCTGTTCCACCACGCAGATGATCTGCGGGTCACGTTTCGGATCCTTGCAGAGCTCGCAGGGATCATGTTCCGAAAAGGTGAAACAGCAGGAACAGAGTTGAATGGAACTGTGCAGTTCCATCAGTGCCGAAGCGAGCTCTCTTGCCTCGGCCGGCGGTCTTCTGAGAATGTTCAGTGCCAGCCGTGAAGCTGTTTTTTTTCCGATTCCGGGCAGTCTTGTGAGGTCCTGGATCAGCCGTTCAAGGGCGTGCGGGATAACCTGGGAGACCATGAGAGTCTATGAAAAAAGATTGGATACACCGGGAATATTCATGCCGCCGGTGAGTTTGCTCATTTCAGCCTTTCCCATTTCCTTCACCTTGCGCAGGGCATCGTTGGTGGCGGCTGCAATCAGATCCTGCAGCATTTCCTTGTCATCTGCTGAGAGCAGGTTGTCTTCAATGGAGATAGAAAGGATCTCACTGCGACCGTTCGCTGTAACAGTAACCATTCCACCGCCTGCACTTCCTGTTTCTTTTTTCTTTTGCAGTTCTTCCTGAATGGTGGCCATTTTTGCCTGCATCTGCTGGGCCTGCTGCATGATGGAGTTCATGTCCATATCGTCTGTCCTCGTCTGCTTATTTTTTATCTGTCGGATGCTACCCGGGATTTTTATCTGCTTCTGGGACCGACTCGAATGTCCCCGATCTGCCCGTTGAAAATTTCTGTGGCCATCTGCACAAGTGGATCGTTGGCAAGCTTTTGCCGTAATTTGTGCGGACTGTCGTCTCCATTTTTACCGTCCTCAATGTCTTTATCAGGAGTGATAAAACGGAGTTTGAGATTCTTTTGGAAAAAATCGAGAACAAATTCTGTGAGTAGTTTTACATTGTCTTTTTGTCTGAGAAGGGCACAATTCTCAGTTTCCAAAAAGGTGAGCTGCAGTTCTCCGTTTTTTTCCCGGCTGCTTGCTGCCCGCTGAAGATCCTGTGCCATCCACAATTTCCTGTCTTTTACATGCTCAATGAATTTGTGCCAGTCTTTTCGCACATCGTGCTCATGGGGATGGGGGATGGTTTTTCCCTTAGTGTCAGGCGGGGCAGTTTGGTTCTGTGTTTTTGGTTTTTCTGTCTGTTTATAAGGCTCTTCCGGCAGTGGCGGCTGTTCTTCGGAGGGGGGGCTTGCCTCATTGGCAGCAGGCGGGGCGTCTTTTGGAGCCATGGAAAAAGAGCGGGGAGGAGGGACTGTTTCTTTTTTTGTCTCCTTTACTCCTGGCTCTGGTCTGGGCTCAGGCGGCAGCTGCTTTTTTTTTTCGGCAGCTGGTTTTTTGCCGGTCTTTTGTTGTGGAGATGCTGGAAGAGGGTTGTCTGCCAACAGTGCATCCATCTTGCCCAACAGGGTGGATACGGGGAGGATATCATCCGCCTGGATAATTTTAAGAAAGGTGGTTTCCAGGGAAAGGCGGGGCTGGGAGGAATAGCGCATCTCTTCCACACCCTGCATCAGGAGAGTCATCTTCATATGGATGGTTTCCCGGGAGTAGTTCTTTGACAGATCCTGAAACACCTGCAGTTCCTGCGGTGGAATGTCAATAAGTTCATCGCAGCCCTGCAGCTTACAGAGGATGAGGGTGCGAAAGGCAGTGAGCAGATCGGTGGTGAATCGTTTCAGATCCACCCCAAAATCAAAAGTGTCCTCGAGTGCGAGAAGGGCAGCTGCCGGATCTTTACTGAGCAATGCCGTTGTCAGTCTGAGAATGATATCTCGTGAAACAAGGCCAAGAACCTGGATAACATCGTTGACCACAATATCCTTTTCCCCGTAGGAAAACACCTGGTCAAGGAGGCTGAGACCGTCACGGACGGACCCTTCGGACTCACGTACAATAAGGTCGAGAGCCGCCTGCTCCATGGTGATTCCTTCGTCTGCAGCAAGTTTTGTGAGATGGCTGCCAAGGTCTTTTGCCGAGACACGTTTCAGCTCATAGCGCTGGCAGCGGGAGAGGATGGTGATGGGGATTTTGTGCAGTTCGGTGGTGGCGAACATGAAAAAGACATGATCGGGCGGCTCTTCAAGGGTTTTTAACAGTCCGTTGAAGGCTTCTGTGGTCAGCATGTGCACCTCATCAATGATGATAATCTTGAATTGTATTGATGTGGGCAGAAAACGAATCTTTTCCTTGAGTTCGCGAATCTCCTGTATGCCCCTGTTGGAGGCACCGTCTATTTCATAGATGTCAAGGGCTGAACCGGAGTCAATTTCGAGACATGAAGGGCATTTGTTACAGGGGTTGCCGGCAGTTCGGTTCTCACAGTTAATGGCCTTTGCCATGATGCGGGCAAGGGTGGTTTTGCCGACACCCCGTACGCCTGAAAACATAATGGCGTGAGCCACCCTGTTACGTATGAGGCTATTTTGCAGAGTTTTTACCACCGGCACCTGACCGACAACCTGGTCGAAATTCCGGGGGCGTGATTTTCTGGCAAGAACCAAATAGGACATGAGAAAAAAAGGGGGGTAGAGTCAGGAGCAGATCAGCATAAAAAATGATAGCCGGGCACCCTGAAACACACCAAGGGGGTCACTACCGTTGCTCCCTTCCAGGCCTGGCGGGGTTCGTGATCCTTGGTTGTACAGGACCCGACTATCAAAAAAAAGATGCCGATAATATTGATGTCTTATACACAGTCTGGAAACAGCCGTCAAGACTATTTGAGGATATCTTCTGCATACAGGGAAACCCCGTTATACTGAGCGGTATAACGGGGTTTTCCAAACATTTGGCGGAGAGAGTGAGATTCGAACTCACGGTACTTGCGTACACACGCTTTCCAAGCGTGCGCCTTAAGCCTCTCGGCCATCTCTCCGTAATTTTCAGTGTGACTGAATCTGTGCCTTTCTATACTGAGAATATAAAATAAGCAATCAAAAACGCATCGACTATTTAAAAAAGTAGTTTGTGGGGGCTTAGCCCCTTCTTTTTTTGAAAAATTCTTTCAGCAAAGTGGAACATTCACTTTCACAAATCCCCCCTGTAATTTCCAAATTGTGATTAAGTCTGTTGTCTGTGCCTATGGTGTAACAGGATTCCGCTGCCCCTGTCTTCGGGTCGTATGCACCAAAGACAAGGCGTTTGATGCGGGCATGAATAATTGCTCCCATGCACATGATGCAGGGCTCGAGGGTGACGTAGAGGGTGGTATCCGGCAGGCGGTAGTTTTCCTGGAGTCTTGCAGCAGCCCGTATGGCAATAATCTCAGCATGGGCGGTGGGGTCGTTGGTGTAGATGGGACTGTTTGCCCCTTTTGCCAGGACAGCATCATCTTTGCAGATTACAGCTCCCACGGGAACTTCTCCACGAATGGCAGCAGATTCTGCGAGTGAGAGAGCCATCCTGATATACTTCTCATCGCTGCTGTTTCCTTGCATTCCGGCTCCAAAATAAAAAAATTGCATTAACGGAAATAATTCCGTACAATGAAACGGTTAATTACAAATATGAAAGTGAGTCGTATCGGGGATCTTTATGTATACAATTTTAGCAAGTGCAATTCCAGAAGAAAGTCGGGTGGTCATGGAGGATGCTTTTGAAAATGTCGCCCGGCTGAAATTTTGCTCCGGCGATGAGACCCTTTTTGATGAACTGAAAGAGCGAGAGTATGATCTGCTTTTTTTGTATTCAAAGGAGGCAGAAGAAGGTCTGCGGTTACTGCATGAAATACATGACAACATGGTTAACACCCAGATAATACTCATAGGTGAGGTTGATAAAGCAGAATATGTGGTGGATGTATTGACCAGTGGTGCCAGTGACTATCTGCTGCGTCCTTTGTCTGTGCCGCGTGTGAAAATGGCAGTACACCGTGCCATGGAAAACAGGGATCTTCGCAACGAGATAGATTACCTGCGCCATAAACAGGATATTGTTTACCGTTTCGGCGATGTGATCGCCCACAGTCAGAATATGAAAAATGTCCTGATCAGTCTTGAAAAATTTTCCAAAACAGATTCAACCATCCTGATAACCGGAGCAACCGGGACAGGCAAGAGTTTTCTCTCTGGTACAGTGCATTATAACAGTCCGCGTAAACAGAAGCCGTTTATTAAAATAAATTGTGCGAATATCCCGGAAGATCTGCTGGAATCGGAGCTCTTCGGCCATGAGAAGGGGGCATTTACCGGTGCGGATAAGCAACGGATAGGACGGTTTGAACAGGCAGGTGGTGGAACTCTTTTTCTAGATGAAATCGGGGAGATAAGTCTTAGTCTGCAGTCAAAACTGCTTCGTGTTCTTGAGGAGAAATCCTTTGAACGGGTGGGCGGAAATAAAACGATCTATTCAGATGTACGGGTGATTGCCGCCACCAATAAGAATTTATCTGAGCAAATCAGTAAGGGAAAATTCAGAGAGGATCTGTTCTACAGGATCAATGTCCTCCCCATTCGTCTTCCCGATCTTAAGGATAGAAAAAAGTGCATTGAGCCGCTTGCCGGCTATTTCCTGAAAAAATATGCAAAGACCATGGGGAGTAATGTGGCAGGGTTTACAGAAGATTCTCTGCAGCAGATTCAGGCGTACAACTGGCCTGGAAATATCAGACAGCTGGCAAATACCATTGAACGGGCGGTGATTCTGGAAGACGGTGAGCTGCTCAGTAAACAAAACCTTTCGCTGCCCCATTCTTACCAGAAAGCCACTTCTGCAGGTGGCAGTGTTGTCGCTCACAGCGGCAGTGTTTCTCTGGTTGGTCAGGAAAAAGAGCTGATTATGATGGCTCTGGAAGAGTGTCTCTGGGTACAGAAGAACGCAGCAGATCTGCTCGGAATCAGTCCCCGTTCCCTGAATTATAAAGTGAAGAAGTTCGGCATAACCCATCCGCACTGGCGCAAGCATAAATAAAGCGGACTGCAGCCGGGCAGGGGCAGGGAAAAATTTGTTTTCCCTGTGTAACCTGCCGGGGAAAATGAGAGGAATCTACCGCAATCCCGCAATAAATGGGCCTACTGCGGCTGCCCCCTCAGCCTCCACCAGTTTGATGGTACGCGAGCCGATAACTGCAATATCCGCTCGGCCTTTTAATGCCTCGATATCGTCTCTGTCCTGAATGCCGAATCCCACTGCCAGGGGGAGACTGGTGGCTGCCTGACATCTGCTCAGGTATTGGTGAAAATCCTCGTTTAGTTCTGATTTCTTTCCAGTGACTCCGCGTCTTGCAACACAATAGATAAAGCCTCTGCCGTGTCTGGCAAGTTCTCTCATCCGTTCATCAGTTGATGTGGGGGTGAAAATCAGAACGGGGGCTACGTGATTGTTGTCTGCGTATTCAAGGAATGACTGTCCGATTTCCGGTGGTAAATCCGGAACAATAACGCCTTTGATACCGGTTTTTGCCGCGTTTTTGAAAAAAGATTCTTCTCCATATTTGTATATGATGTTGTAATAGGTCATATAGAGAAACGGGATGTCAAACGTTGCAGCCATTTCCGCCCCGAAGATGAGACAGTCTTTCACGCTGATTCCCGTGGCAAGTGCCTCCTGATTCGCCTTCAAAATCACCGGTCCGTCGGCCATGGGCTCGGAAAAGGGAATCTGCATCTCTATGCAGTCCACACCGTTTTCAACCATTTGCCGGATAACTTCACGATTAACTTCAAGGGAAGGATATCCAAGGACAATGTGGGTCATAAGCAGAATGTCTTTTTCCTGCATTTTGCTGCGTAACTGTTCTTCTAACTGCATACTGCTCCTCGTAAAGGTGTCGTTCGTATTGGGTGCCTTACCCGCTTACTGCTTATCAGTGTTGGAATATTCTTTTCCGCGTTCGATGATAAACTCTTTCCATGACGGGTCGTCAAAGGCGTGGGCAATGGTGAAGATATCTTTATCGCCGCGTCCCGACTGGTTGATGATGATCGCCTCTTCAGTCGAAAGACTGCCAACTTCCCTGAAGGCACCGGCGAAGGCATGGGACGATTCAAGGGCAGGGATAATACCCTCTTTTTTCATGGTGAGATCAAGGGCAGTCATGACTTCATCATCGGTTGCCGATTCAAAGCGAACCAGTTTCTTTTCCCATAAATCCGTGAGGATCGGGGAGACACCGACATAATCGAGCCCTGCTGCAACAGAATGTGTCTGTTTCATTTGCCCGTCGTCATCCTGCAGGAACATGGTCTTGTAGCCTTGTGCTACACCGGCACTGGCGTCGTCACTGGAAAGGCGAATGGCGTGAGCTCCGCTGTCTGCTCCATATCCTCCCGCTTCCACACCAACCAGTTCCACCTCGTCTTCTTCCAGGAATCGTTTGAAAACACCCATGGCATTAGAGCCTCCACCCACACAGGCATAGACCCTTGCGGGGAGTTTTCCATGATAATTCAGTATCTGTTTATGGGCTTCTATACTGATGATGGATTGAAACCAGGCAACCATTTCCGGAAAGGGTGCCGGACCGCAGGCGGTACCAAACACATAATGGGTGTCGTCAACATTGGTTACCCAGTCACGGAATGCTTCGTTGATGGCATCTTTTAATGTTCTGGAGCCGTCTTGAACAGGAACCACAGTGGCCCCCATTTTTTCCATCCAGAATACATTGGGACGTTGCCTGAGGACATCTTCTTCACCCATGTAGATGGTGCAGTCAAGTCCGAATTTGGCTGCCATGGTGGCAGTCGCCATACCGTGCTGTCCGGCTCCGGTTTCTGCGATAACCCGTTTTTTGCCCATGCGTTTAACAAGAAGTCCCTGTCCCATGACGTTGTTTGCCTTATGGGCACCGGTATGGTTCAGGTCTTCACGTTTAATGTAGATCTGTGCTCCACCGAAGTGTTTAGTCAGGTTTTTTGCATGGGTGAGGGGAGTGGGGCGACAGGAGTAGGTCTCCATCAGCTCGATATATTCCTGCCAGAAGGCGGGGTCTTTTCTGCAGCGGGCGTACTCTTCACGCAGCTCGAGAAAGGTCTGGTAAAGAACTTCCGGGATGTATGCACCGCCCCAGTTACCGAAAAATCCGTTAGTATCCATTTGTGTTCTGTACTCCAGTAATGATATAAAAAATGAGTGTCCGGACTAAAAGAAACGAACCTGTCTGCCGATATGTTTTAATAAGAGCATATATCTGTGTATGCCGAATTGTTTTGTTAACGCCCAATAACCAAGCCAGGAGATCACTATGAGTATGCAAAGCACCGTGACACAGCAGCCTTCAATTCAGTCTGAAAAAGTATTCACTTTCCCGAAAGGAATTCCCGGATTCGAAGAATACACTACTTTTAAACTTTTTCACAAGGATGATGGTAAAGTTTCTGCCTATTGGCTTGAATCCTGCGAGTCGCCCACAGTTACCTTTACTCTTGTTGACCCGACCGCCTACGACCTGAACTACGACATTTATCTTGATGATAGCGAACAGCAGGTGATTAAGGCAGATAACCCACTGGATATCGGTGTTTTCCTGATTTTGAAGAAAAATGATCAGGATACTGGAGTCGGAAGTATCGGGGCAAATATTGCCGGTCCTCTGGTTATTAACGTCCAGGAAAAACTTGGACTGCAAAAGGTTCTACAGCACAGATTCGCAGATATCAGCAAAGTCGATCATTAAAGAATCGAGGCAAGCTGCTTCCTGCAGACGGCTGCAAAGTCTTCGGGATAATGTCCGTTGATAAATCGCAGCTGTGCTTCACTGAAAGCCCCTGGCGATTCCGGCAATCTGGGGAGAAAGGCATAGAGTAGATGCTGTCCTTTCTCCCCCTTTTTACCCAGTCGTTTCGGATATTCGATGGATGTCACCATCTCCGCCCCAAGACCGGCGAGGGTCTTCTGGGCGAGCCAGATCCCTCTGTTCAGGGATTCTCGAACCGCTGCATCGGCCTCCACAACATTTCCTGCCCCGGCAGCGCCATCTTTATCAAGGGTTATGAGCTGCAGTTCCCACTGTGAAGTCTGTGCTTTGGGGACAAAGAGCATTACCCGGGTATCTTCCCATATCACCAGACTTGAATCCATCCCATTACGCCCATCCATCCGCACGTTATTACGAATACACTGCAGGTAATCCCTGAAAAAATCTCTGTTGCAGAACGTACGATATTCTCTGATGGTCTCCGCGATGAGATCACCGCAGCCATAGGAATTCATCGTTCCGCTAGGTTTAATCGGATCTGTTGTGTAGCAGTCTACGGATTGGGGGAGCATGGCGTACTGCTGATGAATCTGCTGATGGGATGCGTGCAGCCGATAACCTGAGGGAGCGTAATCAAAACCAAAGTTCCATCCCCATAGCGTTGCTGAAATCTCCAGGGGATATTCGTCGTCGATAACAGCCATAATCTGCCGGCGCATCTCTTCAAGTTCTGCAGGAGAGAGTGACTCCTGCCTGTGATTCCACTGCAGACCAAGAAGGTCGCAGAGACGGGTAAATGTACGCTGGTAATAGAGATGGCGCATTCCCTGTACATCGTTTTCAGTGAGACTGTCAATGCTGTAACGAACGGCATCATCAGCCATATTTGCGGCATAGTGACCGCCGGCAATATATGAGTTTCGGCGCAGATATTCAAAAACGTGCGTCTGCTCATCACGAACATCGCCTACTATTTCACTGCCGCCCTGAGCACCGGGACGAAGCACCATTACATTCTTATAGGAGTCGGGGAGAGCAGGATTGTTGGCGACGGTCTCAAACAGGGTATGATTATGGATGACGGCACGAATGCGGTTGTGGTCATCTTTTTTGTAGGTAAGTCCGGCAGGGGTGCCCGCTGCATCTTTTTCAATGGCACAGGAGAGTTCGGCAAGCCGGGTAAGATCCGCTGAATCCGTGGATGTTTTGGCAAGGCAGAGGAGCAGGGCGGGTGGCAGTTTTTCAAAAAGGGATGTTGACACCTTTTCTTTTTGCAAAAGATCTGTAAAAGAGAGCTCAGGCCTGGCAGGAATCCGGATACGCCCGGGATCTGCGGCACTCGCATCTGCCCACTCCTTGTCGATGAAGGTGGCGCCTTTGAAGGGAAAGGGATTGGGGATCTCATAGATCCAGTCCGCATTTTCAACACTGAGGTTTCCGTCGGGAAAATTGGCGTGATTCGTATACAGTTCGTCAGATCCCAGGTGGCCGAGGGTTTCGATTTTTTTCCGCCCACGAAGATTCTTCACCGAATACGAAGGCTTGTGGATACCGTATTGAAACAGTTTGACAGCCGTGATGCAGGTTCTCATAGTAAATGTCTTTGTGCTGAAGTTTATGTGCCGGATTCCTCTCCATAGCCGCCGCCTCCAGGGGTTCGGATGATAATGGAATCGCCTTTGTGAAGGGTGCAGCTGTACTTGCCGCCGATATTCTCTTCACCGTTGCTGGTAATTATACTGTTTTTACCGCAAAGTCCATCTTTGCCGCCACGGATTCCGTGCGGTGCGATTTCACGCCGTTCGGAGAGGATGGAAAGCTGCAGATCAGCAAGGGCTTCAATATGCCGGACAAGTCCATTGCCTCCTCTGTATTTGCCTTTGCCCCCGGAATCTTTTCTCAGTGAAAATTCTTTGAGGAGTACCGGATATCTTCGTTCCAGGATCTCAGGATCCGTGATTCTGGTGTTGGTCATATGGGTATGAACACCCGACTGTCCGTGCCAGCCGGATCCGGCACCTGCACCACCGCCAATGGTTTCGTAGTAGCCAAAATCTGCATTGCCAAAGGTGAGATTGTTGGTACAGCCCTGTGAATCTGCTGCGGCTTCAAAGGCCTTCAGGATCACATCTGTTATGCGTTGGGAGGTGAGCACATTCCCGCCCACTACAGCTGCTTTGTCATCGGGATTGAGCAGGGAATCCGGATCAACTTTAATGCTGATCGGGGAAAGACAGCCCTGATTCAGGGGGATGTCTTCGTTAATCAGGCAGCGAAGACAGTAGAGTATGGCAGAGCGAACCACTGCCGGCGGGCAGTTCAGATTGCCCGGCAGTTGTTTTGCTGAGCCTCTGAAATCAAAGAGGGCATCTCCGGTTGCGGGGTCGATTGTTACTTGCAGGCGGATGGGGCTGTGATCGTCCAGAAAATCTTCCCCATGCAGTACTAGTTTGGCAACGCTGTTTTTTTGAACACAGAGTTTTTTCAACATATTGCGGACAGCATGTTCAGCGTTGTCCTGGATATGTCCCATATATGCCTGTACAACAGGCAGACTGTATTTGTCGACCAGTTCCTGCAGAAGTTTTATCCCGTTTTGATTGGCAGCAATCTGAGCCTTTAAATCAGAAATATTATCTTCGAGATGCCGTGCGCTGGAAATAGGAGGAGAGTGCTCGGGGTCTGCAAAGTCTGTGAGGAGTCGTCTTGCCGATTTTTCCTGAAACTGACCCTCTTTTAATATACGAAAAGAGCGTATGGCCGCTCCTTCTTCAATAAGTCCGGTTGAAAAAGGGGGCATGGAGCCGGGTGTTATCCCGCCGATATCCGCGTGATGTCCGCGATTTGCGACGAAAAAAATAATTGTATCATTATGCCAGACAGGGGAGATAATGGTAATGTCCGGAAGATGTGAACCACCAGCAGCCGGATGGTTGGATGCGATAACATCGCCGGGTTTAAGATCGCCTGCGTAGTGTCTGATCTGATATTTCACCGCTTCACCCATTGCCCCGAGATGGACAGGAATGTGAGGGGCATTGGCGATAAGAGCACCTTTCCTGTCGAAGACGGCACAAGAGAAGTCCAGTCGTTCTTTTATATTGGTGGAGACGGCAGTCTTCTGCAGGGTTCTGCCCATCTGTTCTGCAACGGACATAAAAAGATTACTGAAGATAGCCAGTTGCACAGGATCTGCACTGGTGGACAGTGTTGCTGATTTTTTTTCTCCCAGATGAATGATAATATCACCATGCACGCTGCGGCGGGCTGTATGTCCGGGTTCCACAAGAATGGTTGAGCTGTTTTGAATAATGAGTGCCGGACCGTGAAGGTCTGTCTGGACAGGGATATTTTCGATAAGATAGAGAGGGGTCGACAACCAGCCTTCACTGAAATAACATGGGATATTTTTTTCCGGAGTGAGAGAGGATTTGCTGTTTTTGACCAATGGGCGGGAGTCTGACCCTGTTGTACTGCTGATTCTGACCCGGACACTGTCTGCCAGAACGTTTCGGTTTCTCAGCAGAAAACCATACTCTTTCTGATATTGCCTGAAAAAGTCATTTACAATATCATGTCCCGTTCGAAGACGCATCATGATGGGAGTGTCCGTACCCTGAAAGCGAAGCTCCAGGTAGTGCTCAACAGAAATATTGCCTGTTTGTCTGCATTGGGTAGTAAATTCTCTGCGGGCAGAATCTTCAAGTTTCTGCAGCTGCCTGTGTAAGTGGGGCAGTGAATCTTCATCAACAATTCTATCCGCCGCTTCCTGTCTGTCCACCACAATCTCGGCGAGGGACATACCTATTGCCGAGAGTATTCCGGCATGTTGGTGAATAAAAACCGTGTCGATACCAAGGGATGCGGCGATGGCACAGCCATGTTGTCCGCCGGCACCACCGAAACAGGAGAGCACGTGCTCTTTAATATCAAATCCACGCATAACCGAAAGTTCCATGATGGGACGAATCATGGTTTCGTTGGCAACATCAAGGAAACCAAGGGCAACTTCTTCCGGAGTCTTTTCGGCCAGACCTTTTTTTTGTGCATCGTTGTTGATGCGGGCAGTGAGCTCTTTAAAGGCGGCGGCAGATTCATCGACAGCAAGGGGCAAATCCTCATTGCTGCCAAAAATCTGGGGAAAGTAATCGGGTTGTATGCGACCAAGGAAGAGATTGGCATCGGTGATGGTGAGAAATCCGTTTTTACGGTAACAGATAGGACCGGGATGGGCTCCTGCCGATTCCGGACCGACTCGCAGCATTTCATTTTTGTAAAAAAGTCTGGAGCCTCCGCCTGCCGCAACGGTTTTTATCTGCATTTGCGGTGCCTGAATCCGAATCCCTGCTGTCCGGGTTTCTTGTACCAGTTCATATTCTCCGGCATATCTGGAAACATCTGTGGATGTGCCGCCCATGTCAAAACCGATCACAGGTCGATTATCTGTTTCCCTGTAGGTGCTGAGACCACAGCCGACAACACCTCCGGCAGGACCTGAGAGAATTGCATTTGCACCCCTGAAATGACTTGCTTTGGTGAGACCTCCAGCCGACTGCATGAAAAGAAGGGGACAGTCTTGTAATGTATCGGTAAATCCGGATTGAAAGGAGTGCAGATAGTTTTTGATGTGGGGTGTCAGGTAAGCATCCACCAGAGCAGTATCACCCCTGGCAACTATTTTTATATGGGGGATGACCTGATGGGATAAGGATATCTGGCTGAAACCGATTTCCCCGGCAATTTTTCCGATAATCTGTTCATGATCGTAAACAGAGTAGGCGTGCATGCAGATGACGGCGATGCTGCGGATACCGGTTTGAAAGATTTTCTGCAATTTGTTTCGTATGCATTTGGTGTCAGGGCGTTTCAGGACGACGAACTGTTCTCCGCTCTGTCCATGCAGGATCCTGAGCGAGTCAGTGTCGTCATTTTCCTGAAGGGGGCGGATGCGTTCATCAATTTCAAGGACGGTTTGGTAGAGAAGATCCGGCTTTATAATCTTGAGGTCAAAGAGGTCGGGACGTGTCTGGTCGCCAATGCTGAGGAGGTCTCCGAATCCCTTACTGATAACAAGGGCAGTATCCGCTCCCTTACGTTCAAGGAGGGCATTGGTGGCAACGGTGGTTCCCATTCGAATCCACTGGATATCCCCGGGGGAAATGGTAGTGCCGAAAGATTTTGCTGGAAAACATTTTTGCAGAATACGTCGAATCCCTTCACGGGGAGCATCAGGATAGTGAAGGGGATCTTCAGAGAGCAGTTTTTCTATATGGATTTCACCGGTATGGGAATCTTCTGCGTAAACATCAGTAAATGTCCCGCCGCGATCAATGGAAAAGCGAATCCTGCCTGCAGCCATGTCAGTGCTGTTTGTTTTTATAGATTTCAAGAGCTTCCTGGTAGACTTTGGAACGTGAGAGGGCCAGGTCTGATGCGAGTTTGCGGCTGACATCTTTTAAGGACATAGAAGTGTTGTCACGATACCAGCAGAGAAGGTCAAGAAGATTTTCCCCTTCTGCCTGTAACTGCTCGGCAGGTTCGATGATAAGAACAAATTCCCCTTTGCTGGTATGTTGCGAGGCTTGCTGCAACAGGGAGGAAACCGGTCCCTGCTGCAGGTCTTCGTAGGTCTTGGTCAGCTCCCGTCCCCAGAATGCCTGTCTGTCTCCCATGATATTGAAAATGTCGGTGAGCAGGGATTTGATTCGACGGGGCGATTCATAAAAAATCAGGGAAGAAGAGTTGTTACACAGAGAGGTTAACAGTGTTCTGCGTTGTGATTTTTTTGAAGGGGCAAAACCGAGAAAGAGAAAGGATGGGTCTGTAATGCCGGCAGCAGAAAGAGCAGTGATAAGAGCTGAGGGACCGGGTAGAGGCACGATGGTAATTCCAGCTTCCCGTGCCTTGCGGACAAGTACGGCTCCGGGATCTGAAATTGCAGGAGTTCCGGCATCACTGACCAGGGCAATGGATTCTCCTTTCAGTAGCCGGCGGACGAGTTCTGTGGATCTTTCGGCTTCTTTTTCGCGGTAGTAGCTGATAAGAGGGGTGTGGATCGTGTAATGGGTGAGAAGTTTTCGGGTATGACGGGTATCTTCTGCAGCTATCAGATCGACTTCCTGAAGGATTCGCAGGCAACGAAGGGTGATATCTTCAAGATTACCGATGGGCGTTGCTGCAATATAGAGAACGCCCCCAGCGGTTTGTGTGTTTTGTGTGTTGCTTGCCATCAGTTGTATTTGTCTCTGCTCAGGATAACAAGAGGTTCTGGTAATAATTGATTAAAAATATAAACAGTCCTATTGGTCTTATCTGGAACGACGGATTGGAAGGGGGAGAAACGATTGATACCCTGTTACATACAAAAAATAGCGAGGAAACACAATAAAAGCTTAAAAATTATTGTTGATGTGAATTTTTTTGTTACCATATTGTGGTAATGATGGTATATGAAGTACTACATTTTAATGGGAAGGTCTCCCAAAGACGTATACGGACAGATCGTATACCTGACTTTGAGGAAGAAGATTAATAAACGAATTATGATAGGTATCTGTTTTGGAAAAAGAAGCATTTGTTATTATACGAAAAAAAATGAAACGTACCCAGAAGCAGCTTGCAGAGTTGCTGGGGGTCTCTTTAAAAGCTATCCACAGTTATGAACAGGGATGGCGCAAAATTCCCCTGCATATTGAACGACAGCTCTGGTTTCTTATTTATCAGAAGAAAAACCAGGGAGTAAAGGGTGAGCCCTGCTGGGAAAGAAAGTCATGTGAGATGAAAGAAGACTGTCCGGTTTATGAATTCCAGTGCGGTGACATGTGTTGGTTTGTCTGCGGAACGAAGTGTGATTGCACAAAGGACGTAGATGTGCGGGAAAAGATGAAGGTGTGTCGGTCTTGTAAGATACTGAAAAATATGTTGAAATAAGTGGTGTGCGGTATGCGTTATGCGGTACGAGGTTTGCGGTGAAAGACTGCTAAGGTTTTTCGTTGACCGTGATATGCCGTGTGGTCTGCCTTGCAGAAAAAGCAGGTAAGATAAATAAAGCCCCAATCAGAGTGGTCTGATTGGGGCTTTTTGGTGGAGTATGAACAGCTGCAAATTACAGCCAGTTTTCATGCTGCAGGGTGCTGATTCTTGCAAAATGTCTGCTGTTACCTGTAATCAACTTAAAATTTCCAGCTATACAAATAGAAGCAATCTCCAGATCAGCCAGGTCAAGAGGGGTACCTTTTTTTTCCAGTCCAGCACGAAGCTGACCGCAAACATAGGCAGCTTTGGAGTCAAAGCCAACAACATTTACTGATGGCAGAAGAATTGTTTCCAGATTGTGTAAATGGAAGGTGGGTCTGTCACTTTTTACGGCACCGTACACAATTTCACTAATAGTTATGGTTGAGATAAACTGCACATTCTTTGGAAGAGTGGCAAGACGCTCTACAAGACGTTTCGATGGCTTTTTCTTGAAAATATTAGTGATTATATCTGTATCAAAGAGAAACATCTCGACCACTTCCACCTGATTTACGTAATGAATGAAGGTCGTTAAGGGATGACGAAACTTCCTCGAAGTGAGGCCATTTTCCTGCAACACTGATGAGTCCCTGGCGTTCTTCATGCTGCTCAATGATCTGGAGATCCTCAAGACTCACAAGAGCAGCAACAGGTTTGTTTCGACGGGTTATAACAAATCGTTCGTGTCCAAAGGAACTTTTAGCGATAAGCTCGGACAGATGGCTTTTGGCATTGGCAACTGATACTGTTTGCATGTGTTTTCTCCTGTGCCATTCAAGTAGTCATTGTGGTCATTATGACTATATAGTATCGGTTCCTTTTGTATTTGTCAAACACTTGGGCACAAAAAAAAAAGGCTCTAACCGGAAATCCGGTTAGAGCCTTTTGTAAAGAAAATCGGCAGTGTCCTACTCTCCCACACAGTCACCCATGCAGTACCATCG
>JANTGG010000034.1 GCA_024763035.1 Desulfocapsa sp. | reverse complement strand
ACTTCGTAGCAGGGCGGGATGGATCCAACATATCGGGCAAGAGAAGATCTGTTGGAGACAATGAGCGAGAGAGGTTTTTCCGGATCTCTGCCTTTAAGTGCATAGAGGGCCTTTACCGCCTGCTCATTGTCAGGATCGACGGCAAGACCATAAAATGTTTCTGTTGGATAAGCGACAATGCCACCCTCACGGAGGGTGGCAACTGCTTTCAAAAACTGTTTAACTTTCGGCTGCAAGTAACTGGATTACCGGCTGATCCTGCTGGATTTTTCTTCCACCTCTTTAATCATATCGGTCTTGAACTGAACCAGCCGTCTGGCAATATCTTTATCTTGAAGGGCGAGAATTCTGGCGGCAAGAACTGCGGCATTTTTAGCACCCGGCTTCCCAATGCCCATGGTGGCAACAGGAATTCCAGGAGGCATCTGAACTGTTGCCAGCAGTGCATCCATGCCCTGCAGAGGTGAAGCGTCAAGGGGGACACCGATAACGGGGAGTTCTGTATGGGAGGCGAGAACTCCTGCAAGATGAGCAGCCATTCCGGCACCGGCGATGATAAGTTTCAAGCCGCGTCTTCTGGCAGTAATTGCAAAATTTGCCGCCCGCTCTGGAGTGCGGTGGGCGGAAGCAACTGTCATCTCATATCCTATCCCCATGGATTTCAAAAAATCTGCGGCAGCCTGCATGACAGGAAGATCAGAGTCGCTTCCCATAACGATGCCAACCACTGCCCGGGAATCATTTTTCTCTTTTCGCATCAAGGCCTTTGCTCCTATATCTGTGCGATAAAAGGAACCGGTCCAGGAGATTTGTTCCACTCCCTTGTAGGCATTATCAATGGCTTTTTTCAGATCCTTACCAACGGCAGTAACCCCTAACACCCGTCCGCCCGAAGAGGAGACACGTCCGTTTTTAATGGCTGTCCCTGCATGAAAAACAACCACGCCATTCACCCGTGCCGCCTTGTTCAGACCACGTATGGGCTTTCCCGTTTCATATTTCCCGGGATAGCCGCCGGATGCCATTACCACACAGACCGTGGGTCTTGGATCAATTTTCATTTCCACCTGATCCAGTCTGGAATCGATCACAGCTTCGAAGATATCAACCACATCACTTTTCAAACGCATCAGCAGCGGCTGTGCTTCAGGATCTCCAAAACGACAGTTAAACTCAAGAACATTTATGGAATCCCCATCTATCATCAGCCCGGCGTAGAGCATCCCCTTATAGGGACGCCCTTCTTTCTCCATGCCTTTGATGGTGGGTATCATAATATTTTCCATAACATAATCGGCAATCTCAGGAGTAACCACAGGTGCAGGTGAATATGCCCCCATTCCACCGGTGTTCGGTCCCTTATCACCGTTATAGACAGCCTTATGATCCTGTGAGGTGGGCAGCGGGAGAACTGTCTTACCATCTGTAAAGGCAATAAATGACGCCTCCTCTCCCTGCAGACATTCCTCCACGATAACTTTTCTGCCTGCATCTCCAAATGCCTTTTCCTGCATAATGAGATCAACAGCTGTCTTTGCCTCTTTTACAGTGGCAGCAACAATCACTCCTTTGCCTGCGGCAAGACCATCTGCCTTTACAACAACGGGTGCTCCACATTTATCGATATATTTCTTTGCTTTTTTTCTGTCCTTAAATACCTTAAAAGCAGCTGTGGGGATCTTATATTTTTTCAAAAATTCTTTGGTATATACCTTACTTCCTTCAAGAATTGCTGCAGCTCTGCCTGGACCAAATATCCGCAGCCCTTCCTTTTCAAAGGTATCAACAATTCCTTCGGTAAGGGACAGCTCCGGTCCGACCACAGTCAGATCAATTTTTTCACCAAGAGCAAAGGAGACCAGGCCGTCAATATCTCCGGCACTGATATTGACACATTCAGCCATACGTTTGATGCCGGCATTTCCCGGAGCACAGTAAATTTTGTCCACATGCGGACTCTGATGAATCTTCCAGACAAGGGCATGTTCACGACCGCCGGAACCAACAACAAGTACTTTCATTTTTTCACTCCCAACTCGAATTAACGACTTTCCCCGATGCATACTGCAGGCTGAAGGCCGTATTTAATAGTTAAAGAATATACATTCGTATCAAATTTCTCTCAGTGTATAAAAAAAATAACCACATAGTATAACAAAATATTGACAAATGTCACAAGATGAATAAAATGAATGAATAACCATTCAGTTTCCATCTTCCACGCCTATCCACTTCTTCCAATGAAAGCAGCAAACAAACACTCTAAAATCATCCATGCGGCCACCAAAGTTTTCGCCAAAAAAGGCTTTTTCAACGCCAGAATATCTGATATTGCCAAAGAAGCCAAGGTCGCAGACGGCACAATTTATCTCTACTTCAACAATAAATTCGATATTCTCATCTCTGTCTTTGAGAAAGAAATCGGGAATCTGATTGAGCAGGTGAAAAAACTTCTGGCAAAAGAAACTGATCCCAGGATAATGCTGAGAATTTTTGCAACCAAGCATTTAACGGTGATGAAAAAGAATAAAAATCTGGCAGAAGTGATTCAAATAGAACTGCGACAGAGTGCCAAGCTCATCAAAGATTACCGAAATAACAAATTCAGCGAATATGTAAATATCATCTCTTCCATCATTAAACTGGGGCAGGAGCAGAAGATCTACCGTGCCTCCATTCGTCCGGGGCTCGCCAAACGAGCATTTTTTGGAGCCCTTGATGAAATCTCACGGGTCTGGACCATGTCCATGGAAACTCAGTATACTGTTGAAGACACGATCTCCCAGGTGATGGAGATATTTCTCTCAGGGATGCTTGAGCCCGATACCGCAGCAGCCGCCTGAGCTCTTATTCCCCATACAATCCCTTAAACCATCAGCTGAATGCTGATGGAACAATGTCTACCACTTCAAATTCCCGGGTTCCACCCGGGGTTTTAGCAACCACATCATCACCCACTTCCTTTCCCAGGATACTGCGTCCCAGGGGTGACAGTACGGAGATAGACCCCTTCTTGACATCCGCTTCTTCCGGACCAAGCAGCTGATAGGTCACCTCCTCATCAGTGTCCATGTCGAGCAGCTCCACAACTGTGCCAAAAACTGCCCGCGAGCAATCCACTTTGGCACAGTCAATGACCTCCGCCCTGCCAAGCTTATCTTTAAGCTCAAGGATTCGTCCCTCGATATGACCCTGCCGGTCTTTTGCAGCATGATATTCGGCATTTTCTTTTAAATCACCATGTTCCCGTGCCGTTTCAATTGCCTTTACAACAATATGTCTCTCAACGCGTTCGAGTTGATTGAGTTCTTCTTTTAATTTCAGATGTCCTTTATGGGACATAGGTATGCGTTCTACCATTCATTCTCTCCATATAAAAAAACAAAATCCTGTAAGAAGATCACACACATTCTTACAGGATACAGACTTACCAGCGATAAATCAGGGAAAGCAGAAAATCCTGTTTTTCAAATTCCGCCCCATTTATATAATCAAAATTACCATTAAATAGAAAATGCCTGCTTATTTCAAGGTAAATGTTTGCATTAAACTCATGATTACCATAGCCTTCCAGTTCATATCCAAAAGAATACTCAAGGGAATAGTAACTTGGAGCTCCCCTGCCAAGGATATCATACCCGAGCTGATGTTCAAAAGAAACGGTAAAAAGATGCTGCCAGTACTCTTTCGGACTCCAGTAAAGAGGATCGTTCGCCAGTGCTCCAGCCCTTCCGCCCCGGTTTTCATTTCCATTATGGAAATACTCATATCCATACCGGAACTGCAGAAGCAACGGTTCACTGTGAAGGGTATAGGAGGTCCAGATATCGTAGCGATTCTGATGGTTCCCATCTGAAAATTCGGTGAAGAAATAACCGGCACCGCCAAAAAGACGCGGCAGAAAATCAAGGGTAAGCCCTGCCTCATAAACGCTTTTGTGAATCTGTTCCTGCAGGGCAGTGACAGAATCATCCACAACATCCTGATTCAGTCCGATATGTGCCTGCACCATATCCCCCACCCGTCCGTTCAACTGCAGGGTGTAGAGAAATGTAGAGCCGGATGAATCATCCACAGAATCGACTCCTGCACCGAACAGCAGATCAAAATCGTACATAGGATTCCACTCTATGTCTGTAAAAAAGCGGTTGCGAAAAATCTCGCAATCTGTTGCAACAGACCGATTCCGCAGTCGGGAGTAATCAAGGCTCATCCCATGACGAAGTGTCGGCATGAACCGGCTCTCTACACTGCCGCCAACCTGCCTGTTATCATAGTAGCCGTCACGTCCTGTCTTTTTAGCTGCCAGGGTGCTGAAGACTATCTGCGGTTTGCGTTTGAGGGCATTTCGCTGTATTGCCTCGTCAAGATTCGGGTAGCCGGGGCTTTCAACTGCCATCAGCTCATAAAGGGCTGCCTCTTTACCAAGAAAACCAAGACGGCTGTAGACCCCTGCAAGATCAAACATGCTTTCAGGGGATAATCCCTCCTGGAGAAGATTCTGATATTCCTTCATCGCCTGATAATACGTTCCCTCTTCCATTGCCCTGCGTACAGAAAGTTCAGTGCTGACAATTTTCTGGAGGCGAAAAGCCTCATACAGGGACGTTGCAATGGAGACAACGGAGTTATCAAAGTAATTCGCTGTAAACTCCGGACTCATGACAGTGCGCAGCCGGTCGGGCTCGGCCGGCGTTGTGAGGGTTATGGTATTCCAAAATGTTTTTTGGGGAGGAGGCAGGACAAGCTCCTTTCGCTGGGTACTGATACGTTCCATAAAGAGCTTATCCACAGGAGGGCTGAGCAGTGCTTCATAAATCTGCAGGGAATCATTCCATCTCCTGACAGCCCAGAATGTTCTGGCAAGAAGCAGTTGTTTCCAGGGTTCCAGAGCAAGTACATCAGGCTCGACATCTGTACGGAGAAACGGCTCCTCAAGACTTGTACTGTTTTTCCAGTTGGGGGCAAGCGTGTTAATAAGGGGTTCAAACTGTGCCAGCTGAAATTGTAATTCCAGCACGGTACGCTCAAAACTGTGCTCTTCGGGATACTGCACTGCAAGTTTCACAAAGAGGGGAAGTGCTGCAAATACATCTTCCAGCTGCACTAATAATTCACCGCGAACGACCTGTCCCCGCAGCGAATCCGGTACAAGCTGAAGATGCTTTTCCACAAGTTGCAGGGCTGAACGGTAATTGCCAAATCCCTGCAGAAATTCAGCAGCTGCAAGCAGCTTGGAGGGCATCTCCCCTGCTTGCTCCTGGATATACGCCAAAAGATGGCCAAGATCGTTATCGCCCTGATTGACATCAAAAAGATACTGTTCAAGAATATGCAGTTCAGGAGTTAATGAGGAGAGAGCCGGATAGCGGCTGAAAAGCTCTGCTGCATCAGAATAGTCACCATTTTCATGGTAGATGCGTGCGAGTATTCCATTGAGTTCAAGAACCCCCTGCCCCCTTTCACCACAGGATTCTTCGAAATCATCAAGAAAGTCCTCGAGCAGATCAATGGCGTCATCAAACTCTGAGAAATTTTCAAGCAAGAGAATCTTTTCGGTAAAAAGCTGAACATCGACCGAATCACAGAGAGTCTCACTCTTTCCATTCAGCTGCACCAGGATTTCATACCACTCCCAGGCGGTATCCCGGTCTCCTGCCTGCATATTGTTATCTATCAACTGCAACAACACGGGTTGCCGTTGATCAACCTGATTGAGCCGATTCCTCAATGCGGCTTCTGCGGAGAAAAATTTCTTTTCTTTCTGCAGGGCGTGAATACGCTCCTGCTCATAGTGGGAACGGGTAGCACTGTCAAGCCCGCCACCATCCAGAATATTCTGATAGAATCTGCCTCCTGTAGAGGGAAGACCATTGAAGACCAGTGCTTCACCATAGAGCCTGTCACCGCTTTCAAGGATACCCGGATCTGTAAAATGTGCCTGCAGGAAGCTGTAAAAATCATCAAGATCCTGCATCAGACCGGCCCTCCCTGCAACACCCAGGCATTTCAGGACAACCTGGGAGTCCCCCGGGTATACGGAAATATATTGTTTATAATACTGCAGGGTATGAAAGAGATCCCCCTGTTTCTCTTCTATCCGGGCCCGAAGGAAGAAGTAATCCTTCCCCTGCTTTTCTTCATCGCCAAGAGTATCAAGCATCTCTTTACTCTTTTGAAACTGGTCTTCGACGAAATAGAGCTGGGCAAGCCTGAAGATGACCTCCTGATTTTCCGGGTCATGAATATGAATTATCTGAAGCACCTCCAGAAGTTCTTTCATTTTTCCGGATTCTTCGAGCTTCGTTGCCATTCTGGAATAAATGGCAAGCCTGTCAGGGGTGATTTTTTTCAAATCACGCCATAAGGGCCACGCCCCCTCATTCTCCACAATAACCAGGAAGTCGCCTGCCAGAACAGTCTGAATCCGTTTAATATCAGCCAGGACAGTCTCGTCACCAGGACGCTGCTTCTTATACTCCTCATAATAATACAGCGCCTTATCGGGTCTTCCCTCCTGATACAGATAGATTTGCCCGATTGTAAGCAGCAGTTCAGGACGGCTATCATTCAAGGCGACCTGTACAAGCAGATGGGATAGTGCAGAACGTTCCAGACCATTACTGAGATAATATGCGGAAAGCTTTTGATGAAAAGGCAGATAGTAGGAATGATCATTTAAATAGCCCTGCCAGCAGTAGACTGCCATGGGCATGTTTCCAGACTTTTCAAACAAGTCGGCAGCCTGCAGGAAATCCCGGTCTTTCCCCTGAAACTCGGAAAACAGTGTCTGAAAGTAATCGCATGCCTTGTCGCTATAGCCGAGATCCAGACTATACCTGGCAAGTGTTCTGATAAAATCAGCATCATGGGGAACCTGCAGATACAACTGCTCCATCAGCGGATAAACCAGTTCTTTTTTGTGCATCTTCTGCAATGACAGCACCAGCCCCTGCAGGGACTCAATGGCATACTTTCCATCGGGATAAAGGGTGTAAAGCTGTCCAAAATATTTTGCAGCCTGCTCATACCGTTTCTGCTGCAGGGCAACCCTGCCTGCATACAACTGATATTCCGGAGAGGCAGAATCGAGTTCCAGAAGCCGGGGGATAACGCCGGCTGCCTCCTGCCAGTCATTAAGCTGCATCAGCACAAGGACGTATTCCCGAAGGGCCTCTTCAATATGCGGTTTACTGAGAAAGAGTTTCTGGTATTCGGCTTTGGCGCGATTCAGTTCACCTTCACGCACCAACTCCCTTGCCTTCTGCCACTCCTGCATCCAGGGAAGCTGTTCTGTTGTTTTTAAGACAATGCCGTTACGGGGGACAATGGAAGGTGTTTCAGAAAACCCTGCCACCGGGGAACACAAGGAAACAAGAAGAAAAATAAAGAGAAGAGTTCCTGCAGAAAAAAAAGAACAGCATTCCGGCAATGTCTGGAGAGCGATTCGATGAAAAGAGTGCTTACACTGCATCAGCAAGGGACCATGATCACAGCCATGGCAGATTTATTTGGCAAAAAAGGCGGCTATCTGCTGAACGACATATTCCTGCATTGCCTCAGTCAATTCCGGATAAATGGGCAGTGCCAGAGTCGAACGGGCAGCCTCTTCTGCATTGGGAAGAAACGGGATATCCATAAGCCCGCGCAGACACTCCTGTTTATGAAGAGCAAGCGGATAATAAATCTCACACCCTATGTCATTTTTCTGCAGATATTTCAGCAGCTCATCCCTATCGGGAACAGATATAACATACTGATTATATATGTGATAATTATTGCTGCAATCCGTTGCTGTGCACACATCTTTATAAACAGCTGCGGGCACCCTCACGCAGTTGTCCTGCAGGAGACCGGTTTTGGCAAAAAGAGTGTTATAGAATTGGGCATTTTCCCTTCGTTGACCATGCCAGTCTTCGAGATAGCGCAGTTTCAGTCGCAGCACCGTGGCCTGAATGGGATCAAGGCGGAAATTGCCACCAATGGCAGCATGGTAATATTTAGGATTAGCCCCATGATTTCTAAGCATACAGACTTTTTCAGCGAAGGAACGGTCATTGCTTACGACCATACCACCATCACCGATCCCCCCCAGGTTTTTACTGGGAAAAAAAGAGAAACAGCCGGCAAGTCCAATGGAACCGCTTCTCTGCCAGTCAGCCCCCGAATCGAGTGGATACTCTGCCCCGATTGCCTGAGCGGCATCTTCAATCACTGGCAGCCCGTAGGTATCTGCCAGTTTCATAATCGGAGTCATATCTGCACACTGACCATAGAGGTGTACGGGCAGAATTGCTTTAATTGTATGCTCTGTATCAGCAGCAAGCAACGCTTCCATGGAAGCAGGGTCAATATTGTAGGAGAGCGGATCAATATCGGCAAAAACGGGGCGTGCACCTACACGCAGGATGACACCCATCGTGGCAAAAAACGAGTATGGGGTGGTCAGAACCCTGTCCCCGGGTCCGATATCGAGTGCCATCAATGATACCAGCAGTGCATCCGTGCCGCTTGAAACGCCAATGGCATGAGCAACATTGCAGTAACGGGCAACTTCTTCTTCAAGGCCTGTCACTTCCGGTCCCTGTATATACCTGGTTGAATCAATCACATTGCTTACAGCAGAGACTATTTCTTCACGAAGGGGAGCTAGTTGGGCACTGATATCTAACAGAGGTACTTTCATAATAGTTTATTCATCCCCCCTTTTGAACCATACGTTTGCCATCAAAGAAATCAACAATATCAGGCATCTCAGCCTCGAGGTATTTTTTCATCTTCTTTAATAAATTCACTTCAATCTGTCTGACCCGCTCCCTGGAAATCCCAAAGCGGTCAGCAATGGTCTGCAGCGTCAGGGGTTCATCGGTAAGAAGTCTTTCCTCAAGGATCATTATTTCTTTTTCGTTGAGTTTTTCTTTCAGGACTGTAAGCAGTTCACTCAAGCGTTTTTTCATCTCATCCCCTGCCACAACATCTTCAATTGGCGGGGCACTGGTGGGAATGAAATTTTTCTGTTCCTCATCAGAATCGGAGCGAACCGGACTTTCCAGTGACACATCCCAACTGTCCATTCGCTGACTCATCTCGATTACTTCCGTTTCCTTAACACTGAGCCGCTCGGCAAGAAGCTTCACCTCCGGTTTAAACCCCTGGGATTCAAGCAGCCGCTTTTCCTTGTTAAGGGAAAAGAACAATTTTCGCTGTGCCTGGGTGGTGCCAATCTTCACCATCCGCCAGTTATCCATTATAAATTTAAGGATATAGGCACGTATCCAGTAGGCGGCATAATAGGAAAATTTCACTCCCCTGTAGGGATCAAACTTTTTGGTGGCCTGGACGAGACCGACATTCCCCTCCTGGATAAGATCCATAAAGTTCTGCATCCAGTATTTCTGGAAATCCATGGCAACTTTTACCACAAGCCGTAAATTCGAAGAAACCAGCTTGTAGGCAGCATCCTGATCACCGTGTTCCCGGAACTGGACAGCCAGTTCATCTGTCTCTTCTCTGCTGAGAAGATCATACTGGCTGATTTCCTGAAGATATCGGTGCAATGCCGGATTGCTGAGGGTGGGAAGATTCTCCTCATCTTTGACGGCAACCAGCGGATTTTTCTGGGGCTCCGTCGGCTTCACACTGGCTTTCTTAGTTTTGCTGCTCATACGTTATATTTCTGCGACCATTCCATTACCGGCTTACCGTTCATCCACAGTGTCAGCATCTTACAGATAATTTCCCCGAATGTTCACTCACCTGTTTTCTTTTGGGAAATTAATCTGTAAAGCCCTTATGCTGGTCTCACCTGCTGTTTACCTGTGTCAGAATAGTATCACCACACAGGGCAACACCTTCTCATAAGGACAAAATCATCCAAAAAGATTACATTATTACCCTTGTCAGGTGAAAAGGCAATCATTATATCAGGTATGTGCATTTTGTTATTTTTAAATACGATTGTTATGGTAGTATAGCATCCAAAATACGAATAGATCAAATCCAACCGGATTCCACCTTACCCACTGCAGCCATTATCTGCTATCTCCTAAAAGCCCCCCCTGTCATCAAATATGAAAGAAATACGAAACTTTTCAATTATCGCCCATATCGATCATGGAAAATCTACACTGGCGGACAGGATGATCCAGTTCTGCCAACAGGTAAGTGACCGGGAATTCCAGGACCAGCTCCTCGACAATATGGATATTGAACGGGAACGCGGAATCACCATCAAGAGTCAGAGTATCTGTCTGCCCTATAAGGCAAGGAACGGAAAGGAGTATATTCTCAACCTCGTTGATACTCCCGGCCACGTTGATTTCAGCTATGAAGTGTCACGGGCACTCAGTTCCTGTGAAGGGGCGCTGCTCATCGTTGATGCCGCCCAGGGTGTGGAAGCTCAGACCCTGGCCAATCTCTATCTTGCCATGGACAATGATCTTGAGATTATCCCGGTCATCAATAAAATTGACCTTCCTTCTGCAGAACCGGAAAAGGTCGCCATGGAGATTGAAGAAGACCTCGGTCTGGACGGTGAAATGATCCAGTATTGCTCTGCCAAGACGGGTGAAGGGGTGGAAGATGTACTTGAAGCCATCTGCGAGTTCATCCCCGCCCCGGAGGGGGATTCCGCAGCTCCCCTGCAGGCACTTATCTTTGACGCCAGCTACGATGCCTTTCGCGGGACCATTATCTCCTGCCGCATCATAAATGGCAGTATCAAGGCCAATGACACCATCGTCTTTATGTCCAATGGCGCTGAATACCGGGTGGAAGAAGTCGGTGTCTTTAAGGTACAGAAAGAAAAGACCAGGCAGCTTACTGCCGGAGATGTCGGTTATATCCTTGCCGGTGTCAAAAATGTAAAAGACACCAAGCCGGGTGACACCATCACCTTAAAAGATAACCCCAGTCCGAAGGCTCTGCAGGGTTTCAAGGAAATGCAACAGGTGGTTTTTTCGTCCATTTATCCAATATCCACCGACGACTACGAAGACCTTGCCACTGCTCTTGAGAAACTGCAGCTCAACGACGCCGCCCTCACCTTTCAGAAAGATACTTCGGCAGCTCTCGGCTTTGGGTTTCGCTGCGGCTTTCTCGGACTTCTTCATCTTGAAGTTGTCCAGGAACGTCTTGAACGTGAGTTTGATATTTCTCTTATACTGACTGTTCCTTCGGTCAAGTATAATTTTTACCTGAAAGACGAAACCATCCTGGAAGTGGATAACCCTGCTCATTTCCCCGACCCCATGCACATAGAACGGGTTGAGGAACCTTTTATAAAGGCGACCATCCTTATACCGGAGCGGTATATGGGAGCGGTGATGACGCTGTGCATGGAACGACGCGGGGAAAATACCAACTACCACTACCCCATGCCCGGTCGCATAGAGTTCACCTGCGAACTGCCGCTGGCTGAAGTGATCTATGATTTTTACGACAGGCTGAAATCCATCACCCAGGGCTATGGCTCTTTTGACTATGAACTCTACGATTACCGTAAAAGCGATCTGGTTAAACTGGACATCCTGGTCAACGGAGAGATTGTTGACGCCCTCTCCCAGCTGGTCCATACTGCAAATGCCAGGGCTCGAGGCCTGCATGCCTGTGAACGCCTTAAAGAAGAAATACCCAGGCAGATGTTTAAGATTGCCATACAGGGTGCCATCGGCGGAAACATCGTGGCGAGAACCAACATCTCCGCATTACGCAAGGATGTTACGGCAAAGTGTTACGGCGGCGACATCAGCCGGAAACGAAAACTTCTGGAAAAACAAAAGGCAGGAAAGAAACGGATGAAGACCGTGGGCAACGTGGATATTCCCCAGCAGGCCTTTCTGGCTGTTTTGAAATCTGATCAGTAGCAGATGATTGAATAGCAATCAGCAGGAACCTGTCCGGGGACAAAAAAGGAAACAGGTAAAACAGAAAAAGGCTGACGAATCAAAATGTTCCGTCAGCCTTCATCACTTCTTATAAAAAGCTATTGCAGCTCTTAGTTTTTTTGACTTTCACAATCCCGGCAATGGGGACACTTGTTCTCGTTTAAAACATCAACCCCTTTCTGTGCCATAATGGAGAGGAGCTCCTCTTTGCTGAACTGTGAATCTTTCTGTTTACTCACGTAAACAAGACAATCCCTGCAGATATTAAACGAATAACTGTCAGTTGCCTGAATCAATTCCCAACAAAGTTTAGATGAACTGTCCTTTGCCGGACATTTCTGCGACTCGTCGCATTTCATAATCTCCCAGCATGGCCATTCGGAACGAAGTGACATTCTATTGCCTCCCTTTTTTGGGTCATAAAACTCGGAACTAACAGTATACACGTCAAATATTGGCTATTGTCACCAATAATGACGACCAAACCTGTTAGGTATATATACCTACAAAAAGGGAAGCTAACCTATTTTAGCAAAAGATGCAAGAGCTCTCTCCAACTCCTCTTTTCCCAGCCCGTTTTTTGCTGAAAACAGTATGCGTTCACGAGGATCAATGGTATGTCCGGCATCAAGGGCTGCTGCGTTTTTAAATCTGGCATTACCGGAGAGTTTATCCGCCTTTGTATAGACGGGCAGATACGGGATGTCATTTTGCTGCAACCAGGATATCAGCTGCCTGTCCTGCGGCTTTGCCTCATGGCGGAGGTCGATTATCACCACGACACAGGTAAGGGTGGAACGTGACTCAAGATACCTGGTAATAAGGGACTGCCATCCGTCCTGCATCCCCTTTGACACACGGGCAAAACCATAGCCGGGTAAATCCACCAGATACAGCTGATTATTGATTTCAAAATAGTTAAGCCCCTGCGTCTTACCGGGACGTCCACTGACCTTCACCAGCCCCTTCCTGCCCACAAGGGCATTAATGAGGGAGGATTTCCCCACATTTGAACGACCAGCAAAAGCAATTTCGGGAAGAGTCGGTTCCGGCAGCTGTGCAAGTTTGTGGACACTGAGAAGAAATTTAATATCTACAAATTTCATATAACCTTACTGAGCTGATACTCAATGATGCCCTCGGCACCGCCTTTTCTCAGGGTGGGAATAAGATCTCTCACAATATCTTCGGAAACAACTGTTTCAACAGAAAACCAGTCACTGTTGTAGAGATGTGCCACCGTTGGAGCGTTGAGACTTGGCAGAATTTCGATGATTGGCTCCAGTTTTTCCTTAGAGACGTTCATCTTCAGCCCGACAATCCTGTCCGCATTGAGAGATCCCTGCAGGAGCATGGCGATATTTTCGATTTTCTCCCTTTTCCATGGATCCTCCCAGGCCTCTTTATTGGCAATAAACTGGGTATTGGACTCCATCAACTCATGGATAATGCGCAGACCGTGGGCACGAATGGTGTTTTCGGTCTCAGTGACCTCCACAATGGCATCGGCAAGACCGGCAACAACCTTAGCCTCCGTTGCCCCCCAGGAGAACTCTATCTCCACGTTGATATTTTTCTCCGCAAAAAATCGTTTACTGACATTCATGAGCTCCGTTGCGATTTTTTTGCCTTCAAGATCCTCAACACAGGTGATATCAGAATCACCGGCAACTGCGATCACCCATCGCGTCGGTTTTCTGCTGACCTTGGAATAGACCAGATCTGTAACGATAACTGCCTCGGACTGATTTTCCATGGTCCAGTCCTTACCGGTAATTCCGGCATCAAGCATTCCACTCTCCACGTACCTGGACATCTCCTGAGGACGACAGATGGAACAGTCCAGCTCCTTATCATCTATCTCCGGAAAATAATTACGGGAACGCGGCTTAATGAGCCAGCCTGCCTTTTCAAACAGCTCAATGGTTGCCTTTTCAAGACTCCCTTTGGGAAGTCCAAGTTTAAGCTGATTCATATTTTTCTCCATATCAGTATCAGGTGTTTTTTTAGTACATTACAGATAATTTTCTTGTTTCTTTCGCAAGAAAATTTCTAACAAGGTACTTATGCCGGCTTACCGTTCATCACCGGTGTTAGTATAATCGTATCTGTAAAAATCCGCTTTGAGCAGACACGTATGCCATGCTTTGCATCTATTTTCCATAAACCTTTTCGGGATCAAAAACCTTATCCTCAACAATAACCAGATCATCTGTATCCACCCGGCGAAAGAAACAGGAGCGATACCCCTTATGACATGCCGCCCCGCCGAGCTGTTCCACCTTGAACACGACAGTATCCTGATCACAATCAACCAGAATTTCCCGGATCAGCTGCACGTGACCGGAAGATTCCCCTTTCAGCCAGAGTGCAGCCCGTGATCTGCTCCAGTAATGCGCCTTTCCTGTGGCAACAGTTTTCTGAAATGATTCCTTATTAATATAGGCAAGCATCAGAATGTCACCTGTCTCGGCATCCTGGGCGATGGCAGGCAGCAGACCGTCTTTACTCTTTGAAAAATCAAGCTCTATCATAGTGTGTCTGTATCCTTGATACTGTCTCTGGAAATTATCTGTCGAAGATGCTGTCAGGCATCTTTAGCTTCCTTTTCTTTTTCAGTTTTTTCTGCCCTTCTCCGCTCTTTTTCAATGAAATAAATCATGCAGGAACTCCTGGTGCTGCAGTAATCGTCGGGATGACGACATGCTGCGCCTTCAGAATCCATGGACTCTTTATATTTTTCGCATACGAGCTTCATTCCAGGACTCCTTGCAAAAGGAACGGGGACCAACGACCAAAGCCTGCGCAATGTATGCCTGTATACGCTTTTTGTCAAGATTCTGCTGCTTTTATCCACAAAATTGAATTTTTACCACGAAGCCTGGAAAGCAGACAGCAAAAGATTGCCAAACAGGCGGGTATTTGATAAATAGGTAAGTTCGGAATCAAAAAATACACATTCCCTTTTCCACTATATAAATGGAGCATTGTTTTTTTATGAAACAGGTACAAAAGCAGGATACTGTTACCGTAACTCTCACCGGCACACTGGACAACGGAACAGTCTTTGAAACAGTCAGCGAAGATGAGCCCAGAGAGATAAAACTCGACGCCGAGGACACTCCCAAACCCATGCGCGAAACCCTTCTGGGAATGCATGTCGGAGAAATGCGCAAGGTGCACCTCACACCTGAGGACGGTTTTGGTATTCGTCGAAATGATCTGTTGCAAACCATTCCCGCCAAAAATTTTTCAGATAAAGGTGTTCCCAAAGTTGGAACACTCCTGTCAATGAATGTTGAACAGGATGGAATAACTCATCAGATTCCCGCCACTGTAGTCGAAATAAAGGATGAGTCTGTTATTATCGACTATAATCATCCCCTTGCCGGTCACCCCCTGAACTACGAAGTAACGGTTCTCAGCATCAAGTAAAAACTTCCCTGCCTACACTGACGCGCAAAACTCACACTGCGCATCCCTGGTCTTTCAGGGATGTGCAGTGCAGCACTTCTCTCCTTTCAGCAAGCTGTCATTTCCCCGCCCCCCTTTTTTTTTCAATTTTCCCTGTACATTCAAGATCCTGAAATATACAATACAGTCATAAGTTGTGGAACATGTTGTATTTGTAAGGTTTTTCGGATTTAAAAAGCCGATTATCGCAATTATTTTCAGAAGATATCCCCAAGTGGAGTATTCCTATGCAAATTGAAGACGACGAAATACTGCAGGGCTTTATCGAAGAATCCCTTGAACATCTCGCAGATATTGAAAATGACCTGCTTGCCATAGAAGAGGATGGTGCCGATATTGACGAAGAACTGGTCAATAAGGTTTTCAGGGCTGCCCATTCCATCAAGGGTGGTGCCGGCTTTATGGGACTTACCACCATTCAGGATCTTGCCCACGCCATGGAAAATGTCCTTGGGCTGATCCGTTCAAGTAAACTTATACCCGCCCCCGAAATCGTTTCTGTCCTGCTCAATGGTTCTGACAAACTGCAAACCATGATCGAAGATATCCAGAACAGCAACAATTACGACATCACAGAACACATCATTCCTCTAAATGCCATTGTGAACGGGGATCTTCCACAGGCTTCCACACCACCGGAAACAGCCGTAGAAGAGCCTGCTGCTGCCGTCACAGCTCCGGAGCCAGAGCCAGAGCCAGAGCCGGAGCCGGAGCCGGAGCCGGAGCCTTCTGCTCCCCCCCCGACTTCCGCACCCGAAGCAGCAGCATCAAAAACGCCCCCGGAACCAGAACCTGCCCAGGAACCGGAACCCGCAAAATCTGCACCACCGGCTCCAGCACCAAAGCCAGCGCCGGCAGCAAATTCACAAAAAAAAGATTCAAAGAAGAAATCTCCCCTGAATGTGGACACCTCCATTCGTGTCCATGTCAGTTTACTCGATTCTCTTATGACCCTTGCCGGAGAGCTCGTTCTCAGCAGAAACCAGCTCCTGCAAACCATTGCCTCCGATGATCCGAGAAACGCCGAAACGGTCGGGCAGCGTATTGACCTTATCACCTCGGAACTGCAGGAAGCCATCATGCTCACCCGCATGCAGCCAATTGGTAATGTCTTCAATAAATTTCCCCGTGTGGTCAGAGACCTGTCAGGCAAACTGAACAAGGAAATTGATCTTACCATCGTCGGCAAGGATGTAGAGCTTGATAAAACCATCATCGAATCCATCAATGACCCCCTCACCCATCTGGTTCGAAATTCTGTCGACCATGGCGTTGAAATGCCCGCAGACCGAGTCAATGCAGGAAAACCATCAAGGGGAACTGTCACATTAAAAGCCTTCCATGAAGCTGGACAGGTGGTGATCGAGATCATTGATGACGGTAAAGGTCTCGACGGTGATGCCCTTGCCGCCTCAGCGATTGACAAGGAACTGCTCACAGCTGATCAGATTGCGGCAATGTCTGATCAGGAAAAAGTCAATTTGATCTTTCTCCCTGGATTTTCCACTGCAAAGGAGGTTACAGACGTCTCAGGTCGTGGTGTCGGCATGGACGTTGTAAAAACCAACCTGGACAAACTCGGTGGTCAGGTGGATATCATATCGGAAGTTGGTAAGGGAACAACCATCTCCATCAAACTCCCTCTGACCCTCGCCATCATCCCCTGCCAGATCATTATGACCGGCGGTGAACGCTATGCCATTCCCCAGGTAAACCTTGAGGAACTGCTTAGAATTCCTGCAAATCAGGTAAAAGATCGCATCGAACGCGTCGGTAATGCCGAGGTGGTCCGGCTGCGCGGCAATCTGCTTCCTCTGATTCGTTTAGCCGATGTCCTGGGCATCAAACGCACCTATTATGACAAGGAAAGCGATGAATTCAAGGAAGACCGGAGAGAGAGAATTTCCGACCCCAGAGGTCCAGAAAATCCTGCCTTCAACACTGACAAAGAAGAGGTTCAGACCCAAAATAAAGAACCCTTGGAACCACGCAAACGCGAAAATGGCGACCGGAGATTCACAGCAGCAAGTGCCTTAAATATTGTTGTCGTTTCAAACGGATCCATAAAATACGGGCTGATTGTTGACCGGCTTCAGGACTCTGAAGAGATTGTTATCAAACCACTTGGCAAACATTTGCAGGTTTGCAAGGGATATGCCGGTGCCACAATTATGGGCGACGGGCGTATCGCTCTTATTCTTGATGTAACAAACATTGCACGTATGGCAGACCTCACTTCTTTAGACGGTTCCGACAGAGCTGCAGAAATTGCCATAAGCGAGGAAGAAAGGGTACGTGCGAAAAAGGACAAGCAGGCACTTCTTACGTTTAGAAGCTCGGAAGAGGAACAATTTGCCGTTCCACTCAATCAGGTTGAGCGCATCGAAAAGATAAAACTTTCCGATATAGAAGTCCTTGGCGGCAAGAAAGTTATGCAGTATCGGGGAGGCAGTCTCTCTCTCATCGCTGTTGATGATGTTGCCATGGTTCAACCCCTTGCCGACACAGAAGATCTGCTGGTAATTGTCTTCAACATCGCCTCCCAGATCGTCGGGCTTCTTGCCATCGGTCCCATTGATGCCATGCAGGTTTCTGTTGATATTGACGAAACCACTCTCAAGCAGGCGGGTGTTATGGGGTCCACCATCATTGACGGGCAGACGACCATGCTCATTGATATCTTTGAGATTGTCGGAGCATTGTATCCCGAATGGTTCGAAGACCAGGAGATTTACGAGGTAGTTGAAGAAGACGGCTCACCGCCTGTTGTTCTTATTGCCGAGGACTCTAATTTCTTCAGGAACCAGGTAAAATCCTATATGACCGAATGCGGATACGATGTAATGGAGGGTGAAGACGGTCAGGTTGCCTGGGAGGTTCTGCAGGAACATGCTGATGAAATATCCATTGTGGTCACTGATATTGAAATGCCGAACATGGATGGATTCGAACTCACCAAAACCATCAGAAATGATCCGCGATTTGCCGAGATTCCCGTGATAGCACTGACCACACTTGCCGGTGAAGAAGATGTCGCCAAAGGCAAGGCAGTGGGAGTGAATGAGTATCACATCAAACTTGATAAGGAAAAATTAATGACCTCTGTACATCATTATATCAAACAGCTCCATTGAGTCCTTGATGGTAAGGAACAGCTTAACAGCAGTAACTGGTCAACAAGGCCTGCGTAAGTACCTCAGCATAATATCTGGATAACAGTATGACGGAGTAACCATGGACAACAACAGCGAAGCTGCCAATAAAAACATTGTTGAGCTTGCAACCTTCCTTGTGGGTGATGCCCTTTGCGGGATGGATATTCTCAAAATTCAGGAAATCAATAAGCTCATAGATATGACCAAAGTTCCGCAGGCACCGAGTTATGTCCTGGGGATTCTCAATCTCCGCGGACAAATTGTTACAAGTATCGATCTCGGTAAAAAGCTTGGCCTTGGAGAAACAAACTTAAAAGAAGATCCGCGCAACATCATCGTCAACTCACCCGGGGAACATATCGGTCTCCTGGTAAAAGAGATCCGTGATGTTGTGTCCGCAGACAAAGAAAAATTTGAGCCACCTCCCTCCAACATGGGTGGTATTCAGGGAGATTTCTTCACCGGTGTCTTTAAGACTTCCGATAAACTCATTGGAATTTTGGATGTGGATAAAGTCCTGCGTATTGAAGAGAACGATCAATGATAATAGGAAAAAAGTTACGCGTTCTGGTCGTTGATGACACCATTGTGTATAGAAAGGCCGTTTCCGATGTACTTGCAGAAATACCTGGAGTTGAAGTCGTGGGGGTTGCCCATAATGGCAAAATCGCCATGTCAAAGATCACCTCTTTAAAACCCGACCTGCTCACCCTTGATATTGAGATGCCGGTAATGAACGGCATTGAAGTCCTCGCCGAACTGCAGCAGAATTACCCGGATACCGGAGCCGTTATGGTCTCTACTCTCACTGTTGACGGCGGTGAAATGACGATGAAAGCTCTGGAACTTGGTGCTTTCGATTTTATCCTGAAACCCACTGCCACAAACGCCGAGGAGAGCAAGCGCCAACTAAAACAAAATCTCACTCCCATTATCCGGGAGTTCAAGCTTTCCCGAAACGCACCATCCCTTCTCCGAAAAAAAGGTCTTCTTACGAAGAGCACAGGAAAGGTTCTACGAAAAAAGAGTGATCCTAAAAAAACTCCCCACCACCCTGCCGGTAGAAACAGACCTGCCATCGTCCCCGGTGTAGTAAAAGGAAAAGCAGAAATCGTCACCATAGGCATATCCACCGGCGGCCCCAACGCCCTGACCCAGATGCTCCCCATGCTTCCCGGAAACATAGGTGTTCCCATCGTCGTGGTTCAGCATATGCCCCCGGTTTTCACAAAATCCCTGGCTGCAAGTCTTGATGCCAAATGTGCCCTTAGCATCAAAGAAGGACAAGACAGGGAGGCTATTCAGCCAAATACTGTTTATATTGCCCCGGGAGGAAAACAGATGAAACTTGTTGCCAGTGCCGACGGCAGTAACAGACAAATCAAGATAACCAATGATCCACCTGAGAATTCCTGCAGACCCTCTGCTGACTATCTCTTTCGCTCAGTCGCTGATTATTATGTGGGAAGGACCACAGCGGTCATAATGACCGGCATGGGTTCAGACGGCACCAAAGGTCTGGAGGTATTGAAACAGAAAGGAGCAACAATCATCGCCCAGAATGAGGAAACCTGCGTGGTATTCGGGATGCCGAAAGCCCCCATTGAAAGAGGGCTTGCTGATATCATCGCTCCGCTCAATAAAATAGCAGATGAAATTGTCAAAACTATTCGTTAAGAGTATACTTCTCTTCCACCACTCCTCATGCGAATATAAAGACTGATCATGCTTAAAATCACAGCCGATGAGCTGAAAACCATATCCCAATATATTCACGATATTTCAGGAATATACCTTGATCAGAGCAAATCCTATCTGCTTGAAACCCGCCTGGGACCGATAGCAGAGGAGCTTGGCTGTGCGTCTTTTCGTGCCCTGCATGATAAGGCAAAGCGCGATTCAACAAAAAACATAGAACGGCGTCTCATCGATGCCATCTCCACAAACGAAACACTCTTTTTTCGCGACAACAGTCCCTTTGAACTGTTAAAGCACAAGATCCTGCCCGAACTGATAGATCTCCGCAGCCCGGCTTCCCCCCGCATGAAGACCCATATCAAAATCTGGAGCTCAGCGTCCTCAACAGGCCAGGAACTCTATTCCATTGCCATGACCATACGGGAACTGCTTGATGGACAGCTGGACCGCTTTAACTTTAAACTGCTGGGTACGGATATATCCGACAGTGCAGTCAAACAGGCGAGCTACGGTAAATACAATAAATTTGAGATCGAAAGGGGGCTTCCCCGACAGACCCTGCAGAAGCATTTCACCCTGTTTGGAGATTCCTGGAAAATCAAGGATGAAATCCGGTCAATGGTTAACTTCCGAAAGCTGAATCTTATGCTTCCTTTCACAGGTCTTGGCAAGTTTGATATTATTTTCTGCAGAAACGTTGCCATTTATTTCACGCTGCAGGACAGAAAAAAGCTTTTCAATAAACTTGCAGCAAGTCTGGCTGATGACGGGTATCTGATAATCGGATCCACGGAATCGCTAACCGGCATCTGCCCGCTCTTTGTTCCCAAAAGGCATTTACGTGCCATTTTCTACCAGAAAAAAAACTGAGGTCTGCCAATGAACACTCTCACAATACTTGTTGTCGATGACGACCCCGTAATCAGAAGGTTACTGGAACAGCGCCTCACAAAAGAAAATCACACCGTACTACTTGCCGAAGACGGCTATAAAGCGGAAAAGATAATAGAAACGACCCCTATTGATGTTATCCTGACCGATCTGATGATGCCGGGAGAGATCGGTGGAATCGAGGTCCTTGAGATTGCCAAAAACAAAAATCAGCAGATTGAAGTAATCCTGATTACGGCGCATTCGTCAGTTGATACTGCCGTGGAGGCCATGAAGAAAGGAGCAGCCGATTATCTTGAAAAGCCCCTTAATTTTACGGAACTCTTCCTGCGGCTGCAGAAGATCTCCAATATGCTCTCACTTCTACGAAGTGCCGAAGACCTTCGGCAGGCCATGGATGTCACAGAATCAACAGCAGGGGAAACCATTCAGAACCTGGAAATCACCGCAGGGGAATTACAGGAAAAACTCGATGCCGTTGAGGCAATTCTTTCAAACGATACTATTGAAGCTTACAGTCGTATCACCTCGGCACTCAATATTATTTACAAATAAATCCATTGCCGTATTCTTCAGGTTAAGACGCTAACGGTTGCCATTTAAGCAGCTGTAATCGCTGTCAGTTGTGGCTGCATTTAATAAAGAGCCGAAAATGGAAGAAAGCATTCATCGCGGTAGGGATACCGGTTTTCCGGCACCACCCGCACAGATCCGTCCGTAACGAACTACCTCATACGGCTCCTACCCGGGCGCAAGTGACGTATAGCCGCTGACTTGGAACTCCGCATCACTTCCGTCCTGAAGGTGTCGACTGACTTTCTATTTCCGGGCACTGGCGTGTGCATGCATTACTTGATCTCTTTACGTACTGCCTTTATCCTGGCCCGCAGACGTTTGGCGATAGTCTTGCACCATACGGTAAATCTGTTATTCTTCCTCGTTCTTGCACAGATGAGTGTAAATTCGAGAAAATCAAACGTTTCCACATACGTTGTCATAGGCTCTTCCTGTACGATCATCTCTTATTCCACAACTCGTCGATTCTCCCAGGCTGCCCGGCACGCCTCTGCCCCATCCTCGGGAGTTTCACCGGAGAAAAGTCTTCTGAGCGGTACATGAACCGGGCTGGTAATAAAAGAAGCCGCTGTGGTAATGAGGCGGATTTTGTTAATTCCGATGCCAAAGTCATCAAAGGAGCCACTGATTTTGACCGGGGTGGCCAGGCTGAAGAATTCCGGCCGCTTGGCGTAGGGTGCGGCCTTGACCTGGAGCCTTTTATTTTTAAAGTCGATCTTTGCTTCACCCTCAATGCTCATGTGGGTGGTATCCATATATATAACCCGCTCCTCCATGAGTCCGTCTTCCATGCTAAAACTTGCCACCAGACAGTTAATGATCGAGGTTGGTTCTCCATCCACTTCCGAGGCCAGGGCGGAGAGAAGATTAACTGCCCAGAGATCAATCAGGCTGGCATCTAAATTGATCGGCACAAAGGCAAGATCAAAATGACCATTGCCGTTTGCCAGCAGCTGGTTAAGATTTGGTGCAGTGGCCTCAATCTTCAAGTCCAGACTCAGGTGACCGCCCATGGTGCTTTCCGGTTTGGCACGACGGGCAAGTATCCCCATGTCGAGTTTGTCGATGGCGGTTGTCAACTGGATCTCGGCATCGGTTGCGGTTGGATAATAGGAAAATTCAGTTCGCGCGGTACCGTCAGCCAGCTGCAGCTCCAGAGGAGCGATGGAAAAACGACCATCCTGAAGTGTAATTTCAAGCCTGCCTTTACCTAGAGTGTCTTTCCCGGACATAACTTTATCAAGTTGTATCAGCAAAGAGGCGTTGGCTTTGCCCAGAGACTCCGCTGACAGCAGGGACGCGGGCTGTAATGGATCTGCCCTCTTTTTTGTCTCTTTTTGTTCCGGAGCAGTGCCCGGATTTTCTTGTTCCAGAACCTCTTTCCCCTCCGGACTCCAGTCTCCCGTGTCAAAGTCGCTAATCTGAAGCAGGGTACTTACAAGCTGAACCTTGGTATCTGGTTTGTCACTGGTCATGTTCAGGTACATATTGCCTGACAACTCACTGCTTCCAATTTGTATCCGCATGTCTGACAGCTCATACCCTTGTTCCTGCATGGAAAATTTTGCTCCGATGCTGTAAGGGCCAAAAGGGGGAAGGTCAGTTTTCAGAAGTTGATTAAGGCTATCCAGCTTTTCACCTTGAATGGTCATTCCAAGGGAGACAGCCTTGTTGCTGATCGGCAGGGTCAGGTTTCCGCTAAAATCCAGAGTGGTGTCGGCTGCCTCCACATTTATAGTAAGTGGCAGTTCCTGGGGACTCCCTATATAACTAATCAGTTCCATTCCATGCATCCCAATATGTATCGGGATGCTGTCAATGGTTCCATCCAGGTTGACGGCAACAGGTTTACCGGATTGAGAACTGACTTCACCCCGGGTTATGGCTATGGGGATTCCTTCACCATGGCCAGCGCCGTGGAGGGTATACATTCCTCCTTTTAAGGTGAACAGCAGAGTAGATTCGGTGACCACTTTACGTAGGGTATCTCCACGCAAATTGAGGTGGAGAGCAAGCTCATCGGTTGCAGCGTCTATCCCTTCTGCAACCTGCAGCCAGGATAACAGGGATCCGATGTCCACCTTGCCCAGGGTCAGGTCAAGGCCAAGTCTGGGTTCTTTGTGATCATGCCCAAGTTTTCCTTGGGCGGTAAATGGAGTGTCGATGATATGTCCCGAAAGAGCAAGCGGGTACATTTGCCGGCGGGGATGAAACTCATTAAGTGCTCCACTTTCTATGATAAAATCAAATTTCCTGTTTTGAAAATCACCTCTTCCTTTCCACTGCAGTTTCTCACCCTGTTCAGCTGTGCCGCTCAACTCATCCAAGGTAAAGTTGAGTACTTTGTCCAGGCTGTTATCACGATAGCTGAGGTGAATTTTTTGCAGTGACAATTTGTCCAGAGCCTTAATCCCGAAACCGCCCGCAGAGCTTTCACTTTCTTCTTCAATTACTTGGGCTGTGTCTTTGCCCGAGGAAACTTGCCAATTGTTAGCCCCTGTTGTATTGGTTTCCAGGTTCAAGGTCACCTTCTCGCAGGTGATTTCTCCCACATCTATTTGTTTGGTGAAGAGTGCGGGCAGCCCTATCTGGACGCGGGCAAGATCCATGGTTGCGAAACTGGAATCAGTCCAGCCCGGTGGGTTGTCAACCTGTACTCCCCGTATTTCAAGAGTGGGACGAAAGTTTGCTTTCAGAGTAACAGAACCTGTTATCCTAGCCTTTCGATCCAGGGCGGTTGACATTGCGGTTTCAACAGCAGGTCGGATCTTGTCCAGGTTAAGCGTTATATCCATGGCTGCAGCAATCATCAGACCGGCAGAGATTAAAACAAACAGACCAAAGATGCTGATCAAAGACCATTTGAAAACTTTTTTGATGATTTTCATGTTGTATTTCTATGGTATTCAGGAATGGGATTACGTTGATTGGGTCTTGTCGGTCCCTGTCCATCTGAACAAACTCCCGGACGCAGGAGACGCTCGACCAGGATAAGACCAGCCACAACAAATAAACCGGTAAAAAGAATCTGGGCAATACGCAGGTAAAATTTTGTACTGGCTGATGTATCGGACATGGTGGAGGTGCTGATAAGCTGTTCCACAGCCACCGCTATAACAACACCCCAGAAAATCGAATCGGTATAACGAATGGCTGAATGATCCGAACCGTAGCAATCATTTTGCGGATACTGCAGCTTGCGAAAGCGGACATAGAACACGCCGTTACGTTCCTCGGTGGTTATAACTCCCTTGGCACCCACGTCGATCTTTTCACTGACTGCAAACGCATTTCCCGGAGGATTTTATCCAGCTTGCCGGAAGCACGAAACTCCTCAATTTTGGCCTCAGTTTCCTTGATTTCCTCCTTGCTGTCTACTCCAACAATCAGGGTCACGGGTTCATCACGAAGATGTGCGTTATCGGCAACAGCCAGCTTATTCACCCTGATAATCGACTGCAGAGTTTTGACATACTCCATCCCTTTTTCCGAATAACTGCCAAGTGCCTCGCTCAGGGCCATACCGGTAAGGTCTTTGCCCTGTTTCCTTAAGGCTGCCCTTTTATCCCTGAGTCCCTGGTAGGCATTATGGGTGTTGAGGTTTTGCATATAGCTTCTCACCGAGTCAAAAGGCCATCTATAGGCAGCAACCCCGTAATTTCCCTTGCTCGCCCGATGCTCTTTGGGTTTCATGCCATTGCCGCTGTAGGTCCATTGTCCAAACAGGGCATTTCCTTCAACAGCAAACCTGGAGGTACCGTAGCCGCTCTCATAGGCGGTTTGTCCCAGGGCAAGGGAAGGCGGAATAATATCTACCCGTTCCAGCAGGCCGGCAATTTGTTTTTGAGTGTTTTTTTTATCCTCCATTCCATATTTTTCGGCAATGGATTGCAAGGTGGCTTGTTCCTCTGAGGTTAATTTTTTATCTGTGTTCAACTTGCTATTTATTGCTTCAAGCTCCAGACGTTCATCCATAATCAGTTCATTGGAAAACAGTACCATGGGAAGGATAGAACGATAAAAAAGTTCTTTCTTTACTTCTACCGGAACACTTTTTGATTCTTTTCGCCAGTTTTGACTTGTGGTAACGATGATAATACGAGGAACATCTAGGGTCTTCTGATGACTTGTTGCATTCCAGAATTTTCTAGCTTTTAAATACTCAATGGAGTCTGCAATCAAGCCGGCATGAACATGGATTTCATAATAATAAGTTTTAATTGACGATTCTGCTGCGCTTACGCTGATTAAAAGACACCATAGAATTCCCACGGCTAAAACAGTTTGAGCGAATCGTTGCTTTATTGTACGTTTTTTGTTTTTTGTCATAATTACTCCTGGTTGGATAAAAAAAGATTGAGCACAGAGCCTACCTCAGCGGGGGATTGGTGGTAGGAATATTGTTCTGACGCATAAACACAGCATGCCGGGGCTGCCATTCGTCTATAACCGTAACCAGGGCTGGCTATACCAGAGATACCTGCCGCTCTTGCTTTCCGGAGCAGTACAGTTATACCGGGAACGCCCCAATGGCAGGTCTGTTTTCGCTTGGACCTTGAATTGTTTCCCAGGCTTCAGCCATTGGATTTTCATCCTCTGGTCACCTAAGAAAGCGGTAGAACTGAAAAGTTGTTTGTTTCGAAGAAATCAAGCTGCTTCTCAAACTGGGCAAGGGTTATGTTAGTGCTGGGGGTAATGTGATTCTCCGAAGCGGTGAGACATGAACATAACAGCCTGAGCTCCATCCTGTTTGGCAAGAACGGTGGTAGGGAGAATTAACAATAACAATAAAAAGAAAAGAAAATCCTGCTTTGCATCATTACTCCTTCAGATTAATTACATGCACCCAGGGTGTAAAACACAACCCCTCTGTATTGTAATGTTTTCGCTCAAGCCAGCTTCTATTTTTCTTTCTCTTTGACAATATGAATTTCCTGCTGCGGCAGCGCGGATGCCAGAACCAGGGGATTAGGAAGAAAAACCATGGCACCGTCAAAGGTACGGATGGTAGTATGAAGGGTGGAGATATTGTCCACAACCCCAAATACTCCATTC